>JBEGTX010000202.1:0-13008 GCA_041179165.1 Pseudomonadota bacterium | reverse complement strand
TGGCACTGCCGCGCCGGGTATTCGCCCCGGCAGGCGAGTCACCTTTGGCGTCCCAAAGGTAACCCAAAGGACTGCGGCCTGTGAGCGTCGCCCCTGCGGGGAAGCTGAGTCGCCCGATCTTGGAAGGGTCGTGTGGAACTCGCTACGCTCCCTTCGGTCGCTGCACTCAAACAACCACACGAAGAAGGATTTGAAGCGCTTCGCGCCCCTTCCAAGACCGGGCGACTCAGCCGACGCTCAATGGCCGCGGACACCAGCCAGAGCAACACCAGCAACATCAGCAACATCAGCAGCCCCAGCACGCTTCGCTGCGCCTCGGCATTGCGGGCTGCAGCAGCCCAATTTTTTCCAACGCCGTGCAGCGAACCGTGATGGCAAACCCGGCTTGTGATCTCCTGAGGCGCTATTTACTCTCGCTGCACACCCGTGCAATTTCAAAAAGCGGGACTTTGTTCATCAGGAGATGTCTGTCATGCCGATCCGCCCCGTTTATTCTTCACCGTTGCGCCTGCGTGCGCGATGTGCATTTGCGTTGTTGTCTGTGTCGCTGGCGCTTGTGGCCTGCGGCGGGGGAGACGATGAGGCGGTGGCCTCCACCGAGCTGAGCATGAGCACACACGAGCTGCCGAGCCGGGCCAAGGCCGCACGCACGCCCGGGTCGCCGAATGTGGCTGCACCCACGGGCAAACTGGCCGTTCAGTTCGGCAGCACACCGGTCGACCTGAACCGCGTGCGCTACACCCGCTTCGCGCTCAAGGCCAATGCCGGCAAGCCGGTCGATGCCGTGCTGGTTGCCGTGCCCGGCACGCTGGCCGCGGCCAACAGCTACCTGGTGCTGGCCGAGAACCTGGTCAACCGCATGTGGACGGACCACAAGCGGGTGGTGGAGGTCTGGGGTGTCGACCGCCGCTCAGTGCTGCTGCAGGACATGGGCGGCCTGCAGACTGCCGAGCGCGAGCGTGACCCGCGCCTGGCGCTGAACTTCCTGTTCGGCAACGAACTCGCGCTGTCGACCGACCCGCGTCTGCCGCGTCGGGCCGTGTTCCATGAGAGCACGGAAATTCCTTTCCTGGGTGACTGGACGCCACAGGTGCACTCCTTCGATATCGACGCCGTCGTCGAGCGTGCGCTCGCCGTGGCGCGTGACCGCAACGTGTTCCTGGGCGGGCACTCGGCCGGCACCAATTTCGTGGGCCGCTACGCGTCCACCGACTTCAACCTCACGGGCACCGGCGCCCCCGAGCCTGGCTACGCGAAGCTGCGCGGCCTGGTGCTGTTCGAAGGCATCGCCGGCTCGCTGGTAGCCACACCGCCCACCGGCCCACAGCTCGATGCCGTGATCGCTGCGGCCGACGGGGGTCTCTATGCGGCGGTGGCTGCGGGCACGGAGCAAGCCTTCGTTGCGCGACCAGGCATCTCGCCGCGCACCAGCGCGTCCACTGAAATCACCGGCCTGCAGATTGCGGTCGAGAACACCATCAATGGCACGCAGTCGCTGCTGCAAGCGGACCAAGGCGGCACGGTGGGCAACAACGTGTACATGAAGCTGAGCGACTTCACGCCACGCGCCTATGGCGTGACGGCCGGTGCCGGCGTGTCCACCTTCATGGACGATGACAACACACCCCGCACGGTGTTCTATTCGATCTCGATGGGTTTCCTGGGCGACGCCCGTAACGACGGCTTGCGCGTGTGGCTCGACAACACCGATGCCTTGCCGGCGGCAGCCTTCCGCGACTTCGGTGCGGCCCCTGCAACCGTCAGCTTGGCCACACCAGCCTGGGGCAAGGAAGTCGAGCCCACCAACCTGAAGCGCTTCTCGCGTGCGCTGTTCGTCGGCGACTCGACCTACAGCGACTGGTACTACCCGAGCTCGGGCCTGTTGCTGGGCAACGCCAGCGGCTCCGGCGGCGCGAACCTCGGCCTGGACACCAGCCCGCTGTCGCTGCCGATCGCCCAAGGCGGTCGTGGCCGTGCGGACATCGTCAACCAGACCCAGGCACGCAACATCAATGTGCCTGTGATCGCCTTCGGCGGCAGCAACGGCCTCACGCCGGTGCCCGGCCTGTGGCGCGGTTTCGCCGAGGCCATCGCACCCTGCGCCGCACCGAGCTGCACCGCCAACACCCCTCGCACCCCCGCCGGGCAGTCGACCCTGGCGGCAGCGCGCACGTATGGGGGTGTGGCCGGGGGCTTCGAGGTTTACATCAGCGAGGGTTACACCCACGTCGACGTGCTGACCGCGAACGACGACAGCACCAACAACGTGGTGCGGCCGCTGTCGGCGTTCATTCAACGGAATGTCCGATAGAGCGGAGATGGTCATCGCGCTGTCATGGGCGGTGACCATCATCAAGGCACTCGACTTTGGAGAGTGCCATGAACCGGATTCCTGTGAAGGGCGTGCCCTGGGGGCTGGACGCAAGAACAACACGGCCGCTGCGCAGTGCCACGTCGCACCGCATGGCCGCCGCGTCGCGGGGCTTTGCCCTCGCCGGCGCAGGGCGCATGACGGTGTTCCCGACCCGCTCGTCCCTGCTCACGCGGGCGCTGCGGGCGATGGGCCTCACCGACTGACGGTCTGCGCGTGGCGCGGCGCAAGCCGCACCGCGCGCCGTCGGCTCACTTTTTCTTCAGCACGCCACGCGTGATGAGCGGCAGGGCCGCCAGTCGGGCGATGGCGTCTTCTGCCACCTGTTCCACGCTCGACTGTCGGGCGGTCAACCAGCCGACGGCAAACCAGGCGCGTGCATCGTGCGCAACAGCCTCGCGCCATGCGTCCAAAGCCAGGCCATCGTCGCGCCAATGGCCCAGCGCAGACTTGGTTTCTGCCAAGGCCTGTTGAAGCGGCTCCAGTGGTTTGTCCTTGAACAGGAAAGCCACGCCCTTCAACGCGTCATCCAAGCGCTTGATGTGCTTTCTCAGTGCGTGGCGCTGGGGCGCATCCAGGCCAGAAAATGCACGGGCATCGCGCCGAATGCGCTTGTGCCATTGGTGCAGGCGCTTGATCAACGCGTCGGGCCAGTCGTTCGCTTGGGGGCCCCGCGTGCCGTCAGACAGCTCCAGAGCCTTCAGGGCGATGAGGGCGGCCGTGAGTTCGGGACGTCGCGCAATGTGGCAGGCTCCGTGGCTGCTGTCGATGGCTGGCGCTTCAGGCGCGGTGAGGGAGGGCGCCTCGGGTGCATGCTGCCATGCCTGCCATGACTGCGCGAGCACGTCACGGTCGCGCGTCTGCCCGAGGTCGCGGCCCGCTTGTTGAATGGCTGCGACGACCTCATCGTCGGGCAGGGCGACCACGCCATCGAACAGTTTGAAAGTGGTGCGGAGCTGTTGCAGGCCGCGCCGCAGCTGGCGCACCTGGGCTTGTGTGAAGGTGCCGGAGGCCACATCGCCCAGATTGGGCAGCACGTGCGCCACGCCCGCGGCCAGCGCAGCGCGGTACGCCTCGCCTCCCACCGCACCAGCGCGGCCTTGGGGCGGGCGTGATTTGACCGCCGTCCCCAAGGGCACATTGCGCGCCAACCGGTCCCCGCGCTCGGCCTTCGATCGCACGTCGATCCACAAGCCGTGGCGGCGCACCCAGTCGTGCGCCACGTCGATCACTGCATGCGGGTCGTCATCGCCCACCAGTTCGATCTCGAGTTCGAACACGGGCAGTCGGCGGTCATCGGCAACCAACTCGCCTATGTCGAGCGCCAGCTCGACATTGCCGTAGCGGCTGCGAGCGATCCGGTGGGTCCGGAGGATGTCGGTGCGGTACAGCGGCGAAAGCACGCCGGCAGGGCGGTCTTCGGTGGCCGCGAGCGCGGCTTGGAGAAGTTTGCCTGCGCGGGTGCCGTCGTGGCGAGACAGCTCGAGCGCAGGCGGCTCGCCATTCGGCGGGGCATCCACCGGCACGTTGTGCTCGTGGCGCTGCATCGCATGCGGGTCGCCGGCCTTGGCGGTCTGTACCCACTGCGTGCCTTCCAGGCGCAGGCGAACGGCAATACCTGCGGCCGCGAGGCGGCGGTCTGCGGTGTCGAAGTAGACCGCCTGCAGGCGCGTCTGCTCGGCCTTGGCCGTGGACACCGCGCGGCGAACGGCCGCGCGCGCGCGGTCGGGGATCTGGAACTTCAATTCGATTTCTTGATGGGTCGACACGGCGCACTCCTTGGGAGCCCCACTGTAATGCTAGGAGCCTGGGCGGCAGAAAGAGGGACCCTCTTTCTGCCGCCCAGGCTCCTAGGAAGGCCGGGTTTCCGATGATGAGTTCGGCCCACTTCTCCATCGTTTGGGTGACACACAAACGCAACGATCCGTGGTTCACTGGCTTCACATCGACGACGGGCTTGTGCGCGCTTGTGCACGAAGCCGGCCCGGACGTCACAACGCGGCCACGACCTGTCCTCTGCAGTGATCGGGCCCACTGGAGACGACACCATGATTCTTTTCAAGTCCCTGCTCACGCTGGCCTTGCGCCGCGCGCGCAAGCAAGCCGGCCTCAAGCGCCACAAGGCCACCATGCCCTCGGGCGTCACCTGGAGCTACCTCGATGGCGGCAGCGGCGTGCCGCTGGTCCTGCTGCATGGATTCGGCGGCAACAAGGATGCCTTCGTGCGTGTGGCGGGTCACCTGACCGGCACGCAGCGGGTCATCTCACCCGACCTGCCGGGGTTCGGCGAGTCGGATCACACGCTCGACGACTACGCGCCCATTGCCCAGGCGCACCGGCTGCACGAGTTCATTCAGTCGCTCGGCTTGGGGCCGGTGGACATCGGCGGCAACTCCATGGGGGGCCACATCGCGTTGACCTATGCGTCGCTGTATCCACAGCACGTGCGCCACCTGTGGCTGCTGAACGCAGGCGGCATGTGGTCGGCACCGAAGGGAGAGTTCCAGTTGCACCTCGAGGCCACGGGGCGCAACATGCTCGTGGCACGCAATGCCAGGGAATATGCCGAGGTGTTGAGTTTCGTGATGTTTGCGCCACCCAAGATTCCGCGGCCGGTGCTGCGGGTGCTTGCGAAGGAGCGCATGGCGAATCAGGCCCTGGAGCAGCGCATTTTCGAGCAGGCCACGGCCGACTCGGTCGAAGACCGCGCCCGCGGACTGCCCATGCCTTCACTCATCGTGTGGGGAGAAAAAGACCGTGTGTTCCCTGCCAGCACCGGCACCTTGCTGCATGAGCTGCTGCCCAATTCGCAGCTGATCGTGATGGCCGGCGTGGGCCATGTGCCCATGATGGAATCGGCTGAACGCTGTGCTGCAGACTACCGGGCATTCACCGCCTCGCACCCTGTGCTGCAGTGAGGCCACGGGCCGGAGTTCACTCCGCCAGCTCGGGCTCGCGATCTCGCTGGAACGAGGCCGCACCCACGGCGCCCACGGTGCCGGCCACGGCAAACACGTACCAGAGCGAGATGGTGCTGCCCACCGGCTGCAGCACACTGGCGGCCGCCAGCACGAGCCCGGTTGCCGAGGCGGCAGCGAGCAACAGCAGCAGAGCCGACACGCCGGTGGTGAGCCCGCGGCTGCGCAGTGACTTGCCTCCCACCACGAGCAGTGTGTAGCCGATCAGCACCAGCAGCGGGAACATCACCCACAGGGTCAGCGATGGCGCCAGTTGGGCGAGCCCCAGGGGTGCGAGCACGAGCACCGCGCCCGAGAACAGGCCGAAGAGGATGAACAAGGCGCCAATGGCAGACAACAGCATGGTGGTTCCAGAAAAGTCATCGGTGACGATGGCGCATTGTCATGCGCGCTGGCGCTTCACGGCAAGTGGGGGCAACGGGGCTTTCCGTCAGGCCGGCGTTTGCACGAGCTTGATGAGGTTGCCGCAGCTGTCCTCGAACAGGGCGGAGACCACGGTTCCTTGGTCGGACGACGTGTTGCGGAACACCACCCCGCAGGCCTTCAGTCGCGCGGCCTCGGCGGCGATGTCTCGGGTAAGCAAGGCAGTGGCCGGGATGCCTGCGTCGTACAAGGCCCGCTGGTAGGTGCGGCCGGGTCCGAAGCCCATCGGCTCGAGCGCGAGCTCGGCGCCATCGAGGGCGTCGGGTGGTCTCACGGTCAGCCAGCGGACTTCGCCCATCGGCCGATCGGCCGTTTTCTCGAAACCCAGCACCTCTGTGTAGAACGCGAGCGCGCGCGTCTGGTCCGTCACCATCAGGCTCACGAGCTTGGCGTTCATGCGTGTCAAGCGCGAACGGCCGTTGTCACGGTGCCGTGCTGCACAGGCGCTTGTTGTGCCAGGTGGCCTTGGCAGTGGACAGGAAGGACTCGAAGTCCACGGGCGGCAACAGCGCCTTGAGTTCGGCCTCCGAGTTGGTGGTGCGCGCTTCCAGGGGCTGCAGCGTCTTCAGGCATTCGGCCCGCTGCCCGAGGTGGTATTGCGTGATGGCGACGTCGTTGCGAATGGCCGCGTTGGTCATCCAGTGCTGCAGGCGGCCGCACCGGTTCAGCACCGGGCTGAGCACGGCCAGCGCGGTCGCATACGATTTGGCCCGGTACAGCGTGTTGAAGCTTTTGCGGCTGGCTTGCTGCTGAGCCCGTGTGCAGCCGGGCTCCGGACGAAGGTACTCGCCACCGAAGTCGGCACGGGCGCCGCAAAAGTTGCGGCAGCCGTCGCTGCTGTCGTGCGCCACGGCAATGCCTTGTGCCGTGGGGCTGAACTTCACCACGCAGAGCTGCCCCGGCGTGCTGGCGTTGAGCTTGGCTTCGCGACCGGTGATCACGCCGTCGACCGAGCAGCTGTGACCGTTGACGCCTTGTTCGTCGAGGTCGAAACGGGTTTCCCCGGCGCGGGTGCTGATGACGAGCCTGCCGTAGCCGCCTTCAGACAGATACTCTCCGGCGTTCCATCCCGTGGCCGCTGCGGCATGACCGGCCGAGGCCAGGCTGAGCATCAAAGCCAGAGCGGCGGAGGTGATCCGCGGCAACTTCGCAAGGTGTGACATGGGATGGTCTTTCAGCGGGGGCGATGCAGTGCGGGTCATTATGCCGAGCGCGCGCACGGCATCCTTGCAATTTGTTCAGGGGTCAACATGGGGGCGGCTCCAGGCCGCCGCAAGTGCTCGCTTCACATTCTCGCCCGGCATGTGTGTTGTCGAAAATTTCGTTCGTCGGCAGACCCCATCAACCCCATGATGCGCGGCATGGCATGCTGCAGCGTGACCGCGGCGATGAGCGGTTCTGCATCTGTGCCAGTCACGATTTCCGCGGTCGAACGCCGCATTTCTGTGTCGAGAGTTGTTCATGCCAAATCCCGTTTACCCCTTGGCTGTCACCGCATCGCAGGCCCCGCCTCGAACCAAGCCCTCCGCCTACCCCGAGCCTTTTGCCTCGCGCATGGCGGGGCGCGAGAAGCGACCGTTGGGCGACCTGTTCGGCTTGAGCAACTTCGGCGTCAACCTCACGCGCATGGCGCCGCATGCCGTCTCAGCGCTTCGTCATGCGCACAGCCGGCAAGACGAATTCATCTACGTTCTGCAAGGCTTCCCTACGCTGCTGACGGACGAAGGTGCCACGCCCTTGTCGCCTGGCATGTGTGCGGGCTTCAAGGCGGGCACAGGCAACGGGCATTGCCTCGTCAATGAAACGGCCGACGAGGTGGTCTACCTGGAGGTCGGTGACCGGTCGGAGGGCGATGAGGCGAGCTACCCCGAGGACGATCTCAAGGCCCTGCGCGTCGACGGCAGCTGGGTGTTCGTGCACAGGAATGGCGAGCCCTACCGCTGAGGCGGGGCGGCCGCGGCATCAGGGTGAATGCACGGCCCGGTATTGAAGCGGGGTCATGTCGAGGCGGCGCCGAAACGAGCGGGCGAGCTGCTCGTCGGAACTGAAGCCTGCGGCCTGCGCCGCGGCCTTGATGGAGGCGCCCGCCTCCAGCTGTTCCTTGGCGGCCTGCAAACGAAGCGACTCCACGAATGCGGCGGGGGTCTCGCCGGTTTCGGCCTCGAAGTGGCGGTGAAAACTGCGCGCTGATTCAGCGGCGAACTCCGCCAGCCGCTCAACCCCCAGGGGTTCGTGCAGCCGGGCGCGCATCCAGACCATCAGCTTGGCATAGCGCCCCGCCTGCAGGTCGAGAAGGCGCGAGTACTGAGACTGGTTGCCCAGCCGCCGGGTGGACAGGATGAGCTCCCGTGCCACCTGTGTCGCCACCGTCCGGCCGAGGTCTTGTTCGACCATGCTGAGGCACATGTCGATGCCGGCGGTCACGCCGCCTGAGGTCCAGACCCGGCCGTCGTTCACGTACAGCGCTTCGGGTTCCACCGTGGTGCTGGCGTACAGGCGGCGCAGGCTGTGCGCGGCCGACCAGTGGGTGGTGGCGCGGTGGCCGTCGAGCAGACCCCAGTGGGCCAAGGCAAAGGCGCCTGAGCACACTGAGCCATAGCGGCGTGCAGTTGTGGCGGCGGCGCGAACCCAATCGGCCAGCGTGCGGTCCTGGAGCGCCGCCACCAAGCCGGGCTTGGCACCACCCGCCACGATGACCGTATCGACCTGATCGGCGCGGATGTGGCCCACGGCTTCGGTGCCGAGGGTGACGCCACTGCTGGTGGTCACGAGCCCGCCGCCGGACGACGCCATGACGACGTTGAACACCGGTCTGCCCGCCGCGGCATTCGCTGAGGCGAACACGTCGGCCGGCCCGGCTGCATCGAGCAGTTGCAAGCCCGGAAATGCGATGAGCACGACGGTTCGGGGCTTGGCGCGAACGGGGAGGGAGGGGGAGGAGCGTTTCACAGGGTTGGCATGAATCGGCAACAGATTGTCATTGCTGCCAAGCAGGCCTGTCAACACACTGCAGTTTCAGTTCGGCCGTTCCGCTGGACTTCATCTGGAGCACCCCATGACCATCCCTTTTCGCATCGGCTTTCTGCTGTTTCCCCATGTGACCCAGCTCGACCTCACGGGCCCGGCGCAGGTGCTGTCGGCGATGAGTGGTGCCGAGCTGTACTTCGTGTGGAAGGACATGTGCCCCGTGCAGACCGATGCCACATTGCAGATCGTGCCCACCGACACCTTCGACAGTTGCCCTGATCTCGACATGATCTGCGTCCCCGGAGGCGCAGGCCAACCCGATGTGATGAGCGATGCAGCGGTGCTCTCCTGGATCGCCCGGCAAGGCGCGCAGGCCAGTTGGGTGACGAGCGTGTGCTCCGGCTCGCTGCTGCTGGGTGCAGCCGGCCTGCTCAAGGGATATCGCGCGGCCACGCATTGGGCCTACCGGGAACACCTGCCGGCGTTTGGCGCCTCGATCGACGAGCGTCGCGTCTGCACCGACCGCAACCGCATCACCGGCGGCGGAGTCACGGCCGGCATCGACTTCGGACTGGCGGTGGTGGCCGCCGTGCGCGGCGAGGCCGAGGCGCGCGAGATTCAGCTCTTTCTGGAGTACGCACCGGAACCGCCTTTCGATTCGGGTCGGCCCGAGGCGGCGAGTGCCGAACTGGTTCAACGCGTGCGCCAACGCCTGCTGAACGCCGTGGCCGAGTTGTCGGGGTCGACGTCGTGAGTGGCGTCCGGCGACCCGCCGACTGCCCCGCGCCGGTCAGCCGATCAGGTCGTATCGGCGGATGATGAAGGAGATCTGATAGGCGAGGTTGGCCGCCGCGAAGCCCAGGTGGAAGCGCTCGTTGCGCGTGATGGCGGCGACCAGACAGAGCAGCAGGTAGACGCCGATCCGCAGCGGGTACTCCGGGCCGAGCTGGGCCAGGTGCTCGCTGCCCTTGAGCATCGTGTCGATCACATCGACCGCATAGCCCATGGCGAGCAATCCGAAGAACCAGCGGCGGCGCGACAGCAGGTAGTCGCGGTAGCCGGCGTATTCGTTGAGGTCGTTCGGGAACAGCAGCGCGCACAGCAGGAAGTTGATCACCGCGTAATAGAGCACGAGGAAGAAGAATTCGAAACGCCAGGTCGGCAGGTGCGCGAGGTCGAACTCCCACCACCAGAAGTGCAGCAACAGCAGGAGCGTGGAGAACACCCACAGCAGGTGGATGGCGTCGGGCTTCTGACGGCCGGGGTGCTGCACGAACACCGCCACGCCAGAGAGCAGGCGCGCGATGCCCAGGCTCACGACCATGCCGAGCACCACACGCACATGGGCGAACAACGCTGGATCGGGAGGAGCAGCCATGGATGAAGTCGAGGTGGAGGAGAGAAGAGAACGGATGCTCAGCGGGTTGCTGGCGTGCTTGCAGGCGCCTTGGCAGCGTCCCACTCCAGCACCTCGACCTCGCGGATGGGCCGCGGGGTGTCCGACAGAAATAGCACGAGCCGGAGGCCGTCGGTGAAATAGGGGTCGCCAGTGAGATTCTCTCGGGGAGCCGACTGCGGGGCTTCGCCCACACCGGCGACCAGGCCCCAGCGCCCGAGGCTGCTCGACAGCAGAAGGTCTTGCCGCAGGTACTCGCGCGCTTCGTCGACATCGGGGTCGACCTTGTGCGTGGTCAGGAACGGCGAGCGGGTGGTGAGCCGCACGCCGATGTCGCGGCTGATCTGCCCCATCCACACGGGCTTGCCGTCGACACGGTAAGGCGCGAGCCACAGCCGCAAGTGGTTGCGTTGCGAGATGCCCGAGGCACGTGCACGCTGCATCGAGAAGTCTTGTGCGCGGCCGTTGAAGTACAGCTTGCTCACGGGCGCACTGCGGTAGGCCGAGCCGGTGAGCATCGAGCTGATCATGTGGCCCACGCTGCTTGCATTGGTGGTGTCGGTGAAGTCCCAGCCGCCCCGCACCAGCGCCACCAGCAGCTCGTGCTGCGTGCCCACGAAGGCCAGGTTCAGCGGGTCACCGGCCACCGTGCCCTCGGCGTTGGTGGTGCAGCATGGCAGGGCACGCAAGGTGTTGCGCAGCTGCGCGTGCGTGAGGCTGGGCAGCGCCTGCGACCCGTACAGCCGGGCCGGGTCGAGCCCCTGGTTGTCGAACCCGCCGCCCGGCAGCTCGCGTGCGAAGGCGAACTGCAGCTGGCTTCGCGAGCCCACGAGCTCCACGTTGATCAGCTTGATGCCGGCCGAGGCGGCCGTGTACACGAACCCGCGCACCTGACCGCCCGCCGGCACATGCAGGCGCACCTGCTGCTGGCTGAGGCTGCGCTCCAGCGGGTTGTCGCCGCCGTGTTCATGGCCGCTGCTGCCGGTGAACGCGTACGCGGCTTCGCGTGGTGAAAAGAAATCGCGGTCCATGTAGACCGGCATGAACCAGTAGGGCTGCTTGCTGCGGTTGTCGATGTTCACGAACACGGGCTGAATGCCCTTGTCGGCCAGGGGCACGCCGAACACGGCCTGGCTTTCCCAAGGCCTGAGCACCGCCACCTTCACGCTGACGTTCTCTTTCTGCAGCACCTGGGCATCGGCACGGCGGAGGTAGTCGTCGGCCGGACCCTGCGGCGGCGAGTCAGCGGGCGGCGGTGTGGCGCAGCCCGCCAGCAGCGCGGTGGCGAGGGCTGTCACCCCTGCCAGCGTGGGTGCCGACAACAGCAGACGGCGCAGCAGCGAGGTCATGGCTTCTCCTTGGAGGGTGTGGCATCACGCCGCCGCGCCAACTCGCGAACGACCACGTCGAGCGCGGCCTCGACCAGTTCGGTGCGGGGCACGTCATCGATGAACAAGGGGGACAGCGACGGCAGCTGGGTCGACAGCGGGATGGCGATCGACCAGTGGTCGGCGTTCACGTAGCCGAGCAGGGCACTGCCGGGCACGATGGCGTCGTAGGCCATGAGCTGGCCGTCGTTGTGGGCATCGATGCGCGAGAGGGTCGCATGGCTGCCGCGCAGCACCGGCGAGACCTGAGCTGCGTTCGGCGTGGCGGCAATGGAGAAGAACGGCACCTTGAGCGCGGCAACTTGGGCGCCGTGGTGTTTCCACCAGTCGAGCCGAACGCTGCGTTGCAGGGCGGCGATCTCCGACCCGTCGCCCGTCTTGCAGCCTGGCAAGGGCAAGGCCGACACGAAGCGGCGGTAGGTGTCGAGGTGGTCGTCGGCCAGGGGACTGCCATTGGAGGCGCCCGCAAAACTCACGACCGCGGCGATGTGCTGGCGCGCACTCGGGTGGTTGAGCACGAGTTCGAGCACGTCGGGCAGGCCCTTGGAGTAGGCGAAAAGGATGATGGGGCGATGGGTGCCGTGCATGCGCTGGCTGCGCACGGCCATGGCCTCGATCTCGCGGGCCAGCATCTGCGCATTGTGTTCGGTGGAGCCGCGACCGTCCACGTTGAGCAGTTCGGCCTCATCGCCTTTGGCACTGAGGCGGGCCTGCACATCGGCGAAGGGCACCACGGCCTCCGCGGCGCAGTGCGCGAAGAGGCCCGGTACGAACGCTGCACGGTAGCCGGTGTGTCGTGTGCCATGGACGGGCGCCTGGGGCGCGGCGGCTTCACCGGGGTAGCGCGGCAGCACGTGCGCGCAGCGGGCCGGGTCGTTGAGCCGACTGCACAGCGCAGCGCGGTAGTCGGCCCGCAGGTCGCGAACGCCGGCATGGTCGATGGTCACGAGCACCGCGGGCGGCGAGCGTTTGAAGTCGGCCGTGTCGATGGAGGCGGCGCAGGCGCTCAGCAGCAAGGGAGCGAGCAGAAGGAATCGAATCATCTTGCAGTCGGTGGTTCAGCCGAGCAGGTCGAACAGCGTGCGCGCTACCACCTTGGTGGCACCCCGCAGATCGTCGAGCACGAGGTGCTCGTCGGCGCGTTTGGCGTTGCTCTCGCGCACCGTGCGGGGGCCGGCGCCATAGATGGCCGCGGGGATGCCGTGTTCGCCATACAGGCGAACATCGGTGTAGAGCGGCGTGCCGCACACCGGAATGGACTCGCCGAACACGGCCTCGGCGTGGCGCACCAGCGGGGCGGTCAGCGCCTCATGGCCGGGGAGCGGCGTGAGCGCGCGGGCCAGCAGCAGCAGCTCGATCTCGGCACGGATGCCGGGATGGCGTGCCGCGGTGCGGGTGATGAGCTCGCGCACGTGCGCTTCCACCATCTCGGGGTTCTCTTCGGGAATCATGCGCCGGTCGAGCTTGAAGCTCACGCGGCCGGGC
>JBEGTX010000201.1:0-8218 GCA_041179165.1 Pseudomonadota bacterium | reverse complement strand
CTTCCCACTTCCTTCCCACGCTCGGTCACCCTCACGCAGTTGTGATGGCCTTCGTTCGCTATGGCCAGCTTACGGGGGGACTTGCACCCCCAGGATCGCGCCCATGCTGGGCGCACGTCAGTCATTGAAGCGCTCCGCGCCCCCCTCGAAGACCGGGCGACTCAGCCGACGCTCAATGGCCGCTAACACCAGCCAGAGCAACGCCAGCCGGGCCTTGCTTCGCATCGTCACAGAGACGCGCAAGTTGGCGATCTCGCTCTCTTCGCGCATCGCGCCTGAGCGCTCGCGAAGCGGCCCCCGGAATTTTTCCGGGGTCCTACAAGCAAGGTCAGCAGACCGCACACCGCAAGAAGTCCAGAGCGAAGCGCATTGCCCAGAGCCCGCGGATCTGGCTTTGCCAGGCCGCCAGGCGGGCGCCCCTTGGGGGCAGGAGCGAAGCGACTGGGGGGCCTCATTTCAACCAGCCCTTGCGGTGGAAATACCAGAAGGGCGAGATGATGCTCACGAACATCAGGCCCAGGGCCAGCGGGTATCCGAACTGCCAGTCGAGCTCGGGCATGGCCTTGAAGTTCATGCCGTAGATGCTGGCAATCAGCGTCGGCGGCAGCAGCGCCACGCTTGCCACCGAGAAGATCTTGATGATCTTGTTCTGGTTGATGTTGATGAAACCGACGGTGGCATCGAGCAAGAAGTTGATCTTGTCGAACAGGAACGCGGTGTGGCTGTCGAGCGAGTCGATGTCGCGAAGGATCTGGCGCGATTCTTCGAACTGCTCGGCGTTCAGCATGCGGCTGCGCATCATGAAGCTGATGGCGCGGCGGGTGTCCATCACGTTGCGGCGGATGCGGCCGTTCAAGTCTTCCTCGCGGGCGATGGCGGCCAGCGCCTCGCCTGCGGCCTGGTCGTTCACGTCCTGCTTGAGCACGCGCGCGCTGACCTTCTCGAGGCTGTCGTAGATGCTTTCCAGCGCATCGGCGCTGTACTCGGCATCGGCGTCGTACAGCTTGAGCAGCACGTCCTTGGCGTCTTCGATCAGGGCCGGAATGCGGCGCGCGCGCAGACGCAGCAGGCGGAACACGGGCAGGTCTTCGCCGTGGATGGAGAACAGCACCTTGTTGTGCAGGATGAAGGCCACGCGCACGTTGCGCGGGGTTTCGTCGTCGTCGATCAGGAAGTCGGAGCGGATGTGCAGCTCGCCGTTGTCTTCTTCGTAGAAACGCGCCGACTCTTCAAGATCGTCATCCACCACGTCCTGCGGGATGCTCACGCCGAAGTGCTCGGCGATCCAGCTCTTTTCTTCGGGCGTGGGGGCTTCCAGGTCAACCCAGACCGGGTTGACGTTGACCAGTTCGGCCAGGCTTTCGATTTCTTCCTGAAACAGCCGGCCGTTGGCCAGCGAAAACACGTTCAGCATGCAGAGAGCTCCAACAACACGCGGTGCGTCAGGACACACACTCGCGGAAAACCAGGAATAAGGCGGGATTCGAGACCGTCTCACTCCGGGTGGCGGCACCTGTGCGGCGCGGCGTGTTGGAGCGGACGGTCACGTAGAGTGACTGCTGTCCATGGGGCGACCAAAAAATTGCGATCCCGCATTATCACCTCGGAAGGTGGCGCCGCTACATGCTGCAACGCGCAAGCCGCACACGGCGATGACGGGGCCGCAGTGAACACTCCGTGAACAAAATGGCGCTTTGCAAGCGCGCGTGCGCTGATGCGCTTTGTGCATGTATCCATGCGTGTCGGGGTCCTTGTCACACCGGAAAAACGGGCGCACACTGGATTCAACGGAATCGATTTGAAAGGGCTCGCTGATCAACGCCATCCCCGGTACCCAGGCTGCCACCGGCACCGCTGCTGCAACACCCGCAGTGGCCCGCCGTGCCCAACGTCCCCGCATTGGCCTACTGCCATCAACACCAAAACGTTCCTCGGCAACTCTTCCCTTGTATCGGATCCCTCTCACCCTCGACCCCATTGCGTTGACCCGCTGCGATGCCATCGCAGTCCGAGCCGACGGCCCTCATCCTGCGTTTGTGTGTTCCCCCACCCCCCTGCGAAAGGAGTCTTCATGAACTTGACGATCAGCGGCCATCACCTCGAGGTGACACCAGCATTGCGTGAGTACGTACTTACAAAGTTGGACCGGGTCACTCGCCACTTCGACCAAGTTGTGGACATCAACGTCTTGCTCTCTGTCGAGAATCTCCGAGAGAAGGAGCGACGCCAAAAGGCTGAAGTCACGCTGCACGCCAAAGGCAAGGACATCTTCGTCGAGCAAAGCCACGAAGACCTCTACGCCGCCATCGACCAGTTGATGGACAAGCTCGACCGACAGGTCTGCCGCCACAAGGACAAGCTGCAGAATCACCATCACATCGCGGCCAAGCGCATCGACGCCACGCTGTGACCCCTCCGGCCATTTTTCACGAGCGGCCCACGGGCCGCTTTTTCGTTTCTTCGCCATTCATTGTTGAACGCCCGTGCAATGTTCTGCTGTGCGACAGCAACAAAGTGCACAATTCGGATCAATGCAGATGACATGGGCTATCCGGGTCATCCCGCCTGTTTCTATAATTTGCTGTCCCTGTCATCTGACAGGCCATGCCTCAAAGGCCAGACTGTGATCCGCAGATGAACCGACTCGCCGCGATACTCCCGCCCAGCAACGTGCTGGTGGACGTCGACGCCACCAGCAAGAAACGGGCTTTTGAACACGCGGGGCTGTTGTTCGAAAACCAGCACGCGATCGCACGGGCCTTCGTGACCGACAACCTTTTCGCGCGTGAACGCCTGGGTTCCACCGGCCTCGGCCACGGCGTGGCCATTCCCCACGGCCGCATCAAGGGCCTCAAGAACCCACTGGCCGCCGTGGTGCGCGTGCAGCAGGCCATTCCGTTTGACGCGCCCGATGACGAGCCCGTGAGCCTGCTGATCTTCCTGCTGGTGCCCGAGGCCGCCACACAGCGCCACCTCGAGATCCTGTCCGAGATCGCCGAGATGCTCGGCGACCGCGAACTGCGCGAGCGCCTCAAGAGCGAAGACAGCGCGGCCAAGGTCCATGAACTCATCTCCAACTGGGAACCATTGAAGTCGGTCGCATGACCCTTCAATCCTCTGCGCGGTGAAACCATCCGTCATCAGCGCTGAAGCGCTGTTCGAAGAGCACCGGCCGGCACTGCGCTGGGAGTGGGTGGCCGGCCACGCCCACCCCGAACGCCGCTTCGACGAAGCCGCCGTGCGCAACGCGCAGTCGGCAGCCGACCTGGTGGGCTATCTCAACTACATCCATCCCTACCGGGTGCAGTTGGTGGGGCGCCGCGAGGTGGCCTACCTACAAGACTCGTCGCCTGAAGACCAGGAGCGCCGCATCCAGCGCATCGTGACGCTGGAGCCGCCCGTGGTCATCGTGGCCGACGACCAGGCCCCGCCCGACCGCCTTGTGGCCTTGTGCGACCGCGCCGACATCCCGCTCTTCGTGACCGACGAATCCGCCGGCCACGTGATCGACGTGATGCGCAATTACCTGAGCATGCTGTTTGCCGAGCGCACCACACGCCACGGCGTGTTCATGGACATTCTCGGCGTGGGCGTGATGCTCACCGGCGAGTCGGGCCTGGGCAAGAGCGAACTCGGGCTCGAACTCATCTCGCGCGGCCACGGGCTGGTGGCAGACGACGCGGTCGACCTGTTTCGAATTTCGCAAACCGCCATCGAAGGCCGCTGCCCCGAGCTGCTGCTCAACCTGCTCGAAGTGCGCGGCATCGGCCTGCTCGACATCAAATCGATCTTTGGCGAAACCGCGGTGCGCCGCAAGATGCGCTTGAAGCTCATCGTGCACCTGGT
The DNA here is from genome assembly GCA_041179165.1 of Pseudomonadota bacterium. GTDB lineage: Bacteria > Pseudomonadota > Gammaproteobacteria > Burkholderiales > Burkholderiaceae_C > Rhizobacter. The sequence goes on along the minus strand of JBEGTX010000201.1, from coordinate 4,372 downwards.
GCGCAAGGAAACGCTGGAGCGTGATTTCGAACGCCTGCCGTATGAGCCGCTGAACGAAGACATCCTCAACGTGCCCGTGCGCAAGGTCGTGATCGCGGTGGATGCGGGCCGCAACTTGGCTGTGCTGGTGGAGGCTGCGGTGCGCAGCACGATCCTGCAGCTGCGCGGCATCGACACCTACCGCGAGTTCATTGAGCGGCACCAGAAAGCCATGCAAAAAGCCGGGTGAACGAGGCCCCCCAGTCGCTCTCGCTCCTGCCCCCAAGGGGCGCCCGCCTGGCGGCCTGGCAAAGCCAGATCCGCGGGCTCTGGGCAATGCGCTTCGCTCTAGACTCCTTTGCCCGCTGCGACTCGCTGTGCGCTTCGTTTCACGCCAGCAAGAAGGGGCTGAGCCTCAGCTCAGAACAACTTACGAGCTGGTTTTGCGGTGCTCGCAGTTTTTCTTGGTGCAGACGGCGTAGAGGGACAGCGCGTGGTCTTGCAGTTCGAAGCCGCGGCTGACGGCGACGTTGCGTTGGCGCTTTTCGATTTCGGCGTCGAAGAATTCTTCGACGCGGCCGCAGGTGACGCAGACCAGGTGGTCGTGGTGTTTGCCTTCGTTGAGTTCGAAGACGGACTTGCCCGACTCGAAATGGTTGCGCGACAGCAGGCCGGCCTGCTCGAACTGCATGAGCACGCGGTAGACCGTGGCCAGGCCGATGTCGGCGCCTTCGTTCAGCAAGGTCTTGTACACGTCTTCGGCCGTCATGTGGCGTTGGGCGGTGTTCTGGAAGACCTCGAGGATCTTGATGCGTGGCAAAGTGGCCTTGAGGCCGCTGCTCTTGAGTTCGTCAGCGTTGGACATGGCAGATCTCTGAAATGGGGGCGCCCGCGAAAACACGGCCTAAACCCGGGGGGAAGCGTGGCCGGCCGGAACGACCCAACCGCTAGAATCGTCCCATCATATCGAGGTTGCTGCCCGCATTGCCCATGTCCATGTGTCTCTTTTCCTTCTCTGGCCTCGCCCAGCGCACCGTCCGCGGTGTGGCCGCGAGTGCCCTTGTGCTGGCAGGCCTCGCCGGGTTGTCCGCGTGCAGCTCGCTGCAGTCGTCCGACAACATCCTCGGCTTCATCACCCCGTACCGCATCGAGGTCGTGCAAGGCAACGTGCTCACGCGCGAGCAGGTGGCCCTGGTCAAACCGGGTCACTCGCGTTCGCAGGTGCGTGACGTCCTGGGCTCGCCCCTGCTGACCGACACCTTCCACGCCGACCGCTGGGACTACGTTTTCACCATCCGCCGCCAGGGTGCCGAGCCCCAGCAGCGCCAGGTGGTGGTGCTGTTCGACGGTGATGCCCTCAAAAGCATCGAAGGCCAGGGCCTGCCGTCCGAACGCGAGTTCGTCGACTCCATCGACACCTACAAGACCAACCGCACGGCCCCCAACCTGGTGCTGAGCGATGAAGCCCTGAAGGCGCTGCCGCTGCCCCCGGCTGCCCCCGCCTCGGCCGCATCGGCGCCCACCGGCCCCACACGCACCTATCCTCCGCTGGAACGTTCATGAGCACGCCGTCTTCTTCCTTGTCTTCGTCTTCGTCTTTGTCTTCGCCTGTGCCCTCTCCCGCCAGCCCGCTGCGCATCGCCATTGCCGGCGCCTCCGGCCGCATGGGCCGCATGCTGATCGAAGCCGTTGCCGCTGATGCCGAGTGCGTGCTCGCTGGCGCACTCGATGTGCCCACCAGCCCCGCCCTCGGGCAGGACGCCTCGGCCTTCCTGGGCCACACCAGCGGTGTGACCATCACGTCCGACCTGCGCACCGGCCTCACCGGCGCCGATGTCCTCATCGACTTCACCCGCCCTGAAGGCACGCTGGCGCATCTGGCCGTCTGCCGTGAGCTGGGTGTCAAGGCGGTCATCGGCACCACCGGTTTCTCCGACGAGCAAAAGGCCGAGATCGCCGAACACGCGCGCCGCATCGGCATCGTCTTCGCGCCCAACATGAGCGTGGGCGTGAATGTGGTGCTCAAGCTGCTGCAGGTGGCTGCGCAGTCGCTGAACGAAGGCTACGACATCGAAATCATCGAGGCCCACCACCGCCACAAGGTCGATGCGCCCAGCGGCACAGCCCTCAAGATGGGCGAAGTGGTGGCCGACGCCCTGGGCCGCGACCTCAAGACCTGCGCCGTCTACGGCCGCGAAGGGGTCACCGGCGCACGCGACCCGTCCACCATCGGCTTCGCCACAGTGCGCGGCGGCGACATCATCGGCGACCACACGGTACTGTTTGCCGGCACCGGCGAGCGCATCGAGATCTCGCACAAGAGCAGCAGCCGCTCGGGCTACGCGCAAGGCAGCCTGCGTGCCGCACGTTTTCTGGCCCCCCACGCCAGCGGTTTGTTCTCGATGAACGACGTGCTCGGCATCCGATAAGTCCACTGCAGACGGCAGCTCGAGCCGCGCGCACTTCAAGCGTCGACAGTCTCCACCCGCCTCACCTCCCTCGCGCATGAACAACCTCTGGACCTTCTGGAACCAGGGCGACGCCCTCACCCGAGGCGTGGCCGTGCTGCTGATGCTGATGTCCATCAGCGCCTGGGTGCTCATCGTGTGGAAGGCCTGGCTGCTGCGCCGCGCTCGGGTCGGCATGGCACGCGCGGTGCCGGCGTTCTGGGCCGCGCCGTCATTGACCGCCGGTCGTGAGCAGCTCGCGCTGTTCGACCGCGAGGCCGTGCTGCAGCCGCTGCTGCGTGCGGCCATGGCCACGCCAGCCGCCGACACACTCGAATCCCACGGCCACGTCGAGAGCCAGCTCACGCGGCGGCTGCGCGATGCCCTGCACCAGGTGGTGGGCCAGCTGCAATGGGGCCAAGTGCTGCTGGCGTCCATCGGCAGCACGGCACCCTTCATCGGCCTGCTGGGCACCGTGTGGGGCATCTACCATGCGCTGCTCGGCATCTCGGCCAGCGGGTCGCTTTCCATCGACAAAGTGGCCGGGCCCGTGGGCGAGGCCCTGGTGATGACCGCGGGCGGGCTGGCCGTGGCCATTCCGGCCGTGTTGGCCTACAACGTGTTCGGCAAGCTGGCCGGCAACTGCGAGGCCGACCTCGAAGGCTTTGCCCACGACCTGCGCGAGATGATGGCCGGCACGTCGGCATCGCCGGCCAGCGTCACGCCCTCCCAGGCGAGCTGACACCCATGGCCTTCGGACGCCTGCAACGCCAGCTCCGGCCGCCGCCGATGAGCGACATCAACATGACGCCGCTGATCGACGTGATGCTGGTGCTGCTGATCATCTTCATGATCACGGCCCCGCTGATGACCGGCAGCCTGAAACTCGAGCTCCCCCAAACCGAGGCCGCCACACCGAGCGAAGGGCCCGATTTTCTGGCCGTCTCGCTCGACCGCGATGGCAAGCTGACGCTGGGTGACGAGCCGCTGAATGCCGCCGAGTTTGCCAGCCGCATGGCCAGCGCGGCCGCCCGGAGCCCACACACCGAAGTGCAGCTGCGCGCCGACAAAGCCGTGCCCTACGGCCAGGTGGCCGAGCTCATCAGCGTGGTGCAGAAGGCCGGCCTGAGCCGCATCGGTTTCGTGACCGAACAACCGGCCGCAGGCGCCAGCGCCCCGCGCTGAACGAAGCGGGTCAGGTAGGCGGGGCCCACTCGTCGTGGTGTGGCACGTCCGCAGGCCCCGGCCACCAGGCGGCCGCCGAGCCCACGAACGCATGAAAGCCGATGGCCGTGCGAACCGGCTCGTCCAGCAATCCCACCCGCAGACGCAGCACGCCCGGCAGGTTGTCGCGGCGGCTGAAGAGCGGCGAGCCGCAGGTCTTGCAGAAGCAGCGGAACTTGCCCGGCACCGACTCGAACGACTGGATCAAGTCTTCGCCGCTGTGGAGCTGAAAGTCTTCCGAACGAATCGGCAGGTTGGCCGCGAACGCCGAACCCTGCGCCCGCCGGCATTGGCTGCAATGGCAGATCTGCAGCGGCGGCAAGTCGCCCGCCACCGTGAATCGGATACCGCCACAAAGGCATGCGCCTGTAGTCATAGTGATGTTAGCCCCCCAGTCGTTTCACTCCTGCTCTGCCAGCCGCGCTGAGCCATAGGCTCAGCTCTTCGCCAGGCACAAACAGTCCACTGGACTGTTTGTGTCCGGGCTCAGCCCCCAAGGGGCGCCCGCCTGGCGGCCTGGCAAAGCCAGATCCGCGGGCTCTGGGCAATGCGCTTCGCTCTAGACTCCTTTGCCGGGTACCCACCGTGCCTCACCGTAGGATTCAGTTCAAGCATACAAGGGGCTGAGCCCGGACTTGAACAGTCCAGTGGACTGTTCATGCCTGGCGAAGGGTTGAGCTTCAGCTCAACGCGGCCTGCAAGGCCCGCCTGGCGGCCTGGCA
>JBEGTX010000200.1:0-11185 GCA_041179165.1 Pseudomonadota bacterium | reverse complement strand
GAGCAGCCAGCCATTCGTGGGTCCGAACGATCTTGCCTTCGCGGAACGACGGTGTGCCGTCGATCCTACCCGTGATATTACCCGCCGGCCCCCGCTCCAGGCGAACGGCGATCAGATCGGGAATGCCGAGGGCGGCCGCAATGGGCGCGGTGACGAATTCATTGGTGGCGGTGATGAGGGCCACCACGTCGCCCTGCGCCTGGTGGTGTTTCACCAGATCGAGGGCGGCCGGGCGCAGGTTGGGACGGATGGATTCGACCATGTAGCGAGCGTGTGCGTCGCTCATTTCGCCAGCCGGCCGGTCGCGCCACGGGCGGGTGCAGAACTCGATGTAGGCGTGGATGTCGAGGGTGCCGGCCTGGTAGTCGGCGTAGAAGGCATCGTTGCCCTGGCCGAAGGCGACAGGGTCGACCCACCCCTGGCGGGTGACGAATTCACCCCAGGCGTGGTCCGAGTCGATCGGCAGAAGGGTGTGGTCGAGGTCGAACAGGCAAAGGTTTTTCATTCGTGGGTTTCAGCCAGCATCTGCTTGAGCAGGGGCACGGTGACCGCCCGCTTGTGCACGAGGGCAAATTCGTCGAGCCGGTCGAGCAGGCCCATCAGGGATTTGAGGTCACGCGAGAACCGGGTGAGCAGGTAGCTCATCACGTCGTCCGACAGGAACAGGCCGCGCCGGTCGGCCTCGCGGCGCAATGCGGCCCGGGCCTCGGCCTCCGCCAGCGGCTGCAGCGCGAACACGTGGCCCCAGCCGAGGCGGGTGCGAAGGTCGTCACGCAAGGGCAGGTCGACCGGGGGCACGTTGCCGGCTCCCAGCACCGGGATGCCGTGGGTGGTGGCTTCGATGAAGAGTGCAAAGGCGGCTTGCTGCTGGGCGTCATCGAAGCGGTCGCAGTTGTCGAGCAGCACGAGCCGGTCGGATTCGTCGAGCTCCCAGGGCGTGGGCTCGCTCGCGTCGAACCAGCTCACGCGGCCGCCGTCTTGCTGCACCAGGCTGGCCACGGCCTCGAGCAGGTGGGTCTTGCCCACGCCCGGCGGGCCCCACAGGAACACAGGGGCCGCCTGCTGCGTGATGCGGCGGAGGTAGGCCACGGCCTGAACGTTCTGACCGGCCACGAAGCTGTCGAGCGAGCGGGCCGGCCCCACACCGATGGCCAGAGGAATCTGCTGCATGCCGTGCTGCCGCCTAGCGCCACGCCGCAGCCGCGCAGCGCGAACGCCACGCCGCCGCCGCCGCCGCCGACAGCAGAGGGTCGAGCTTGAACACCGTCATAGGTCCCTGAACCCTGGAATTATTTTGGATCGAACGCCGGCGGCAACGGGCCCGGCCGAAAATGCGACGAAGAACGCGACGAAAGCGCGAATTCTAAGGGTGTCGCGCAGCCGCTGAACACCTGCTCAGTGAAAGCGGCGGGCACTCGGGCGTCCCAGGTCGGTCACGCGGGCGCTGATGGCCACCCGATCGACCGCGCCCCGGGCATGCAGCAGGTAAGCGGTGAGATCTTGCACGGCGTCGTCGTCATGTCCGAGTTCGGCATGGGTGAGCCCGCGGTCGCGCCGCTCCTCCCAGGCCTGCGGCAGCAACACCACCAGCCGGTCGAGCACCGCCAGCAGGCGCGGCCAGTCTTGTGCGCTGCGGTAGATCTCTTTCAGGTTGCGCAACATGCGGGCAATGACATCACGGGCGGGCGCCGCCTGCAGAAAGAGCCCCAACGGAACGTCGAAGTCACCCTCCAGGCCTTGGCTGCGCCGGTAGGGCACCAGCAGTTCATCGAGCTGCTCTCGGGACAGCGACTGCCCGCTGAACGGGTCGATCACCACCTCGCCCTCGGGCATGCGCAGCTTGACCAGGAAGTGCCCAGGGAACGACACACCGCGCGCCGTGAGGCCGATGTCGTTGGCCATCTCGATGTAGAGCACGGCCAGCGTGATGGGAATGCCGCGCCGCGTGCGCAGCACCGTGCTCAGCAGGCTGTTGCCCGGGTCGTAGTAATCGTTCACGTTGCCAGCGAAGCCCATTTCTTCGAAGAAGAAACGGTTCAGCAAGCGAAGGCGCTGGATGGGCGGGGCATCGCGCGGGATGCGCCGCTTGAGGTGGGCGCACAAGGCATCGATTTCGCCGAGCACCGACTGGGTGTCGAGCTCTGGGTGGTCGTCCTGGGCCAGGCTGGCAGCGGCTTCCACCAATGACAGGCTCTCGTCGTCAGCAACGAGGGAGGCGAAGAACTCGAGCGCCGTGGGCGTCTCGAACATCAAGGGAGCGACCATGAAACATTGTAGCCCCCCAGTCGTTTCACTCCTGCCCCCAAGGGGCTGAGCCCGGACTTGAACAGTCCAGTGGACTGTTCATGCCTGGCGAAGGGTTGAGCTTCAGCTCAACGCGGCCTGCAAGGCCCGCCTGGCGGCCTGGCAGAGCCAGACCGCCAAGCGTTGGGCAATGCGCTCCGCTCTAGAAGCTTGGCGGGACGGCCCTCACGCCCTCAAGCTATTGGTCAAGCCTTGCGCATGAAATGCCGCAGCTTGATGCCGGTGGCAGCAAGCGCGCCGAAGTAGATGACGGCGGCGCCCAGCAGATAGAGCGTCAGCCACCCCACCTTCTTCCACCCGCTGGCGATGCCGACCCAGTCCACATCGCGCGCGCCGAAGGCCAGCAGCGCCCCCAGCAGCACGGTGGCCAACAGCACCTTCAGGAAAAACATCCCCCAGCCCGGTGATGGGTCATAGCCCCCGGTCCGCCGCAAGCCGATGAACAGCCACACCGCATTGATGAGCGCGCCCACACCGATGGACAGCGCCAGCCCTGCGTGGCCGAGTTTCATGTAATAGACGAACAACACGTTGAGCAACTGCGTGAGGAACAGCACGACCACGGCGATGCGCACCGGGGTGCGGGTGTCTTGCCGCGCATAGAAGCCCGGCGCCAGGATCTTGATGGCCACGAGGCCCATCAGGCCCACGCCGTAGCCGCGCAATGCGTTCACGGTCTGGAACACGTCGTCGGCCTTGAAGCCGCCGCGCTGGAACAGCACGGCCACCAGAGCCTCGGGGAACACCAGCAAGGCCACGGCACAGGGCAGCGTCATCAACACCACGAGGCGCAGCCCCCAGTCGAGCAGGGCCGAATAGGCGGTGCCGTCCTGGCGGCCTTGCGCACCGGCCAGCTGGGGAATGAGCACCACGCCCAATGCCACGCCGAGCAGCGCGGTCGGGAACTCCATCAGCCGGTCGGCGTAGCCGAGCCAAGAGATCGACCCCACAGCCAGGTGCGAGGCGATCTGCGTGTTGATGAACAGCGACACCTGGGCCACCGACACGCCGATGAGCGCCGGGGCCATCTGCTTCAGCACGCGGTGCACTCCAGGGTGCAGCCAGGCCGCCTTGATGGATGTCCAGCCCAGGCCGATGCGCGGCAGCTGCTTGATGGCCCACAGCGCCGGGATCTGCACGGCCAGCTGCAGCACGCCGCCCAGCATCACGCCGGCCGCGAGCGAATAGATGGGCAGGATGCCGTGGCGCTCGAACACCGGCGCCAGCCACCAGGCACAGCCGATGAGCGCCAGGTTGAGCAGAACCGGCGAAGCGGCGGGCACCGCGAAGTGCTTCCATGTATTGAGCACCCCTGCGGCCAGCGCCACCATCGAGATGAAACCGATGTACGGGAACATGATCCGCGTCATCAGCACCCCCTCGTCGAAGCGCTCCAGCCCGGACGCCAGCAGCCACACCACCCACGGTGCCGCCACCACGCCGATCACGCAGGTGACCAGCAGCGACCAGAAAAGGATGGTGGCCACCGCATTGATGAGCTTGGAGGTGACCTCGTCGCCCTCGCGCACACGGGTGTCGCCGAGGATGGGCACGAAGGCCTGGGCGAAGGCGCCCTCGCCGAACAGGCGGCGCAGCATGTTGGGGATACGGAAGGCGGCCTGATAGGCATCGGTGAAGGCGTTGGCACCGAACATCGAGGCAATCATCAGCTGGCTCACCAGCCCGGTGACACGCGAGCCCAGGGTGAGCAAGGAAACAATGGAGGCAGTCCGCAGCAGGTTCATGAGGTCGGGGGAAGTGAGGCGGAAGCCGGGTGATCACCGGGCCTGGAGCGACTGGAAGGGTTCAGAACAAGGGCTTCAGAAGCACGTGAGAAGCACCAAGGAAGCACCGAGCGACACGAATTATAGGGAGCAGACACTCACGTTTTCTGAGAAGAGGTGTTGCAAACCCATTGTGAATGCTATACTCGCGGACTTCGCACCACCTAGATAAAGCTACAGCATGGCTACTGCTTCCAAAGTCAAGAAAACGGTTCGTATCGCGTCGGGTCTCAAGCGCGTTCGCCAAGACGTCAAACTCAACGCCGCCAACACGGCTCTGCGTTCGAAGTTCCGCACCGTCATCAAGAATGTTCAAAAGGCCGTGATCGCTGGCGACAAAGCCAAAGCGACCGAGCTGTTCCAGTCGGCCCAGGCCGTCATTGATTCCGTGGCAGACAAAGGCTTGTTCCACAAGAACAAGGCTGCTCGCCACAAGAGCCGCCTGTCGGCCAAAGTCAAGGCACTCGCTGCCTCGGCCTGATCAAAATTCTAGGTGGAAGAACAAAGGCCCGCTCTGCGGGCCTTTTGCATTGGTGCCCGCTCTGCGCTCCTTTTGCATTGGTGCCCGCTCAGCGCGGCCTTTTGCATTGGTGCCCGCTCTGCGGGCCTTTTGCATTTGTGTCCGCCGATTCATCCCAATCAACAAACCTGACTGATCAGGCTGACGCGCCCGCCTGCTTGCCACGATGGCAAACATGGACATGCCGCCGGTCCATTCACCCGGCCTGATCGACCGTGAGAACATTCGCTTGACCTTGCCACCGTGGGAAGCCTGAAGATTCAGGCAACCCCTCCGGCAAGCGCTCAAGGAACTCACCATGAACTCCCTCTCTTTGGCCTCTCCGGCCCCTCAGGCGGCTCCTGCCTCCCCGAGCGTCGTGCTCGATGTCACCGGCATGACCTGCGCCTCGTGCGCGGGTCGTGTGGAAAAAGCCTTGCTCAAGGTGCCCGGTGTCGTGGGCGCGGCGGTCAACCTCGCCACCGACCAGGTGGCCGTGCAGGCGCCGGCCGGTGTGTCGATGGACTGCCTCGTCAGCGCCATCAAGGCAGCCGGCTATGCAGCCCAAGAACATGTGAGCGAGCCGCCTGTGCAAAGGGCCGTTGCCTCGCCCCCTCACCTGCCTACATGGTGGCCCGTTGCGCTCGGCGTGGTTCTCACGCTGCCCCTCATCGCACCGATGCTGCTGCAAGGGCTGGGCATCGACCTGATGCTCAATGGCTGGTGGCAACTCGCGCTCGCTACGCCCGTGCAGTTCGGCCTCGGTTGGCGCTTCTACCGCGCGGGCTGGGGTGCCCTCAAGGCCCGCAGCGGCAACATGGACCTGCTGGTCGCACTCGGCACCTCCGCGGCCTACGGCCTGTCGGTCTACCTGCTGCTGCGGCATGCTGGCCACGGCATGCCGCACCTGTACTTCGAGGCATCGGCCGCCGTCATCACGCTCGTGCTGCTGGGCAAGTGGCTGGAGGGACGTGCGAAACACCAGACCACCGAAGCCATCCGCGCACTGAATGCCTTGCGGCCCACGACGGCGCAGGTGCTGCGCGAAGGCGTGGTGCAAGAGCTTCCCATCACCGAACTGCGCCTGGGTGACCTGGTGCGCGTGCGGCCTGGCGACCGGATTGCAGTCGATGGCGAGGTGGTCGACGGCCGCAGCCATGTCGACGAGTCCCTCATCACTGGCGAGAGCCTGCCCATCGCCAAAGACGTGGGCGACAAGGTCACCGGCGGGGCCATCAATGCCGAAGGCACGCTGACGGTGCGCACACTGGCGCTGGGTGCCGAGACCACGCTCGCCCGCATCGTCCGGCTGGTGGAGTCGGCGCAGGCGGGCAAGGCGCCCATCCAGCGCACCGTCGACCGCGTGAGTGCAGTCTTCGTGCCGGTGGTGCTGGGCATCGCCGCGCTCACCTTCCTGGTCTGGCTGGGGGTGTCAGGCGATGCAGAGCGCGCCCTCATCAATGCCGTGTCGGTGCTCGTCATCGCCTGCCCGTGTGCCTTGGGCCTGGCCACACCGACCGCGCTGATGGCCGGCACCGGCAACGCCGCGCGGCGCGGCATCCTCATTAAGGACGCCGAAGCGCTGGAAGTGGCGCATGCGGTGACGGTGGTGGCGTTCGACAAGACCGGCACGCTCACCGAGGGCAAGCCGTCGCTGGTGGTGGTGGAGCCAGCCGCAGGTGTGGCGCGCAGCGAGGTGCTGGCCTGGGCCGCCGCGCTGCAGTCCACCAGCAGCCACCCGCTGGCGGTGGCCGTGCTCGACCGCGCCCGTGCGGAGCAGCTCACCGTCCACTCAGCACAAGAGACCCACGCCCTGCCCGGCCGTGGTGTGGAAGGCCGTGTGAACGGGCACACGCTGGCGGTGGGCAGCAGCAGACTGTTGGGCGAATGGGGGCTGGCGGCGGAGGCCCTGTCGGCCGCGGCTGAGCGCTTGGCGGCCGAAGGCAAGACGGTGTCGTGGCTGATGCGCCGACCGGTGGCACATTCATCCGATGGCGAGTCGAAGCCCACCGCCGAACTGCTGGGCCTGCTCGCTTTCGGCGACACCCTGAAGCCCTCGGCTGCGAGTGCCATCGCACGCCTGCACGCGCTCGGCATCGACACGCTGATGCTCACCGGCGACAACCCCGGCAGTGCCAACGCGGTGGCCCGCCAGTTGGGCATCCACCGTGTGCACGCCGAGGTGCTGCCGGCAGACAAGGCCGCCGCAGTGCAAGCCCTGCGTGCCGACGGTGCCATCGTCGCCTTCGTGGGCGACGGCCTCAACGACGGCCCTGCCCTCGCCGCAGCCTCGTGCGGCTTTGCCATGGCCGGTGGCTCCGACGTCGCCACCGAGACCGCAGGCATCACGCTGATGCGCGGTGACCTGCGCCTCGTGGCCGATGCCATCGACATCTCTCGCCGCACCGGCGCCAAGATCAGGCAAGGCCTCTTCTGGGCCTTCGCCTACAACGTGCTGGGCATTCCCCTCGCTGCTCTCGGGCTGTTGAACCCCGTCTTCGCCGGCGCCGCCATGGCCTTGAGCAGTGTGAGTGTGGTGGGCAATGCGTTGCTGCTGCGCCGTTGGCGGGGGGGTGCCACCCACGCAGCCACCGAAGGCGCCACCCCATGAGCGCACCCGTCAACATCGGTGCAGCCGCCACCGCGTCGGGTGTCACGGCCAAGATGATCCGCCACTATGAAAGCGTGGGCCTGCTGCCTGAAGCCGCACGCACCGAGTCGGGCTACCGCCAGTACACCGAGGCCGACATCCACACCCTGCGCTTCGTGCGGCAGTCGCGCGACCTCGGGTTCTCGATCGAGCAGATCCGCGAGCTGCTGGGCCTGTGGCAGAACCGCAAGCGACCCAGCCGCCAGGTCAAGGCGCTGGCCGAAGCCCACATGGCCGAGCTCGATGCCAAGCTGGCCGAGCTGCAGACCATGAAGGCCAGCCTCGCCCACCTGGTGAACTGCTGTCATGGGGATGAGCGGCCCGAATGCCCGATCCTCGACAACCTGGCCGAGCTGAACGGGGTGCCGGCCTCAACCACGACCCCAGCAAGCGCCAGGTCGAAACGCGGTCTGCGGCTCGGCGGAGTTTAAGCCTCGGCCCCTTCCCCACCCCGCGCTCGTGCGCTGCCCTCGGGAAGCAAGCAGGCTTCAGTCACCTGCAAGTCGTTGTCGCGCGCGAAGTTCATGACAAAGTCCCAGGCCATGAGTTCGACCTCGCGCAGGGCTTCATTGACGATGACGCACTTGATGCCGTTGATCACCCGCGGCACACAGTAGGGCGAGTAGCCGATGTACGAGGCGATGCCACCCACCGAACCTTCAGGGCGAAAGCTCGACATCGCGCCGGCCAGCCGCTCAGCCCAGTCGCTGGGCCGGAAGGTGCGACCGTCTTGGGTCACGCCTTGGATGAACAATTCGCGCGGTTTGGCAGGCGTTGTCATGCAGGATGCTGCGGGGTGTGCAGGGAAGCCAGGTGGTGCGGCACGGTAGCGCGCGGTTCGGAAAGGGTGTTCCGGCCTCCATTGTGCCGGGTTTGCAAGGGCAAACCCTGAAAAGAAGTGGCTCGCTCGGGCAAACCCACCGAATTCGCATCTGTCATCCCGCCCCTTTAGAATGATTTTCCCGCGGGAGGCGACGCCGCCCCATCGCGGTGTCGCGCCGTCTGCTGTTCGATGTCGACCGATCCCCCTGAATTCCCGTTTCCTGTTTCCGTTCCCTGGAGCCCAGCCATGACCGCGCCCGTTGCACCGATCGTCTCCCTCGAACCCCATGTCATGCACACCTACGGCCGCCTGCCGTTCGCGCTGTCGCACGGCCAGGGCGTGTGGGTCTGGGACACCGCGGGCAAGAAGTACCTCGACGGGCTGGCCGGCATTGCCGTGAACACGCTCGGCCACGCGCACCCCCGCCTCGTGCCCGCCCTGCAAGACCAGATCGGCAAGCTGATCCACAGCTGCAACTACTACCACGTGCCCCTGCAAGAACAGCTCGCCGCCAAGCTCGTCGAGCTGTCCGGCCTGACCAACGTGTTCTTCTGCAGCACGGGCCTCGAAGCCAACGAAGCCGCCCTCAAGATCGCACGCAAGTTCGGCCACGACAAGGGCATCGACCGCCCTGAGGTCATCGTCTACGAGAAGGCCTTCCACGGCCGCTCCATCGCCACGCTGTCGGCCACAGGCAATCCCAAGGTGCAGGCCGGCTTCGGCCCGCTGGTCGAAGGCTTCGTGCGCGTGCCGCTCAATGACGTGGCGGCCATCGAATCGCAGCGCAGCAACCCCAACATCACGGCCGTGTTCCTTGAAGTGATTCAGGGCGAAGGCGGCATCCACCCGGCCACCATCGCCTACCTGCAGGCCGTGCGCCGCATCTGCGATGACCAGGGCTGGCTGCTCATGCTCGACGAAGTGCAGTGCGGCATGGGCCGCACCGGCAAGTGGTTCGCCCACCAATGGGCAGGCATCAAGCCAGACGTCATGCCGCTCGCCAAGGGCCTGGGCTCGGGCGTGCCCGTGGGCGCCATCGTCTGCGGCCCGCGCGCGGCCAAGGTGTTCGGCCCGGGCAACCACGGCACCACGTTCGGCGGCAACCCGCTGTCCATGCGGGCTGGGGTCGAGACCATCCGCATCATCGAAGAAGACGGTCTGCTCGAGCAAACGGCCCGCGTGGGCCAGTTTCTGCGCGAGAGCCTTGCCCGCGAGATCGGGAGCCTCTCAGGCGTGACCGACATCCGCGGGATGGGCCTGATGATCGGCATCGAGCTCGACCGCCCCTGCGGTGACCTGCTCAGCGAAGCGGCCGATGCTGGCCTGTTGCTGAGCGTCACCGCCGACCGCGTGATCCGCCTCGTGCCGCCGCTCATCATCACCGAAGAAGAAGCCGGGCAGATCGTGGCCATCCTGGCGCCGCTCGTGCGGACTTTCCTGGCCCGTCCCACACCATGAAGCCTGGCATGAGCCTCATCAAACACTATCTGCAGTTCAAGGACCTGCGCGCAGAGGAATACACCTACCTGCTCGCACGCACCACGGCCATCAAGCAGCGCTTCAAGAACTACGAGAAGTACACGCCGCTGGTCGACCGCACGCTGGCCATGATCTTCGAGAAGGCCAGCACGCGCACGCGCGTGAGCTTCGAGGCCGGCATGTACCAGATGGGCGGCTCGGTGGTGAACCTCACCAGCGGCGACAGCCAGCTCGGCCGCGCCGAGCCGATCGAAGACAGCGCGCGTGTCATCAGCCGCATGGTCGACCTGGTGATGATCCGCACCTATGAGCAGACCAAGCTCGAGGCCTTCGCGGCCAACTCGCGCGTGCCCGTCATCAACGGCCTCACCAACGAGTACCACCCCTGCCAGATCCTGGCCGACGTGTTCACCTTCATCGAACACCGCGGCAGCATCAAGGGCAAGGTCGTGGCCTGGGTGGGTGATGGCAACAACATGGCCAACACCTGGCTGCAGGCGGCCGACATCCTCGGCTTCACGCTGCATGTGAGCACGCCGAGCGGCTACGAAATCGACGCCAAGGTCGCGGGCGTCTCCAACACCGAGTGCGTGAAGGTGTTCAGCGATCCGCTCGACGCCTGCCGCGGCGCCCACCTCGTGACCACCGACGTGTGGACCAGCATGGGCTACGAGGCCGAAAACGAAGCACGCAAGAAGGCCTTTGCCGACTGGTGTGTCGACCGCGAGATGATGTCCGTCGCGCAGCCTGATGCCTTGTTCATGCACTGTCTGCCCGCGCACCGGGGCGAAGAGGTCGATGCCGACGTGATCGACGGCCCGCAGTCGGTCGTGTGGGATGAGGCGGAAAACCGCATGCACGTACAGAAAGCTCTGATGGAATATCTCTTGTTGGGCCGCATCGGCTGAGGGTTTGGCCCCCCAGTCGCTATCGCTCCTGCCCCCAAGGGGCTGAGCCCGGACATGAACAGTCCAGTGGACTGTTCATGCCTGGCGAAGGGCTGAGCTTCAGCTCAGCGCGGCCTGCAAGGCCCGCCTGGCGGCCTGGCAGAGCCAGATCCGCTGGCGTTGGGCAATGCGCTTCGCTCTAGATTTCTTTCGATTGCGCCCCGCTGTTTGCTTCGGTTCAAGCATTCAAGGGGCTGAGCCCGGACATGAACAGTCCAGTGGACTGTCCATGTCTGGCGAAGGGCTGAGCTTCAGCTCAGCGCGGCATGCAAGGCCCGCTTGGCGGCCTGGCAAAGCCAGATCCGCGGGCTCTGGGCAATGCGCTTCGCTCTGGATTTCTTTCGATTTCGCCCCGCTGTTTGCTTCGGTTCAAGCATACAAGGGGCTGAGCCCGGCCTGGTGGCCCTGAACTCAGCCCAGGACCTCATCGCACTGAGTTCGCTCAGTCGGTGCCCTGTGGGAACACCAGCACCGCACGTGCGGTTCCCCTGCCCACCGTGACGGATTTTTCAACTGTCTTGCCGGCCAGCATGGCCTTCACACGGTAGGTGCCTGCTGCGAGCTTGGCAAACAGAAACGGGCCTTCGGCCTTGGTTTCAAGCACGGCACGGCCGGACCTGTCGGTGATGACCACGTCGGCATCGGCCGTGTACTCGCTCTTGGCACCGGCCTTCTGGTAGAGCTCGATGTTGAGGGGGT
>JBEGTX010000199.1:0-26005 GCA_041179165.1 Pseudomonadota bacterium | reverse complement strand
TTCACCCAGAGACGACAGTCGCTGCAGTTCCCACTCAGAGCTCATAGCCCATCCTTCCCAGCTGTTGCAGGATCAGGCGATCCAGTTCGCCCCCCCGCGTCATTTGCTCGCCCAACAGTTCAGAGAGCCGCTGCATTTTGATCGCGAACTCTTCGTCATCATCTATGACAGCCTCGGTACCAACATAACGTCCAGGCGTTAGCACATGCCCATGCTGCGCGATTTCCGCCAGAGGCACACTGCGGCAGAAGCCCGGGACATCCTCGTAGGCCGTGATGCTGGTCCCGGCTTCTACATCCCCTCGCCAAGCTGCAACGGTGTCAGCGACATGCAAAATGGCATCGTCATCCAGCTCCGTCTGCACCCGAGAGATCATCTTGCCCAGCTTCCTGGCGTCGATGAACAGCACCTCGCCCTTTCGCTTCTTCTGTTTCGCCAAGAACCAAAGGCATGCCGGAATCTGGGTGTTGAAAAACAGCTGACCCGGCAGCGCAATCATCACTTCCACCACGTCGGCATCGACCATGGCCGCGCGGATGACACCTTCGTTGTTCTGGCTCGAACTCATGGAGCCGTTGGCGAGCACGATGCCGGCGCGGCCTGTGGGCTTGAGGTGGTGCAGCATGTGCTGCAGCCAGGCGTAGTTGGCGTTGCCCTGCGGCGGGTCACCGTAGTGCCAGCGGGGGTCACCCTCAAGGCTGCCGTGCCACCAGTCGCTGATGTTGAACGGCGGGTTGGCGAGAATGAAGTCGGCCCGCAGGTCGGGGTGCTGGTTGCGGGTGAAGGTGTCGTTCGGCTCGCGGCCGAGGTTGAAGTCGATGCCTCGGATGGCGAGGTTCATGGCTGCCAAGCGCCAGGTGGTGGGGTTGGCCTCTTGGCCGTAGATGGCCACGTCGCCGCGCTTGCCGCCATGGGCTTCAATGAACTTTTCTGACTGCACGAACATGCCGCCGGAACCGCAGCAGGGGTCGTACACCTGCCCGTGGTGCGGGGCGAGAACGGCAACCAGTGTTTTCACAATGCTGGCGGGTGTGTAGAACTGCCCGCCGCGTTTGCCTTCGGCGCTGGCGAACATGCCGAGGAAGTATTCGTAGACTTGGCCGAGCACGTCGCGGGCGGTGCCGGGGTCGGCTCCGAAGCCGATGGTGGACACGAGGTCCACCAGTTCGCCCAGCTTGCCATCGGGCAACTGCGCTCTGGCATAACGCTTGTCGAGGATGCCTTTGAGCTTGGGGTTCTCGGTTTCGATGAGCGTCAGCGCGTCGTCGATGCGTTTGCCGATGTCGGTCTGTTTGGCCGCGGCGCGCAGAGCTTCCCAGCGCGCAGGCTCGGGCACCCAGAACACGTTGACCTCGCGGTAGTAGTCGCGGTCTTCGAGTTCGGCACCGATGTCTTCCTGGCTGGCTTCGCCATAGAAGTAGTCATCGCTCGGATCGCGCAAGCGGGTGCTCAGTTCGGCACGGCGGGCAGCGAAGGTGTCGGAGATGTACTTGACGAAAATGAGACCGAGCACGAGGTGCTTGTATTCGGCGGCGTCCATGTTGGCACGCAGCTTGTCGGCGGTGGCCCAGAGTGTCTTCTTGATTTGATCGATCATGGCGGGATTATCGGGGCGGTGGTGCCGGCTTCGATCCTCGGTGGCTCAGCAGGCGTGAGTTCAAACACGAGCGGCGCACCGGGCCTTCCTGGCTCGGGCCAGCGCGCTCCTGCGCAAGCGTCTACCATCGGCCCGGTCTTCCACCGCGCCTGCCGATCCGTCATGTCCCCACGCCTTTGTTCGTCCCCTTTTGTTGTGTCCGTGTTGACGATGGGGGTGGCGGGCTTCTCGGCTGTGGCCATGGCCGCCGACAAGACACTGGACGACTGCGCCAAGATCGGGCCGCCGGCCGACAGGCTCACCTGCTATGACGGCCTGGCCGGGCGCGCGCCTTCCGCACCCGTGGCCCCGGTCTCGGCATCGCCTGACGCACCGGCGCCCACCAGCCTGCTCGCGCCGAAGGACGGTCCTTCGGCTGCGGTGCAGCCCAAGCGCGAGACCACGAGCCTCATGTCCAAGTACTGGGAGCTCGACCCGCAGGACAAGCGCGGCACCTTCAACCTCACCGGCTACCGGTCCAACTACGTGATGCCGGTGCATGTGACCAGCCGCATCAACCGGGCGCCGCAGTCGCCGACCCAAGTGGCGGTGCCGTCGCCCGACTACCGCAAGGTGGAGGCCAAGTTCCAGTTGTCGCTGCGCACCAAGATCGCCCAGGACGTGGGCTTCAACGATGCCGACGTGTGGCTGGGTTTCACGCAGCAGGTGCTGTGGCAGATCTGGAACGGCAAGGACTCCAAGCCCTTTCGCAACACCGACTACGAGCCGGAGCTGATCTACGTCGTGCCCACGCCGCCGTCGCTGCGCGACCTGCCGTTCGGCTGGCAGTGGCAGTACAGCCAGCTCGTGCTGGCGCACCAGTCGAACGGCCAGTCCGATCCCCTGTCGCGCAGCTGGAACCGCGTGTACATCGGTGCAGGATTCGAGCGCGGCGACTGGGCGTTCACGGCCAAGTTGAACCAGCGCCTGAAAGAAGACAAAGAGAGCGACAACAACCCTGACTTGGTCGACTACCGCGGCCGGGGCGAATTTCAGCTGGAATGGGCGCCGGGCAAAAACACCTTTTCGCTGCTCTACCGCACCACCCTCAAGACCGCGAAGTACGGCGCGTTCCAACTGGAGTGGACGCACCCCGTCTTCGGCGATCAACCCAACGGCGTGCGCTGGTATGTGCAGGGCTACCGCGGCTACGGTGAAACGCTCACCGACTACAACTTCCGCCAGACCAGCTTCGGCGCAGGCCTGAGCTTCATGCAGTTCTGACGGCGAGATCGGCGGGTGGGGCGTCCCATTCCGCCATCAGCGCGGCCTCCTTCTTGCGCGCCAATTCCAGGTGGCGCAGCTTCACATGACCGTAGCCGCGGATCTCTTCGGGGATGCGGGCGATGCGGGTGGCCAGCACCAGGCGCTCGGCAGACAGAGAGGGCAGCAGGCCTTCGATGCGTGATCGGTAGTCGGCGATGAGTTGACGCTCCAGGCGGCGCTCGGCAGTGTGGCCGAAGGGGTCGAGCACGCTGCCGCGCAGGAACTTCAAACGCGCGAGGCCCTGGAACACCCAGCGCATCCACGGCCCGAAGCTCGTCTTCACCGGCTCGCCCTGTGCGTTCTTTCGGGCGAACAGCGGTGGCGCCAGGTGGTGGTGCAGCGTGTAGTCGCCTTCGAACTGCGCGCTGATCTTCTCCACGAAGCTGCGGTCGGTGTGCAGACGCGCCACCTCGTACTCGTCCTTCACGGCCATGAGCTTGAACAAGCCCTTGGCCACGGCCTCGGTGAGCACATGGCTGCTGAATGGCGCTTCGGCTTCGCGCACGCGGTTCACGAAGGCGGCGTACTGCGCGGCCCAGTGGGCGTTCTGGTACGACGTCAGAAAGGCCCCCCGCTGCTGAACCAGCTCGTCCAGGCTCGCGCGCTTCACGAACCCGATCACTTGCGCGGGCCGCAGCAGTGCCTGCACGGCCGGGAGGTCATGGGCCGCCTGCCGGCCCCAGTCGAACGCGGTCTGGTTGCGTTCGGGTTGCACGCCGTTCAATTCGAAGGCGCGCATCAAGGCAGCGTGGCCCAGGGGCACGAGGCCGCGCTGCCACGCGCAGCCGAGCATCAGCGCATTGGTGAACATGGCGTCGCCCAGCAAGCCGACCGCGAGTTGCTCGGCATCGAACGCGAACACGGCCTCCGAGCCCACCGTCGAGGTGATGGCCGCCTCGCAGCGTGCGCCAGGAAACTGCCAGTCGCCATCCTTGACGAACGCGGCTGTCGGCGAGCCATGTGTGTTGAGCACCACCGCGCTGCGGCCCTCGCGCATGACCGACAGCGTGGCCACGTCGGCGGCGACGATGGCATCGCAGGCCAGCACGAGGTCGGCTTCGGCCGTGCCGACCTTGGTCGTGTAGAGCGCGTCCGCATCGTGGGCGATCTGGATGTGGCTCCAGGTACTGCCGCCCTTTTGCGCGAGCCCTGCGGCATCTTGCGTGATCACGCCTTTGCCCTCGATGTGCGCGGCCATGCCCAGCAGCTGGCCGATGGTGATGACCCCCGTGCCGCCCACACCGGCCACCACGATGCCCCACGCGGCCGTGGCCATCGGCATCTCGGGCTCGGGCAACTTGGCAAACTGGCGTGGGTCTGGGCGCGCCGTGTCGGCCTTCTGGGTGCTGCGCAGTTGCCCGCCCTCCACCGTCACGAAGCTCGGGCAGAAGCCGCTCAGGCATGAGTAGTCCTTGTTGCAGCTGTTCTGGTTGATGCGGCGCTTTCGGCCGAAGGGGGTCTCCACGGGTTCTACGCTCAGGCAGTTGCTCTTGGTCGAGCAGTCGCCGCAGCCTTCGCACACCAGTTCGTTGATGACCACACGCCGTGCCGGATCGACGAGCTTGCCGCGCTTGCGGCGGCGACGCTTCTCTGTCGCGCAGGTCTGGTCGTAGATGAGGACGCTGCAGCCGGTCACCTCACGCAGTTCGCGCTGCACGGCATCGAGCTCGTCGCGGTGGTGCACAGTGACGTTCGGTGCCAGCCGGCCGCGCACTTCGTCGTACTTGTCGGGCTCGTCGGTCACGACCACGATGCGTCGGGCGCCTTCGGCGTCGAGCTCGCGGGTCATCTCGGGTACTTGCAGCAGCCCATCCACCGGCTGGCCGCCCGTCATGGCCACCGCATCGTTGTAGAGGATCTTGTAGGTGATGTTCACGCCCGCGGCAATGCTCTGCCGCACCGCCAGCAGACCGGAGTGGAAGTAGGTGCCGTCGCCGAGGTTGGCGAACACGTGGGTGTCGGTGGTGAAGGGCGCTTGTCCGATCCAGCTCACGCCTTCACCGCCCATCTGCGTGAAGGTGCTCGTGCTGCGGTCCATCCACAGCACCATGTAGTGACAACCGATGCCGGCGAGCGCGCGCGAGCCTTCGGGCACCACGGTGCTGGTGTTGTGCGGGCAGCCGCTGCAGTAGAAGGGCAGACGCTCGTTGCTGTGCGCGTGCAGGACATCGAGGCTGCGCTCCTTGGCCTCGATGATGGCGATGCGCTCGTCCATGCGTGCGGCGGTGTGGGCGTCCACCCCGAGCTTCTTCAAGCGGCGAGCGATGGCGCGTGCGATGAGTGCCGGGTTCAGGTCGGCCTGTGCGCGCAGCAGCCAGTTGCCACCCGGGTTGGGCTGCGACCACTCACCGCCGCTGTGATCCCCCTCGGCCTCGTCGAACTTGCCCAGCACGTTGGGCCGCACGTCGGCACGCCAGTTGTAGAGCTCTTCTTTCAGCTGGTATTCGATGACTTGTCGCTTCTCTTCGACGACGAGGATCTCTTGCAGCCCGAGCGCGAAGTCGCGCGTGATGCTGGCCTCGAGCGGCCACACCACGTTCACCTTGTGCAGCCGGATGCCGAGGCGCGTGCATTCGCTGTCGGGCAGGCCCAGGTCGTGCAGCGCCTGCCGCGTGTCGTTGTAGGCCTTGCCGCTGGCGATCAGCCCGAAGCGGTCGTTCGGCCCCTCGATCACGTTGTGGTTGAGCCGGTTGGCGCGGATGTAGGCGAGCGCGGCGTACCACTTGTGGTTCATCAGCCGCGCTTCCTGCTCGAGCGGCGGGTCGGGCCAGCGGATGTGCAGGCCGCCTTCAGGCATCGCGAAGTCGGTGGGCAGCACGATGTTCACGCGGTCAGGGTCGACCCAAACGCTGGTCGACGACTCCACCACCTCCTGAATCGTCTTGATGCCCGCCCAGACGCCAGAGAAGCGGCTCAGCGCAAACGCATGGAGGCCGAGGTCCAGGATGTCCTGCACGCTGCTCGGAAAGAACACCGGCAGGCCGCAGGCCTTGAAGACGTGGTCGCTCTGGTGGGCGGCCGTGCTGCTCTTGGCGATGTGGTCGTCGCCCGCCACGGCCACCACGCCGCCATGGCGTGCCGTGCCCGCCATGTTCGCGTGCTTGAAGACATCGGCGCAACGGTCGACCCCAGGGCCCTTGCCGTACCAGAGGCCGAACACGCCATCGAACTTTTTGGTGGCCGGGTACAGATCGAGCTGCTGCGTGCCCCACACGGCGGTCGCGCCGAGCTCTTCGTTCACACCCGGTTGGAACACGATGTTCTGAGCGGCGAGGTATTCGCGTGCCTGCCACAGCGCCTGGTCGTAGGTGCCGAGGGGTGAGCCGCGGTAGCCACTGATGAAGCCTGCGGTGTTCAGACCTTGCAAGGCATCTCTGGTGCGCTGCAGCATGGGCAGGCGCACCAGCGCCTGCACGCCGCTCATGAAGGCACGTCCTTGTGAGAGACGGTACTTGTCATCGAGCGAAACGCCTTCGAGCGCCTTTCGGACAGACTCTGGCAGGGCTGCGTTCATGGCGGTGATCCTCCTGGGAAAAGATCTCACACAAGCCGCGTTGACGAAGGTCAGTGTAGAGAGTTGTGCGTCTCAATGGGGCCTGTGTGGATGCGTGGTGTTTGCCAAGTTCGCCAGAGCGGCAATAATCCGCTGATCGGCGCACCAGGTCTGGACGAGCGTCGCGATGAATCTGCAACCCTTTGCTAAGGTCGATCGCGTGACACACATTGCTCCCTTGCCCCTTCACTGCATCGCGTTTGCGGCAGCGCACAACGACCTTGTTGCGACACGCGACGTGTTCTCTTTGCGCGAGGAAAGCCGCCTTGCAGGCTGCTGACTCCGCGACGGCCATGCGTGCCGAGACCGATTCCCCCAGCCCCCTTGCCGATTGGCTGCTGGGGACCGACACCCACCAGCGCATCCGTCTTGTGCAGTGCGGCGTGGCCGTCCTGCTGGTGCTGTGCAGCGTGGTCAACATGCAGTACCTGGTGTGGGCCGGCATTGCGCCCGCCGTTCCGGTGGCCTGGTGGACGGCGGTGCTTGCTGGCGGATTCGTTTTGTTCTTCCTGGTCATCCGGGTGGGGCGCAACCTGCAGTTCGAGGACCCGTCGCTCACCGTGCCGCAGATGATCTTTGCCATCGTGTGTGGCGCGGGCGGCTATGCCATTGCCGGTCAAGGGCGTGGCGGAGCGTTCCCCATCCTGATGGTGGTCTTCATGTTCGGCATGTACTCGCTCAGGCCCGAGCAGGTGTGGCGCGTCGGGTTGCTGGCCGTGCTGCTGATGGGCACCACCATGGGTGTGATGAGCCATGTCGACCCGGTGGTCTACGTGCCTTCGGTGGAGTGGAGTCACTTCCTGATGATTGCCGTCATGGTGCCGGCCGTGGCCGTGCTCACCGGCCAATTGAGCCGCATGCGTGACCGCCTCCGACGCCAGAAGGAAGAACTCGCCACTGCGCTCTCGCGCATTCAAGACCTCGCCACACGCGATGAACTCACCGGTCTGATCAACCGCCGCCACATGGTCGAGCTGATGGAGCAGGAGCTCCAGCGCGGTGTGCGCTCCGGGCAAACTTTCTGCATCGCCTTGCTCAGCCTCGACGACTGGCGCGAGCTGCGTGCCGCGCGAGGCGAAGCCTTTGGCGATCAAGTGCTGCAGGCGTTCTCGCGCGAAGCGCTGGGGGTCATCCGCATCTCCGACCTGCTGTCGCGCTGGAACGGTGCGCAGTTCCTGCTGATGCTGTCGGACACCCGCGCTTCGCTCGCCCGCCTGAGCCTGGAGCGCTTGAGTGTGGCCATTCACGGCATGCAGATCGACATCGTGAGCCCGGCGCTGCACCCGGCGTTCTCAGTGGGCATGACCGAACACCGCGCGGGAGAGTCGGTGGCCCAGACCATCGAGCGCGCCGAACACGCGCTGGCCAATGCGCAGGCCGTGGGCAACAAGGTGGTCATGGGCTGAGGCCGATGTCGTCCAGCGCCGCTCAGCTCAGAGCCGCGCTGCCGATGCGTCATGTGACACACCCGCCATGTCCACGACTCGCCCGAATTCGGTGTCACCTCAAGATCGCCTCCGCCGAGACGATAAACCCAGGATGACCGAACCGCGCGAGTTTTCCTTTGTCGACGTTTTGCTCGGCCCTGTGGGCCGTGCGCATGTGCACGGGCCGGTGGTGCTGGTGTCGGGTCTCTTTTCGCTGGCCTTGGCTGCCATGTTGCTGGCGCAGGCGGCCTGGGGCCTCGCCGAGACCTTGCCGGCTGCTGTGGTGGCCGTGCTCATGCTCGTGACCTGGATCTTCTTCTACGTGATGGTGCGCTGTGGCGCGAGCCGCCGCTTCGCCGATCCGGCCATGGCCGCAGCCCAGATGGCCGCGGGTCTCGTCATGGCGTCGCTCGTCTATGTGATCAGCGGGCCGGTGCGCGGCGTGTCGCTGGCCATCATCACGATGGTGGTCGCCTACGCGATGGTCAGCCTGCCCTCGCGCACGGCGCGGCACATCGCGGTGTTCGCGCTGGTGGTGCTGGGGCTGGCGATGACGGCGCGCGCGTGGATCGGCGACGCCGCCTACCTGCCGGTGGTGGAGGTGTCGCACTGGATCGGCGTGGCCTTGTCGGCCGCGGCGCTGTGGGGTGTGAGTGCGCAGATGTCGGGCTTGCGCACCCGGTTGCGCAAGCAGCGCGAGGACTTGCATGCAGCGCAGACACAGGTGCGCGTGCTGTCCACACAAGACGAGCTCACCGGCCTGCCCAATCGCCGCCACATGAACAGCCTGATGACGATCGAAAAATCACGCCAGCAGCGCAACGGCCGGGTGCTGAGCCTCGTGCTGATCGACATCGACTTCTTTCAGCGCATCAACGACACGTATGGCGACACGGGCGGGGACCTCGTGCTCAAGACCTTTGCCCAGTTCAGCCGGGCCAGCCTGCGGCCCAGCGACACGTTGGCGCGCTGGGGCGGCGAGGAATTCTTGCTGATGCTGCCCGAGACCTCGGCCCAAGACGCCATGCTGTGTGTCGAGCGCATGCGCACCCACTTTGCCCGCATGTCGGCGGATGCGATCGCACCTGGGCTGCATGTCACTTTTTCTGCGGGTGTGAGTGGGTCGCAGTCGGATGATGATGTGGATGGGGCGGTGTTGAGGGCATCGCAGGCATTGCAGCGGGCGAAGGAGCAGGGGCGCAACTGTGCGGCGCTGGGCTGAGCCTGAGTGCCATGGCGTCACAGCCGCGTGGTCTTTTGCCGGCCAGTTCGTGTAGACTTTTTGCATGTTGTCCTGGCTCCGAATCGCCCTCGTGTGGCTTCTGGCTGCAGCGCTGCCTGCGCAGAGCTGGGCGGCGGCGACCCTGACTCACTGCGGTCCGCGCCACCTTCAAATGGCGGCCCAAGCGGGGCCGCATGCGCCTTCCACACGTGTCGATTCGATGGCATCGCCTGGTGGGCATGCACACGACCATCATGCAGCGGCAAGCTTGTCTGCTGACAGCGTGAAGGCGGTTCACTTGCCTCCCGCCGGTCCTTCGCTGCAAAAGCTCGGCAAGGAAATTCGCAACAACGGTCGCAACAACGGTCGCGACAACGGTGGCAACGACGGTGAAACGGACCAGCGCAAGCACAATGGCAAGTGCAGCGCCTGCGCTTCGTGTTGTCTCGGTGTGGCCCTGCCGAGCGCAACGCTCTCCTTCCAAGCCATTGCTCCCTCGGGCGCGCCTGTGGCCGGCATGTTTCACGCCGCCGCGGTCTTCTTGACCGACGGCCTCGAACGGCCTCCCCGAACCCTCCTCATCTGACGCATCCCTGATTCAGCCCTGGGCGCTATCGCGTCTGAGCAGGGCTGGTTTCGGCGACCACCAGTCTCCGCTGCGCTGACCTGTGGGTTTGCGTGGCCTCTGAGGATTCCCATGACGACTCCCCTTCGCTGCTTCTTTGCGGCGGCATTGATGTCGACCACATCGCGCCTGGCGCTGGCGCAGGCTCCGCACGCTGGCCACACCTCGCCGAAAACGCCATGAATCATCTTTGCCCTTTCCCCAGCGGTCGGCTTCGGTCCATCCCCCGGCTGGCGTTGCTCACGGTCGCCATCAGCCTGGCGGGTTGTGCGAGCACCGCGGTCAATGACAACCACGCGCAGGTGCAGGCTCTGACCCGGCGAAGTGTCGGGGTAGAAGTCCAATGGCTGACCAGCGATGATGCGCGGCGCGAGGCGCAAGCAGACACGGAGCGTTTGCTTGCCCAGCCGCTTTCCGCAGACGATGCCGTGCGCATCGCACTCACCTACAGCCCGGCACTGCAGGCCATGCTCTATGAAAGCGCAGCGGAAGCGGCTGAAACGAGCCGGTCCGCACGTTTGCCCAACCCTGTGTTTTCGTTCGAGCGGCTCGTGCGCAACGCCGCAGGCATGCGAGAGATCGAAATCGGCCGGGTGCTGAGCTTCTCGGTGCTCGACTTGCTGCTGTTGCCTTCACGCTTGCAGCTGGCCGGCTACCGTGGTCAGGTTACCCGGCTCACGTTGGCCAGTGAGGTCGTGCAGGCGGCAACCGACGCGCGCCGCGCCTGGATCAACGCGGTCACCGCCCAGCAGCTTCTGCACTACGCCGAGCAGGTCAAGGCCGCCGCCGACGCCGGGGCGGAGCTGGCCCGACGCATGCAGGCAGCGGGCAATTTCAGCAAGCTGCAACGTGCGCGTGAACAGGCCTTTGCCGCCGATGCCGTGGCGCAGCTTGCTCGGGCCCGTCAGATTGCCCTTGCAAGCCGTGAAGCGCTGGTGCGTGCGCTGGGGCTCAATGACGCTCAGGCCGGCGCGTTGATACTGCCGGATCGTCTGCCAGACTTGCCTGCGGTGCCGAAGGACGAATCCTTGGTGTCCCAGGCGGCCCTTGACCAGCGGCTCGACGTTCAGATGGCGCGCGCCAGCCTCGAATTCACGGCGCGCGAGCAAGGTTTGACACGCTTCACGGGATTCGTGAACGGGCTCGAGCTTGGCATCGTGCGCAACAGTGAGACGGTCCAGCCACCCCAGAAGGGATTCGAGCTGTCGCTCCCGTTGCCGATCTTCGACATCGGTGATGCAAGCCGCAGTCGTTCGCAGGCGCTCTACATGGCAGCGCTGAATCGCACCGCCCAGCTGGCGGTGGCGGCGCGTTCTCAGGTGCGTGAGTCCTATGGCGCCTATCGAACCACCTACGACCTGTCGCGCCATTACCGCGACGACATCGTGCCCCTGCGCAAGGCCATCGCCGAGGAAAACATGCTTCGCTACAACGGCATGTTGATCGGGGTATTCGAGCTGCTGGCCGATTCGCGCCAGCAGATCTCAAGCGTGATGCAGGCCATTGAGGCTCAGCGCGACTTCTGGCTTGCCGATGCCGCGTTGCAAGCCACCCTCATCGGCAAGCCGGTCAGCGGCCCCGCGATGGACGCAGCGTTTTCATCGACGTCCACTCCCTCCCACTGAATCACCACCACCATGACAACCAATCGACGCAGTTTTCTGATGGGCGGTGCAATCAGTGCAGTTGCCGCCGTCAGTGTGAGCAAAGTGGCCATGGCCGCTTTGCCCGAGCCGGTGTTGCAGACCACGCCCAACACCATGCCGCCGCTCGTGCCCCAGACCGGTCGGCCCTACAACCCCGTCGTCACGCTCAATGGCTGGACCTTGCCATGGCGCATGAACCAGGGGGTGAAGGAGTTCCACCTCGTGGCCGAGCCCGTGGTGCGCGAGATGGCCCCGGGGTTCAAGGCGCACCTGTGGGGGTACAACGGCCAGTCGCCCGGCCCCACCATCGAAGTGGTCGAGGGCGACCGGGTGCGTGTGTTCGTCACCAACCGCTTGCCCGAGCGCACCTCCATCCACTGGCATGGCCAGCGGCTGCCCAACGGGATGGACGGTGTCGCCGGGTTGACGCAGCCTGCCATCGAGCCTGGCAAGACGTTTGTCTACGAGTTCGTAGCCCGCCGGCCGGGCACGTTCATGTACCACCCGCACGCGGACGAGATGACGCAGATGGCCATGGGCATGATGGGTTCCTGGATCACTCACCCGAAGGCCAAGCACCCTCTGATCGATGAGGTCGACCGCGACTTCGTGTTCTTGCTCAATGCCTATGACATCGAGCCTGGGGCCTACACCCCCAAGATCATGACGATGACCGAGTTCAACCTGTGGAGCTGGAACAGCCGTGTCTTTCCTGGCATCGACTCATTGAATGTGCGCAAGAACGACAAGGTCCGCATCCGCTTCGGCAATCTGACCATGACCAACCACCCCATGCATTTGCACGGGCATGAGTTTCTCGTCACGGGAACCGACGGGGGCCCCACGCCGAAATCCGCCCGCTGGTACGAGGTGACGACCGACGTGGCGGTGGGCCAGATGCGCCAGATCGAGTTTGTTGCAGACGAAGAAGGTGACTGGGCATTCCACTGCCACAAGAGCCACCACACGATGAACGCCATGGGGCACGATGTCCCCACGATGATCGGTGTCGATCACCGCGGCGTGGTCGAGGAGATCAACAAGCTGATTCCAGGCTACATGGTGATGGGTGAACGCGGCATGGCCGACATGAGCGACATGGAGATGCCCATTCCCGAAAACACCGCCAGGATGATGGGCGGCGAAGGCCCGTTCGGATCGGTCGAGATGGGGGGCATGTTCAGCGTGCTCAAGGTTCGCCACGACCAGAAGCGTGGCGACTACACCGACCCGGGATGGTTCAAGCACCCCGCCGGGACCACCGCCTTCGAATGGACGGGAGCCTTGCCCGAGCCCTCGCGCTTTGCAGCCGAAGGTGGCCACGCCATGCCGTCACGGGCCAAGCCAGCCCAAGACGTCGAAGTTCAGATCCGCAAACCCCATGGCCACAGCGGCCACCACTGAAAGGTCTTACCCATGAAACGCCATCTGTCCAGCCTGATGATTGCCGTGCTCGCGGCGCTGTCCGCCGTGAGCGCACGGGGCGAACCCACGGGCGCAAGCTACGCGGGGGAGCAGCAACGTGCGATCAAGTCCCTCTCTGACAGCGAGGTTGCCGGCCTGCTCGCGGGCCGCGGCGCGGGCTTCGCCAAGGCGGCCGAACTGAACGGCTATCCCGGCCCGGCGCATGTGCTTGAACTGGCCACGCAACTCCATCTGAGCGATGCCCAGACAAGCGCCACCCGTGAACTGATGGACCAGCACCTGAGCGAAGCCATGCGCCTGGGTGCCGCGCTGTTGGACGCCGAGCGCCATCTCGACAGCCTCTTTGCACAACGGATGGCCACACCCGGCTCGGTAGACCAAGCCGCAGCCCGTGTGGGTGCGCTGCATGCCCAGCTGCGCGCCGAGCACCTCAAGACCCATCTCGCGCAGACCGCGCTGCTCAATGCCCATCAGATCGAGCGCTACGCCAGCCTGCGTGGCTATGGTGTCGCGGCCGAAGCCCCCCGGCATTCAACCCACGCGCACTGAGCGACCATGAGCGCGCTTCGTTGCGCATTCGAGGGGGTGTTCTGTTGGATGGATCGATGGAGTTCATGTTCCGCCGCCCGTTTGACACGCCAACCGACAGTTTCTTGAAGAATTCGCTGGACATTGCCACGGTGGGAAGCTTCACAGTTCAACTGTCCTTCGACCATCCTGATGGAGCTTTGAAGATGAAGACATTCCACGTGAATGACATGACCTGCGGTCACTGCGTGAGCGCGGTGACGAATGCGATCAAAGCCATTGATCCAGCAGCCCACGTGTCGGTCGACCTCGCGACCAAACTGGTGGAGGTCGACTCGGCCGTGGTGGACGTTCGCGCGATCACGAACGCCATCACCACCGCGGGCTATACAGCCGTGGAGGAGACCGGGGTCGCCAAGCCCGTGCAAGCGGCGCGCGGCTCGAGTTGCTGCGGCAGCTGCCGCTGAGCTCTGTCCATCAGGGTTGGCATGCCGCTTGCACCAGCACGGGGCCCGTTGCAGCAGGATGGTCCTGCTGGCGGCACACTGGAGCTACCCTGCATGAACCGCAATGACGTCACGGAAGCCATCATCGAAGCCAAGGTGCGCCTCGGCCTCAAGTGGGACGAGGTGGCCCGCCAGGTCGGCCTGAGCAAGGAGTGGGTGACCGCTGGCTGTCTGGGGCAAATGACGTTCGATGAGCGCCAGGCCCGCATCGTGGCCGAGATCTTCGGGCTGTCGCCTGAGGCCGAGCAATGGCTCAAGGTGGTGCCCTACAAAGGGTCGCTCCCCACTTCGGTGCCCACCGACCCGCTGATCTACCGCTTCTACGAGCTCATCAGTGTGTATGGCACGACTTTCAAGGAGCTCATCCATGAGGAGTTCGGCGACGGCATCATGAGCGCCATCGATTTCAAGATGGACCTGCAGCGTGAGGCGAACCCTCAAGGCGACCGCGTGAACATCGTCATGTCGGGCAAGTTCCTGAGCTACAAGTCCTATTGAGGCGTTGCGGGTGGTTCGCCCGGCGTTGTGGTGGTCGTCGGGGGAGCCGGCGGTGCCGGGAGTCGGAACGGCCCGAACGGTGGCAGAGGCGGTTCGGCAGCTTGGCCCCTCGCCGTGCGCTGCGATGGCGGCGTGAAGTATGGGTTGCTGTCTTGAGGTGAGCGGGTCTTGTGCTCGCCCGCGGCGCGCCGGGCCGCCTGTTGCAGCCGGGCGTTCTGCCGGTTCAAGGCCTCGGTGACCAGGTGGTCGCGGCCGTTGCGCGGCCACAGCTTGGCGTGAAGGCAGTCGATCATGCGCTTGTCCGCCTCGGGCGTCAGCGGTTGGGAGTAGCTCCGCATTCGCGAGACCCATTCAGACAAGTCGGCACAGGTGGTGGCGGTGAGCTTGCCCCGGGTCATGGCGGCGATCCGTTCCGTGGTGAAGACGCTCGAGTCGGCATGATCGGCCTCCTGCCACAGTGAACGGGTTTGCGGCGGCAAGGATTCGGTGGGGTGGGGCGCTGGCGGCGACAGGCCCACCGGCGCTGGGGCGGCTGATGACGGGTTGAGGGCAGTGGCCGAAGGGCGGTCGATGACGGGCGGCATGTGCGCTGAGCTCGACGACAGCGACGAGAGCATGCGCGTGAGCGCAAAGAGCCCGAAGCAAATCATCCAGAACACCCAGTGGTGAGAGACGGCGGGCGCCTGCGCCTGCGCCTGCGCCGGCGCAGGCGCGGGCGGTCTTGTGGGTGCTTGTGTTTCGGCGGGCAGGCCGGCTGCCCATTGCTGCCATTGGGCCAAGGACGCGTTGGGGGCCTGGATGGCCAGCCATTGCGGATAGCGCTGCGCCATGTGCTCGACCACACCCAGCTCGGTGGTGAGAGTGGGCACGCCCGGGTGCTCGGGTCGGCGCAGCATCTGGAGCAGCGCGTCTTGCCGCCGCTGAAAGTTGGGGTTGTCGCTTCCGCGCGCAAGTTGCTGCACGATGGCGGCATCGATGAAATGCCCCAGTTGGCCGAACATCTGCAGGCGGCGTGAGTCGATGTCCCAATGGAACGTGGAGATGGCGGCTTCGAACAAGAGTTCGTGCCCGGGCGCCCAGCCCGAGGCCAGCAGGTTGGCCACACGCCACTCGAACACGGTGCGCGCATCGAGGTGGCTGAGCCGCGGGTCGGACAGGCTCTCTTCAAGCGCCGCGCGGACGGCGGCCGCGTCGGGCAAGGGCGCGGCGACGAACGACTGCGCGAAATCGTCGAACACGGCGTGAGCCAGTGCGTCAGGGCCTTGAGGGGAATCGGCCTCTTCTCCTTCTCCTTCTCCCTCGCCCTCGCCCTCGCCCTCGCCCTCGCCCTCGCCGCTCGTGTCGGCAGGCTGTTCGGCGTGAACCTCATTGCCGCCCGTTGCGGCCGGCAGGGGGGCATCAAGCGATGTCTCGGTGCTCGGCTTGTTTGTCTCCAGTTCAGGCGCCGCATTCGTAACCGGTTCGCTCTCCTGTTCATCGTCGGACTCGGACGCCGCTTCGTGCTGAACCCACCACAGTGCGGCCTCGTAAGCCTCTCGCAATGTCTGGAAGGCAGACGGATCCTGCTCGGGGTCGATCTGCTTCAGCTGGCGGGCATAGGCGCGGCGAATGCCGCGCTCATCGGTGCCCGTGTCGAGACCGAGGTGGTCGAGAAATGGGTACATCGCCTGGCGTTCCACCCGGTCGCTCACTCGCGCGAGCCATCGTCGAGAAAGCTGTTGCGCTCCACGTCGTCGAGCAGGTGGGTAAAGCGCGGCTTGGCGGGCCGGATCTGGCGGTCGTCCTGCGAGGCCAGAACCTGCTCGAACACGAGGATCTGCTGGCCCAGCCATTCACGCTCGTCACCGCGCAACAGCTCGTAGAGCCGCTCGGCGCGGGCCAGTTGCGTGCGGTTGTCGAGCTGGTCGCGGGGATGGATCTTGAGGGCCGACAACGACGCGAGCCGCGTGGAGATCTCGGCCTCGGTCATCAGCCCCGGGTTGCCTTCAATCAGCAGTGCGTGTTTCTCTTGGGTGGCCACCAGCGTCGCCTCCACTTGCAGCAGCCCGTTCACGTCGTAGGTGAAGCGCACGTCGACAGCGCTCTCTTCGGCCGGCAAGCGCGGCAGGGGGAGCGTCAACTCACCCAGCGGGATGTTGTCTTTGACCATGCGCGCTTCGCCCTGAAAGATCTTGAGCTCCAGCATGGGTTGGCCGGCTTGCATGGGCACGTAGCGCTTGACCCGGCTGATGGGCACAGGGCTGTTGCGTTCGATGACGGGATCGAAGTGCCCTGGCGAGGCGCTGGTGTCTGACAGCCGGCGCGACACCTCCACGCCCAGCGAGTAGGGCGACACGTCGGTCATCACGACCTCGCTCAGGGCGGCGTCGCGCGCCTTGAGCCCGGCCTGCACGGCGGCACCGAGTGCCACCACTTCGTCGGGGTTGATGTCGATGGCCGGGAATCGCCCGAACATCGTGGTGACGAGTTTGCGCACCAGCGGCATGCGCGTGGCGCCTCCGGCCAGCACGATCTTGTCGAGCTGGTTGCTGCGCAGGTTGGCATCGCGCAGCGTGCGCTCCACGGGAGCCCGCAGGCGCTTGAGCAGGGGCGCGCACACACGCTGGAGCGCGGCTTCGTCAAGGGGGAGACGGTAGGCCTGATCGCCGTCGCGCAGCTGGATGCTGGCGGTGGCTTCGGTGCTCAGCCGGCGCTTGGCGGCCTCGGCCTGACCGATGAGGCGCTGCATGAAGAGTGGGTCGAGGCGCAGCCGCTCGGGCACTTGCAGCTGCGAGAAGAAGTCGTCGACCAGGGCCGTGACCACGTCTTCGCCGCCGAGGTGGTTGTCGCCAGCCGAGGCTCGCACCTCCATCACGCCTTCGAAGAGTTCGAGGATGGAGACGTCGAAGGTGCCCCCGCCGAGGTCGAACACCAGGAAACGGCTTTCAGCGTCGCGCTCATGAATGCCATAGGCGAGTGCCGCGGCCGTGGGCTCGTTCAGCAGACGGTCAACCTTGAGGCCGGCCAGTTGGCCGGCCGTGCGCGTTGCCTTGCGCTGGGCGTCGGAAAAGTACGCGGGCACGGTGATCACGGCTTCGGTGACGGGCATGCCCAAGGCGGCTTCGGCGTCGGCCTTGAGCGACTTGAGCACCAGCGCTGAGAGTTCTTCGGCGCGGAACTCGCGGGTGCCCAGGCGCAGCGTCTTGTGGCTGCCCATGTAGCGCTTGAAGACCGATGCCGTGCGATCGGGGTGGGTTTGCAGGCGCTCACGTGCGGCCTGGCCGACCAGCACGGAGCCGTCGTCATCGAGGCTCACGCACGAGGGTGTGAGCACTTCCCCGAGGCTGTTGGGCAGCAGCTTGGCTGCGCCGTCCTGCCACACCGCCACCAGGCTGTTGGTGGTGCCCAGGTCGATGCCGACGATCATGCAGAGGTCCCCGTGGAGTTGTCGTCATCATCCTACCGTGGCCGGCACGTGGAGTTTGTGGACGAATGCGAGTAAACGTAAGCCTCCCACGTCGCTTCGCTCCTGCCTTGCAGGCCGCGCTGAGCCGGAGGCTCAACTCTTCGCCAGGCATGAACAGTCCACTGGACTGTTCAAGTCCGGGCTCTGCCCTCCCAAGGAGGGCGCCTCGCATCGGGCCGGGAGACCCGTTCCTTCGCGAGTTGCTTGATGGGTCGGCCTCGCTGCGCTTTGGCCTCTTGTGCGATGGGAGCGCTGCTGCTTTGAATGGGGAAGGGCTCAGGCCATCGGGAACGCTTGGGCCTTGGTCACCAGCGAGGCGCGTGTGCGAGGGCCCACCACGCCGTCGGAGGTGAGCTTGGCGAGCGACTGGAACTCCTTCACACGGGCATGCGTCTTGGAGCCGAACTGGCCGTCGACCACCAGTCTCGGCTTGGTGGGTGGGGCTGCCGGGTCGATGAACTGGAAGCGGTTGAGCACGTCCTGCACCACCATCACCTGCTCGCCCTTGGAGCCCATCTGCACGGTGCCGTACAGCTTGGTCAACACGTCCAGCAGCGGCCAGAGGCGCGCGTGGATGTGGTTGTAGACGGGGCCGGAGCGATCGAACTCGCGGGCCAGGCGGAGTGCGTCTTCAAAGGCAATGGGATCGAAGCTGCCCGGCGTCGCCATCGTGGCCTGCAAGGCGGTGGCACAGGCGCGCCACTTGGCCGGAATGGGCTTGTTGGCAGGCCGCTGGATCACGCCGGCATAGCCGTCGAGTGCCCTGTTGACCGAGTGGCTGAGCCGTTCGTACAGTCCCGCCAGACAATGGCTGATGGCGCGGATGCTCACGTCCCGGTTGTTCTCGATGGCGTTCGGATTGAATGGTCCTTCGCCGACGTTCAGCTTGCCTTGCAGGTGCTGGTTGGCAATGATCCGGCCCGAGACCTCGAGCTGGCCGTGGCCGACGGCCGGTCCACCCACCTGGCGCATGTTCTGGAAGAAACTTTCTTCCCAGCAGATGGCCATGATCAGCGCTGGTGAAAACGCTGTCGTGTGTTCCGTGTGAAACGTGTTGACGAGGAACATCATCGTGCCAGCCGAATCGATCTTGTCCATCTTGTCGATGCGAGTCTTGTCGGCTTTCGAAATGATCTCTTCGGTCATGGCGATCCTTGGGAAAGGGAGGGGCGGCAGAGCGGACCACGCTGGCTTCTGCGGCGCAGGAGCTTGGGGCCGTCAGGCCAGTGGCATGACGATGGACTGTAGGGCGACCGCGCGCTGGCCGCTACAGCCACGAAGGGGGTGCCACGCCCTTTGGAGGGAGGGCGCGAAGCGGATGCCACGCTGATACTTCGAACTGTTCTACCTTCCATCCGAGTTGTTCATGCGTGCGCAGACCCCTACCTGGACCATCAAGAGCAATGCCGGCGATCAGACGTTGGCCGGTGGTGTGGCCCTCACCGTGGGGCTGCTGCTTGTGGCCGGCTTCCATGGCGCGCCAGGGCCGGGACTGAGCGACGAACGCGCGGGGCTGATGCTGGGTGTGCTGATGCTCCTGGTCGGCCTGGGCCTGCTGTTGTTCGGCCGCCGGCAGGTCATCACCGTGGACCGAACACGCCGGCGCATCGTCATCGCGCGCGTTGGGCGCTTCACGAGCCGCCGGCGCGAGATCAGCTTCGCCGAGGTGATCGATGTGCAACTCGGCGAGCTGGGCGACAGCGAGGGCGGCAGCGCGCGCTACCACGTCGATGTCAGCCTGCGCAGCGGCGAGCGGATTGCCCTGTTCATGGGCTTCTTCGACGACACCCGCAACAAGGCGGTGGTGCAGGGCCGATGTGACCAGCTGCAACGGGCGCTGACGGCCGACGTCTGACACCCTGCGTTCGCACAAGCCGTCGGCGCTTTGGATCCGAGGCATTGCGAAGGCTCGGCATCTCGTGTCACCCATCTGGGGTGGTGCCAAGCGCCGCCAGGGCGAGCGATGTCCGGCAGAATCCGCAGCTTCAACCCAAGCGCCGCGCTGTCACGCGCCAGCCGAGTTTCCCATGGACATTGCACCGAACGCCCCAGCCACCGTCGAAGAACCTGTGCCCACCAGCCTGCTCGTCTGCTGGTGGGTCTTGTTGCTGTTCTCTGTCGTGGTCGGCTCGATGGCCTGGACGACCATCCCGGTCTTTGTCGACTTGTTCCGGTCGTTCGGATCGGATCTGCCGCCTTTTACGCTGTTCGTGATCGAGGAGTCGTGGCGGCTGCTTGGGCTCACGTTCCTGCTGCTCACGCCCACGCTGATGCTGACCTTCGTGCACCGGATCAGCCCGGCCCAACGGCGCTTGGCCTGGAGGGCGTTCGCGGTGGGGACAGTGATGGTGCTGGCCTCCCTGGCAGCGGTGGTGATCGGCATGTACCTGCCGATCCTGCGCATGGGTCAGGTGGTTTGAACGCGCGAGATCGGGCCAAGCGGCTCGCGCTCACCGCGGCCACAGCACCCACATCCTGAGGCTCTGCTTCATGCGGCCCGCCTGTTGTTCGGCGGTGTTGCCCCAGCCCCAGAAGTAGTCGGCCCGCACGGCACCCACGATGGCCGAGCCCGTGTCTTGCGCCAGGGTCAGGCGCCGCAGCGGCGTGTTGGAAAGCGGCTCGGTGGCATCGAGCCACACCGGCGTGCCATAGGGAACACTCAAGGGGTCGACCGCGATGGACCGGCCCGGCGTGAGCGGCACGCCCTGCGCGCCGCGGGGGCCGAGGTTCGGATCGGGCAGCGGCTCTTCCTTGAAGAACACGGTGCGCGGGTTGGCCCACAGCATCTCGTTCAGGCGCTTGGGGTTCTTCTGAGCCCAGGCCTTGATGGCCGGCCACGAGGCCTGGTCGGCGCGCAGCTCACCCTGGTCGATCAGCCAGCGGCCCACCGACTTGTACGGGTGCTCGTTGTGCCCGGCAAAGGCCGCGCGCAGCAGGCGCTGGCTGCCATCGGCCTCGCGCATCTGCAGGCGCCCCGAGCCCTGAATCTGCAGGATGAGCGCATCGAGCGGGTCGGTCACGTAGGCCAGCTCGCGGCCGCGCAGCGAGGCCTTGGCGGCGGGCAGCGAGTCGATCTGTTGACGCGTCCAGTAGGGCCTGCGGGTGGCGAGGTCGGCGGGCGGGCCATACAGCGGCACGCGGAAATCGCCCTTGGCCACACGGCTCGCGTCGATCAGCGGCTCGAAGTAACCGGTGATGAGGCCGTCGGTCGCACCCTCTGGCGATTCGACCCGCCACGGTTGCAGGCGCTGCCTGATCCAGGTGCGTGCGGCGGCATCCTGCAGTGGGCCGGCGGCGCGTGCCTCGGCGCACACGCGCACCCACTCGGGCGTCGGGCGTTCGCAGCTGCGCAGCAGGGCGCCCCAGGCGTCTGTCAGGTTGTCTTGTTCCCAGCCGGGCAGGTCGGCCCAGTTGGCGGTGGTCCAACGCGCATGGGCGCGCTGGATCACCGGTCCCGCGGGGGGCGTGGTGGTGGATGGGGTGGGCACCGCTGGCGGAGGGGCGGCTGCCGGCGGCGAGCCAACGGACCGGCTCTCCACCGGGGCCGGTGGACCGTCGGGCGCGCTGGCGCAGGCGGTGAGCACCCCTAGAATCAGCGAGCAGGCCGTCCTCAGAAGGGGCTGTCGCAGGGGGGGCTGGTCGAGGGCTTGGGACATGGTGTTGATCTTGTTGGAAGCGCTGGGCGCGCTGGCCTTGTTGGTGTTCATTGTCTGGTGGACCATGTTTTCAGGCCGCAAGAATGGCGAGCGGACCGACGGCAGTGACGATGGCAGTGACGACGACGACGGCGCGGGCAGCGGCAGTGGTAGCGCTGATGGAGGCGAGAGCGGCGCTGGCCGCGCGTCCCCCAAATTGTCCGACGACTGACCCCGTGGACCTTCAGCTCCGCCGAGGCGGTGCAATGAACGACAGCGGCCTGGCCCACAACCTGCGGCCGATCGCCTTGTAGATGCGGCTGCGGTCACGCAAGCGGATGCCGCGCGAACGCAGCGCCACCTTGAAGGCCAGCAGGAAACTCACGCTCAGGTTCAGCACGCCGGTCACGGCAATGCCCGCCAGGCACCACCAGAACGCGGACTCCTGGAACAGTGTGACGGCGAAGCCTTCGGACCCGACAGCAGCCGCCAGCTGGCCGGTGGACAGTGTCACGTGGCGCACCTCGATGGGCAGCCCGAAAAACGCAGCCACCGGCGGGATGATGCCGAGCATCAGACCGAGCGAGATGTTGGAGGTGTAGCCCGAGATGTTGTTGCGCCAGTAGAGCGACCAGCGCTGCGCCCGCGCCGCACCCAGCCGCGCCACGATGCGCGGGTTCCAGGCGATGGCGCTGTCGAGCCGGTGCCAAACGAACCAGTTTTCTACCCAGCCCGCAATGATGGAGCTGGTGAACAGCAGCACACCCGTGAACGCTGCGAACAAGGGCGTGAACCCGAGCAGCGAGAGCGACGACAGGATGTGCTCCGCCTCGGCTGGGCCCACCGCCGGTTTGCCGAAGATCCAGATGCACAACCACTGCACACCCAGCACCACGGGCGTCACCATGGCGAGGTTGCCCAGGATGCCCGCCGCCTGGCTGCGGATCAGGTGGGCGACTTCGTCGACAAAACCTTCCACCGCCTCGTCGTTCGACACATCGCGCAGCTTTTCGGCCATGGCCGGTGCGGTCATGGCTGGTTGCTTGGTGGCGACCGTCCAGTGCATCAGCAGGATGAAGACGAAGCTCGTGGCGTAGTTCACGCCGGCGAGCACGCCGCCCCAGAACGCCCCCAGCCCGAGCGCGATCACCATGAATTTCATGATGGTGGTGTAAGCCAGCACGGCACCGCCGCCGGCGGCCGCCTTGAGCATGCGCGCATAGGCGCCGCGGTCGCGCGTGATGTAGTGCTCGCCGGTTTCGGCGCTGCGTTCTGCCACCTTGCGCGCGAGCAGCGAGTAGTGGCGTGCAAACAGGGCCCGCACGCTGCGCCGGTCTTCGGCCGTTCGCACCAGGTGGGCCAGCAGCCGCGTGATGTCGGGCGACGGGTTGTCGCTCAGCACGCAGTTCAGCAGTTCTTCCACCCGGTGGGTGCGCAGGCGCAGTTGGTCGAGCTCGAACACCAGGTCGACGGACACGCCGTGTTCTTCGAGGTGGTCATGCACGCTGTCGGCGCATCGCCGACATGTGTCAAGCAGCGCGCGCAGGTAGCCTGCCGCCTGCAAAAGCGCCTCGCGATGCCCCGCCTCGGCGTGCTCCCGAACGTCTTCGGCGACACGGGCCAATTGACGGAAGGGGGCGTCAACCAGCAGCTCCGCGCTCATGCGGGCCCGCATCGACGGAGAGAACCCCGTGGCACGGATGGTGGCCGACAAGAACATGATGGCGTCGAGAAACGGAGCGCGCCAGTCAGGCACCTGCATGTCGGTGGGGGTGATGAGCTGAACGAAGCGCTGCAGCGTGGGCTCGTCGAGCGCGTCGAGCCAGAGCGCATCGCTTGCTTCAGGGAACAGCAGGTTGAACAGTTCTGCCAGGTCGCGTGTATCGGGCGTGGCCGGCAGCAGGCGCATTTTCATGCGCTGGCCAATTTCTCCGGCAAGGTCCATTCGCGCTGAAAAGCCGAAGTCTGCGAGCAGCGCTGCGGCGTCGACCTCCTGCCAGAAGCGGCTCAGCACCGCTTGCACCTGCGTTCGGTGTTCCGGATGACGCTCCAGCACATTGAGCAGGTGGCGCAGGCGCAGCACCGGCGTGGGTGTTTGCTGCTGCGGCAGTGGCGCATGGCGCAGCCATTCGAGCAGGCGCACCAGCCACAGGTGGCGCTCAGGCAGGCTCGCCGCGCCATCGGCAGCGTTGAGCAGCGCGCTCAGGTCCCAGGCGCGCGTGTTTTGTCGGAACGGGTTCGTCAGCTTGGGCATCAGTGCAGGGCGGAGGCGAGCGCCAGACCGAATTCGGGCACGTCGGCCTCGAACCACTCGGCGTCTTCCGTCATGCAATAGAACTCGCCGCGCATGCTGCCTTGCGGCGTGGCGATGCGGGTCCAGCTGGTGTATTCGAAACGTTCACCGGGCTGCAGCAGCGGCTGCTGGCCCACGACGGCCAGGCCGCGCACCTCCTCGACATGCCCGTGGGCGTCGGTGATGGTCCAGTGGCGGCCGATGAGCTGCGCCGCCACATCGCCCGTGTTGCGCACGGTCACGGTGTAGGCGAAGGCATGGATGCCGGCATCGGGTTCGGATTGTTCCGGCAGGTGGCGCACGGCCACGCTGCAGGTGAATTGGGCTTTGCTCATCGGCGCATTCTAGGAGGGCTGGTGTGAAACTTTGGGAAAGCCCCATGGAAAGCCCTGCGCGCGCTCCTAAAATCCGGGCATGAGCTCACCCACCTACCGCATCGCCCCCAGCATCCTGTCCGCCGACTTTGCCCGCCTGGGCGAGGAGGTGCGCAACGTCATCGCCGCCGGCGCCGACTGGATTCACTTCGACGTGATGGACAACCATTACGTGCCCAACCTCACCTTCGGGCCCATGATCTGCGAGGCCTTGCGCAAGCACTCGGTCAAGGCCGACGGCACCAAGGTGCCGATCGACGTGCACCTGATGGTGCAGCCTGTCGACTCGCTGGCCCAGGCCTTCTGCAAGGCGGGCGCCGACCTGGTGAGCTTTCACCCCGACGCCAGCACCCACGTGGACCGCACGCTGCAGCTCATCAAGGCCGAGGGCTGTCAGGCCGGTCTCGTGTTCAACCCGGCCGAGCCGCTCGACGTGCTCGAGTGGGTCATCGACAAGGTCGACCTTATCCTGATCATGAGCGTGAACCCCGGCTTTGGCGGCCAGAGCTTCATTCCGAGCGCCCTGAAGAAGATCGAACAGGCGCGCCGAATCATCGAGCGCAGCGGACGCGACATCCGCCTCGAGGTCGATGGCGGCATCAAGGCGTCCAACATCCGCGAGGTGGCGCTCGCGGGTGCCGACACCTTCGTGGCTGGCAGCGCCATCTTCACGCAGGGCGACTACAAACAAGCCATCGACGCCATGCGTGCCGAGCTGGCACGCGGCTGACCCGGAGCGCACCGCGTGCGCCGCAGCGGGATTGCCCGCGGCGGTGGCTCGTAGCGCATCGGGGCTGCCCTTCGGTCTTTGATTTCCCCCTCTCTCGCAGGCCAGAAACCGCATGAACGATCAACCCGAAGGCGCCTCTGCGGCACCTGCATCGCCAGCACCTCAGGCCGCGTCGGCGGCTGCACCATCGACTCCCGCGGCGCGGTCCCCTGCGGCGGTCAAGGCGGGGCCCGTGCTTGCGCAGCCAGCGGCCCTGCCGCTCAAGCACACGCTGGTCTGGTCGCTGGTGGCGGTGGTGGCCAACCTCATGGCGGCGGTGGCCAGTTTTTCGCACAATGCGCGGGTCGGCCTGTGCTGGGGCTCCATTGCGCTGGGCGCGGGGGTCACGCTCTTGCTGCTCAATCGCGTGGGCGCGGCGCTTCGAGGTGGGCGGTTTCCGGTCTTGAAGCGCTTGTCTGCACCGGTCATCTCCGTGGCCGGTGTCGGCTTGTGTTTCGGCGCGCTGGCCGTGGCGATGAATGTGGTCACGCGCGAATGGCGGGGGGTCGAGCTCTGGAGCGACTTGTACCTGATCGGTGACGGCGCGGTCGCCATGAGCGTGTGGCTTGCGGTGGCTTTCCTGACGCTTGCCGTCGTGGCTGCGGCCTGTCCGCCTCGATTGCGCCGTCGGCTGGTGTGGTTCGCGCCGGTGCTCGGGTTCAGCGTGTTCGCCTTCGGCCCCGCGCTGGCGATCGAAGAGTCGTCGAGCCGTGACCTGCGGACCATCTATTTCAAACGCACCCTGCTCGACATGGTGCACACGCCCATCGGCCATTCGGTGCTGCTCCAGATGAAGGGCGGTCATGGGCCGCAAGGCGACCAGGTACAGACCTGTGTGGTGGTCGACCGCTATCAACGGCTGGTGGTGGGCTGGCAGCAGCCCGCTGGCCCCGGGGAGTACGAGCCCCTGTCGGATGCCGACGCGGCCACCGATGCCGCCACACGCTGTGGCACCGCCGTGCGTGATGCGCTGGCCAAGGGCGGGGCGCCCGAGTCGGCACTCTTTCACGGCAAGCTCGATGACTATTTCAAGTCGGTGCGGGCCGAGCCCGAGCTGTGGGAGCGTCCGGTGGCGCTGGAGCCTCGGCGGCTGCCCGGTCCGATCAGCAAAACGCTGCTCGCTTTGGTCGATGTCGAGCACCAGCTCGCCTACACCC
>JBEGTX010000198.1:0-2919 GCA_041179165.1 Pseudomonadota bacterium | reverse complement strand
CCGAACTCGTCGGCACCGAGCAGCGCACCAATGACCACGTCACGGCCGGTCTTCATCTGGCCATCGGCCTGCACGCGCACACGGCCGCGCAGGCGGTTGAGTACCAGCGTTTGCTGCGTCTCGGCGAGGCCCAGCTCCCACGGCGTGCCAGCGTGCTTGATGCTCGACCATGGCGACGCACCCGTGCCGCCATCGTGGCCCGCGATCACGATGTGATCGGCCTTGGCCTTGGCCACGCCGGTGGCGATGGTGCCCACACCGACTTCGGACACGAGCTTCACGCTGATGTCAGCGCGCTTGTTCGCGTTCTTCAGGTCGTGGATGAGCTGCGCCAGGTCTTCGATGGAGTAGATGTCGTGGTGCGGAGGCGGCGAAATGAGGCCCACACCCGGCACCGAATACCGCAGCTTGCCGATGTACTCGGACACCTTGCCGCCAGGAAGCTGACCGCCCTCGCCTGGCTTGGCACCTTGCGCCATCTTGATCTGGATCTGATCGGCAGAAGCGAGGTACTCGGCCGTGACACCGAAGCGGCCCGAGGCCACTTGCTTGATCTTCGAGCGCAGCGAGTCACCGGCGTTGAGTTCGTAGTCGACCTGGACGTCGCCGCCCGGGATGATGTCGCTCATCTTGGCACCCTGAACGATAGGGATGCCCTTCAGCTCGTTGCGGTAGCGGCCGGCGTCTTCACCGCCCTCACCCGTGTTGGACTTGCCGCCGATGCGGTTCATCGCCACGGCCAGCGTCGCGTGGGCTTCGGTGGAGATGGAGCCCAGCGACATGGCGCCGGTAGCGAAGCGCTTCACGATGTCGGCAGCCGACTCGACTTCGTCGAGCGGCACAGCCTTGGCCGGGTCGAGCTTGAACTCGAACAGACCGCGCAGCGTGAGGTGGCGGCGCGACTGATCGTTGATGATCTGTGCGTATTCCTTGTAGGTGTCGAACTTGTTCGCGCGGGTGCTGTGCTGCAGCTTGGCGATCGCGTCCGGCGTCCACATGTGTTCTTCACCGCGCACACGCCAGGCGTATTCGCCGCCAGCGTCGAGCATGCCGGCGAGCACGGGGTCGTCACCGAAGGCGGCCCTGTGCATGCGGATGGCTTCTTCGGCCACGTCGAACACGTCGATGCCGCCGACCTGGCTGGCCGTTCCGCGGAAGTACTTCTCGATCAGCACCTTCTCGAGGCCGATGGCTTCGAAGAGCTGCGAGCCGCAGTAGGACATGTAGGTCGACACGCCCATCTTGGACATGATCTTCGACAGGCCCTTGCCGATGGCCTTCACGTAGTTGTAGATCGCCTTCTCGGCCGACAGGTCGCCCGAGAGCTCCTTGTGCATGCCGGCCAGGGTTTCCATGGCGAGGTACGGGTGAACGGCTTCAGCCCCGTAGCCCGCCAGCACGCCGAAGTGATGCACCTCGCGGGCCGAGCCGGTTTCGACCACCAGACCGGCGGTCGTGCGAAGGCCTTCGCGCACCAGGTGCTGGTGCACGGCTGACAGCGCGAGCAACGCAGGAATGGCCACGTTGTCGCGGTCGATCAGGCGGTCGCTGATGATGAGGATGTTGTGGCCGCCCTTGATGGCGTCCACGCTCTCGGCGCACAGCGAGGCGAGCTTGGCTTCCACACCCTCGTCACCCCAGGACAGCGGGTAAGTGATGTTGAGCTCGTAGCTCTTGAACTTGCCGTAGGTGTACTTCTCGATTTCGCGCAGGCGTTCCATGTCGGCGAAGTCGAGCACCGGCTGGGACACCTCGAGGCGCATCGGCGGGTTCACCGCGTTGATGTCGAGCAGGTTGGGCTTGGGGCCGATGAAGGACACGAGCGACATCACCACCGCTTCGCGGATCGGGTCGATCGGCGGGTTGGTGACTTGTGCGAACAGCTGCTTGAAGTAGTTGTACAGCGGCTTGTTCTTGTCGGACAGCACAGCCAGGGGCGAGTCGTTGCCCATGGAACCCGTGCCTTCTTCGCCGGCTTGGGCCATCGGGCTCATCAGGAACTTGATGTCTTCCTGGGTGTAGCCGAAGGCCTGCTGGCGGTCGAGCAGCGATTCGGTGAACGCGCTCGGGCTGCCTGTTGCCTCGATGGAGTCCAGGCGCACGCGCACGTTTTCGATCCACTGTCGGTAAGGCTTGGCGAGGGCGAACTGGTTCT
Source organism: Pseudomonadota bacterium (assembly GCA_041179165.1). Classification (GTDB taxonomy): domain Bacteria; phylum Pseudomonadota; class Gammaproteobacteria; order Burkholderiales; family Burkholderiaceae_C; genus Rhizobacter. The sequence continues at coordinate 764 of JBEGTX010000198.1, read as the reverse complement.
TCAGTTCTTCGTCGTCGATGATGCGGCCTTGATCGAAGTCGATCAGGAACATCTTGCCCGGCTGCAGGCGCCACTTCTTGATGATCTTGTTTTCAGGAATCATCGGCAGCACGCCGGACTCCGAGGCCATGACGACGAGGTCGTCGTCGGTCACGATGTAGCGAGAAGGACGCAGCCCATTGCGGTCGAGCGTGGCGCCGATCTGGCGGCCGTCGGTGAAGACCATGGAGGCCGGGCCGTCCCAGGGCTCGAGCATGGCGGCGTGGTACTCGTAGAACGCGCGGCGACGGTCGTCCATCGTGGCGTGCTGTTCCCAGGCTTCCGGGATCATCATCATCGCGGCGTGCGCGAGCGAGTAGCCGCTCATCGTGAGCAGCTCGAGCGCGTTGTCGAAGGTGGCCGTGTCGGACTGGCCTTCGAAGCTGATGGGGTAGAGCTTCTTCAGATCCTCGCCCAGCACCGGCGACCGCATCACGCCTTCGCGTGCGCGCATCCAGTTGAAGTTGCCCTTGACGGTGTTGTTCTCGCCGTTGTGCGCCACCTTGCGATAGGGGTGCGCCAGCGGCCATTCCGGGAACGTGTTGGTCGAAAAACGCTGGTGCACCAGTGCCAGCGCCGACACCGTGCGCGGGTCGGCCAGGTCCTTGAAGTACTGGCCCACCTGCGTGGCCAGCAACAGGCCTTTGTAGATGACCGTGCGGCAGCTCATGCTGGCCACGTAGTACTCGCGGCTGTGCGTCAGGTTCAGCGCCTGGATCGCGCTG
>JBEGTX010000197.1:0-7627 GCA_041179165.1 Pseudomonadota bacterium | reverse complement strand
ACATTTCTGCGCCGAACTCTCGTAGCAGCCGGGTCGTCTGGCGCCACGGATACGGAGTCACGTGCGTGTAGGCCATGCCACGCCCTTCATCGCCCAATGCTTCCACGGAGCTCTTAGAGTTGGCGATGGCAATGGCGTACTGTGGGGCCCCCACATAGGTCTTGAGCGCGCGGATCGCGGGCACAGTCCCCGGACCGAAAGCCATCAGCAGCACGGCCTGCGGTTTGCCTTGCGCAATGACCTGGGCACATGCCACGGCGTCGGCGCCAGAGCTCTCGATCGGGGCCTTGGCCACAATGGTGGCGCCCAGCTCTTTGGCCACCCCTTCCACCACCGGCAGCATCTGCTGGCCGAAGGGGTGGTTCTGGTAGACCACGGCAAGCTGCGTCTTTTGCTGGGCGACCAGCACGCGCACCATCTGCACGACCTCGTCGCGGTAGCTGCCGAACGTGGTGAAGAAATAGGGGTGGTGCTTGGTGCGCAGAGACGGCGAACCTGAATACGGCCCGATAAGAGGCACGCCTTTTTCCTGGATCAGCGGAAACACGGCGGCCACAGCGCTCGTGTTGGCATAGCCGAAGAGCGCGACCACCTTCTCTTCGTCGATCAGCTTGCGGGTATTTTCAAGCGCCCGCTTGGCATCGTAGGCGTCGTCCAGCGTGATGATTCGAAGCGGGCGCCCGCCGATACCACCTTTTCGGTTGACCTCGTTGATCGCCATTTCCTGCCCCACCAGCGGTGCCGTCAGGCTCGATGCCAGCGGGCCCGTCAGGTGGGCGCTTTGGCCAATCCGGATTTCCTTGGCATCCTTGGTGTCCCTGTTCTCCTGAGCCACCGCGGGGTACAAAGACAGCGAACCCGCCATCGCCAGGGACGATTGAAGGGCTCGACGGCGCGTGAGGGTCGTGTCGGTCATGAATACTCCATCTTCGAAAACATTGCCCATGGGGGCGGAACGCAAGCACCGAAAGCGTGCCGGGCGATCATGCAATCGAATCCGAAATTCGCATCCTCAGGCTTTCCCCAACTGAAATGCGCAAGAACGCGTGCTCACCGTTTGCCCTTTAGCGAACGGTGTTTTAAAGCACGGTCGTCTGTTTTTGGGGGAGCGGCCGCGCAACCAGCGCAGGGCCCACACCGTCGGATTCACTTGATGTAGCGGCCTCGGGGCCCAAGGATCGTGATCTCGACGAACGACGACCCGTGGTGGCGGGTGGGTGAGAAATTGAGCAGGTAGCCACCCATGTCGTACTTTCCGATCGCTTCCATGCCCGCCGTCACCGAGGCCGGCGTCACGGCCTTGCCCCCTGCGGCGGCCCGACGAAGGCCTTCGATCAATACCTTCGTGTTCAGGTAGCCGAGAAAGTGGTCGTAGTCGATCGGAAGACCCGCGCGCTCCATTTCCGCCGTGAAGTCGCGAGTGACCTTGCTCACAGGCCGCCACGGGTATGGCGTGACGTGCGTGTAGGCCATGCCACGCCCATCGTCGGCCAGCGCCTCGACGGCACTTTTCGAGTTGGCAATGGCGATGGCGTACATGGGCGCACCCACATAGGCCTTGATGGCGCGGATGGTCGGCACGGTGCCGGGGCCGAACGCCATCAACAGCACGGCATGTGGCTTGGCCGGAGCAATGGCCTGTGCGCAAGCCACAGCATCAGCGCCGCTGCTCTCGATCGGGGCCTTGGCCACGATGGTGGCGCCGAACTCCTTGGCGACAGCTTCCACCACGGGCAGCATCTGCTGGCCAAACGGGTGATTCTGGTAGACCACCGCAAGCTGTGTCTTCTGCTGGGCCACCAGCAGTCGCACCATCTGCACCACTTCATCGCGGTAGCTGCCCAAGGTGGTGAAAAAGAAGGGGTGGTGTTTCACGCGCAGCGACGGCGACCCGGAATACGTTCCGATCAGGGGAACGGCCTTTTCCTGCAGCAATGGAAACACGGCGGCCACGGCGGAGGTGTTGGCATAGCCGAACAGGGCGACAACCTTTTCTTCGTCGATCAGCTTGCGGGTGTTGTCGATGGAACGCTTGGGATCGTACCCGTCGTCAAGGGTGATGATGCGCATGGGGCGTCCACCAATGCCGCCCTTGCGGTTGACTTCATCGACCGCCAGCTCTTGACCTCGCAACGGCCCTCGCAAGGTCGCGGCCAGCGGGCCCGTCAGGTGAGCGCTTTGTCCGATGCGGACTTCCTTCGAGTCCTGCGCTTCAGCGGAGAACAGCGAGAACGCCCCGGCCGCAGCCAGCGCGGACTGAAGGGCGCGGCGGCGCGTGAGATTCTGGTCGGTCATGAACTACTACTCCGTCAAACAAAAACAGGACATCCGAGGGTTGACGCAGCCCTGGGGCGACGCCCGGCGGGATCAGGACATCGCTTGTGGACCGCTCGCACTCAGGCTTTCCCCACGCGAGGGAAAAGGCAGGCGCGCGCTTGGCGCGCATTGAGAAGGCAGGCGCGCTCGGCGCCCATCCAGAAGGAAGGCGCGCTCGGCGCGCCTCGGGCCTACCGCATGAACGCGGCCCTCAGACCTCAGCGCATGTAGCGGCCGCGGGGACCGAGCACCGTGATGTCGACGAAGGCCGAGCCATGGTGGTTGCGCGGGCTGAAGTTCAGCGGGTAGCCGCCCAGATCGATCTTGCCGATCGACTCCATGCCGGTCGTGAGGGAGGCCGACGTCACCGCACGGCCTCCGACTGCCGCGCGCTTCAGTCCCTCGATCAGCACGCGGACGTTGAGGTAGCCGATGAAGTGGTCGTAGTCGAGCGGTATGTTGGCCTTGGCCATCACGGCCGTGAAGTCGCGGATGATCGGGTTGACCGGGCGCCATGGATAAGGAATGGTCTGCGTGAACGCAATGCCGCGGCCATCGTCACCCAAGGCCTCGACCAGGCTCTTGGCGTTGGCGATGCTCAGTGCATAGATGGGCACGGCCATGTTGGCGCGGATGGCCCGCACCACCGGCACGGTGGCCGGACCAAACGCCATCAGCATCACGGCCTCTGGCTTGGCTGGAGCCAGCGAGGCAGCCGCCGCCTGGGCATCGCTGCCGTTGGTCTCCAACGAGGCCTTGCCCACGATGGTTGCGCCCAGCTCCTTGGCCACGCTTTCCACCACCGGCAGCATCAGCTGGCCGAAGGGGTGGTTCTGATAGATCACGGCCAGCTGCGTCTTGCGCGAGCTCACCAGGACGCGGATCATCTGCACCACCTCATCGCGATAGCTGGCAAACGAGGTGAAAAAGTATGGATGGAATTTCTCGCGCAGCGACGGCGAGCCGGCATACGGCCCGATCAGCGGCACCTTCTTTTCAAGCGCGATCGGAAGCGAGCCGCCGATCGCAGCGGTGTTGGCATAACCGAACAAGGCCACCACCTTTTCGTCTTCGATCAGCTTGCGGGTGTTCTCCACTGCGCGCTTCGCGTCGTAGGCGTCGTCCAGCATGATGATGCGCAGCGGCCGGCCGCCGATCCCGCCCTTGCGGTTGATCTCGTCCACGGCCAGCTGCTGACCCTTGAGCGGCGGCACCAGCGTGGGCGCGAGCGGGCCACTGAGGTGGACGCTTTGTCCGATGCGGATGTCGCTGGCCGTGGGCTCCTGGGCGTGCGCAGACCACGCGCTCAGGCTGCCTGCCACGGCGGCAGTGGACTTCAGGATGTGACGGCGGGTCAGTTCAAAGCGGCTCATTAACTACTCCAGGATCAGGCGGATCGACGATGTTTTTTTACCGATCGCGGGACTGCCGACGGTAGAAAAGTGCACGATGGTGCAATAATTTGGCGCTTCCCCACAAGTCAAAGTTGCGAAGGTGTTGCAGTTCCGAGAATCGGAATTCACACCAGCCCCCGGCGTGGGCGAACTGTCATCAGCCTGAAAGAAAAACGCCCCTCGACCGCGATGCGGGAGGGGCGTCGGGGCAGGCCAGCGGCCTGCCAACGAGCAGGGAACGCTCAGCGCATGTAGCGGCCGTTCGGGCCAAGGATGCTGATTTCCACGAACGTGGAGCCGTGGTGATTCTTAGGCCCGAAGTTCAACGGGTAGCCCCCCATGTCGAACTTGCCGATCGACTCCATGCCCGCCGTCACCGATGCCGGCGTGACGGGCTTGCCCCCCGCCGCCGCACGCTTCAGGCCTTCGGCCAGCACACGCACGTTCAAATAGCCGATGAAGTGGTCATAGTCAATCGGGATGCCGGCCTTGGACATGACGGCGTTGAAGTCGCGCGTCAGCGGTGAGGTCTGGCGCCATGGATAGGGGATGCTCTGCGTGAAGGCGAGACCGCGACCGTCATCGCCGAGGGCTTCGACCAGCGCCTTGGCGTTGGCAATCGACAGCGCATAAAGGGGCACCCCGGCGTGGGCACGCAGCGCCTTGATCAGCGGAACGATGGCGGGGCCAAAGGTCATCATGAGCACGGCTTGCGGCTTGCCAGCGCCGATGGTCGTCGCTGCGGTCACGGCATCGCTGCCCGAAGACTCCATCGAGGCCTTGGCCACGATGGTGGCGCCCAGTTCCTTGGCCACGCTTTCCACGACCGGCAGCATCAGCTGGCCGAACGGGTGATTCTGGTACACGACCGCGAGCTGCGTCTTTTGTGTGGTCACGAGCACGCGGATCATCTGGACCACTTCGTCACGGTAGCTGGCGAGCGTCGTGAAGAAGTAAGGGTGGAACTTGGCGCGCAGCGAAGGTGATCCGGCATAAGGCCCGATCAGCGGCACTTTCTTGTCAAGGAGGATCGGGAAGACCGCGCCGACGGCTGCCGTGTTGGCATAGCCGAACAAGGCAGACACCTTTTCATCGTCGATCAGCTTGTTGGTGTTTTCCACCGCGCGCTTTGGATCGTAGGCGTCGTCGAGCGTGATCAGGCGAAGCGGCTTGCCACCGATGCCGCCCTTGCGATTGATTTCATCGATGGCCAGTTCCTGACCCTTGAGCGGCGGCAGCAGCGTGGGGGCCAGCGGGCCGGTCAGGTGGACGCTTTGCCCGATGCGGATTTCCTTCTGATCTTTCTCCTGCGCCATGCCGGACAAGCAGGTGAGCGATCCGGCCGCGGCTGCAGTGACTTGAATGGCGTGGCGGCGGGTGAATGTCTGATGGGTCATGAATGCTCCAGGATCAAAAAGGACTGAATCGTGTGAAAGGCGTTGCAGGCCTCAACAACGTCAAGGTGAACGCATGGTGCGACGTTTCGTTACTATCCCACAAGGAGATTTTCCCGATCTCGCTCAACGTCGAGAGCAATCGCGTGAAGACCGTCACGCAGACGGCATTTGAATAAAACCCCGGCGAAGCGTGCATTGGCTGGCAAAGGCCGGAAAGCGACTGCTTGCAACCCCTGGACGCCTTTGCCTCCAATGCTGAAACAGTTGCCGCTCATCCCTTGCTCCCTGTGGAAAAGTGCCAAATGGTGCAATGCGGACCGGCTTTTCCACAAGCACATTCTCGGGACTGTAGTAATCCTGCAAATGCTGCCGAGTGAGCAAAATTACTGCACGCGCGTGCATCAATAAATTGCGCATTCTGCGCGAATGGATTGCGAGATAACCCAGTATGGATCGGCATTATTGTCAAGGCACACTGGCCCATCGAACAAACTAAGTAATTACCCTCGATGGGATTTCAGCAAGGGGCGACAGGCCGAGCATCACAGCGATTGCTTGAACGCCATCACCGCCTGATTTCGCAATGTGCGCAGCATCGACAGTTCCTTTTCACCCAGATCAATGCCACCGGGTTCTGCTTTGTCGGCATAGATCAGCGCAAACGGGGCACCCTTCATCACGAGGGGCAGCAACAGGAATGCAGGGGCATTGACCGACTTGCGGTACCAGGGCGGCAATCGGCTCGCGATGTTCGGCAGGGTCGCATCGGAGATCAGCGTGTCGGCGGCCTTCAGGCACACGGCCGAGAACAGGTCCAGCACCGTCCCTGGTGCGGGCTTCAGTGCGATCTTGAAGTGAGGTGCGACGGTCTCCACTGTCAAACCCAGCCCGAAGCGACCCGTCAGTGTTTCCGTCTTGGGGTCTCGCAGGCAAAACACGATGCGCTGCAGGTCGAGTGCCCGCAGCATGGTCTCGAGAATCATGCGCAGAACTTCATTGAGCTTGAAGTCCTCGACCATGGTGTTGGTGATGTCCTGAATGCCTGCAGCCATCATGGCGGCAGCCATGGCAGGCTTGGTGGCCGGCGGCCCAGCAGGCGCAATGCCCGCAGCAGCCGCTTCTGCGGCCTCCGGCGAAATGGGCAGCGTGGCATGCAACGCATGCTCGCTGATGCTGTCGGGTTCGGCATGCTGGGCCGTCCCGTTGCCAGCGGGCGCCAACAGCTTCTTCATCGGCGAGCCGGGTTGCACCTGGAGGTTCATGGCCACGGCCAGGTCTGCCAGCCGCTGCTGGGCCATCACGGCCGCAGCCTGCATGTCGCGCGGGCTCACGCCCAGCACACGGGTGTAGCGTTCTGCCACCACGGCAATGGCGGCACTCGCCTTGCCCGGTTCAGCCTGCAACAACACATCCGTGACCTCGTTGGCCACCATCGCCACCCAGCGCATGCGCTCCGGGCCTTTTTCACAAGGTTTGGAGGGCGGGTCCCCAACCGGCTTGCGCATGCAGCGCTGCAGCGTGTCAGGCAGACCCCACGCCTTCGCCACCCCCGCGCCCAGGTCTTCGAAACTCACGCCGAGCACACTGACCGAGGCCGCCAGCTCCGTGACAGGCACCTTCGCACCCACGACGGCCTTCGCTGTGGCCGGCCGCACGAGTGCCCGCACCTGACGAGCCTCTTCAGGGAAGTAGAACTCCGTGAGCAGGCGGCCGAGGTTGAGGAACATCGCACCGATGAAGGCTTCTTCACCCTCGCGCCCAGGGCACAGTTCATTGGCGAGCGAACCTGCCATGAGCGAGCGAAGGAACTCCTCCTTCAACAGATTGGCATGCTGCTTGTCGTGCATGTGCTCCAGCAGCACAAGGCTGAGAGCCATGTTGCGGATGCCTGCGAAACCGATCAGCGCCACCGCACGGGACACGGTACTGATGTTGCCGCCACCCGCTTGGCTGTAGTGCGCGGTGTTGACCATGCGCAACAGCTTGTTGGTGAGGGCCACATCCTTCAGGATTTCTCCAGAGAGACTGGAAAGGCTTTCGTTCTCGGAGTTGGCCACCCGTTGGATGCGGCTGACCGAGTCGGACAGCGTGGGGAAGTCGCTCTTGTGGCGCATGCGGCGCAACAAGAATTCAAGGGTGCCGCCACCGCCTTGGGCGTCGCTGTTCGCCGCCGGTGTCAGCCACTTCTGCAGGGCTTCTCGCAGCTCGGCCGCACTGGCATGACGCTTGGACGGGTCGCGCGACAGCGTTCGCAGAATCAAGGCGCGCAGGGCGTCGTCGGCATCGGTGGGCAGCGTGTCGGGCAACACGAGGTCTTCGTGTGCGGCGCGGTACATCGCGCGATAAGGATCGCGTTCTGAAATCAGCGGGCGGCCCGAGAGCAGCTCGGCCAGCACGAGGCCCGCAGAGAACAGGTCCATCGCAGGCGCTGGCTTCAGGCCATGCGTGGCCTCAGGGGACATGTAGCCGGGCGTGCCCACGACCTGCTGCTGGTTGGCGGCATCCTGCATGCGCGCCGCG
>JBEGTX010000196.1:0-5392 GCA_041179165.1 Pseudomonadota bacterium | reverse complement strand
AGCTTCCCCGCAGGGGCGACGCTCACAGGCCGCAGTCCTTTGGGTTACCTTTGGGACGCCAAAGGTGACTCGCCTGCCGGGGCGAATACCCGGCGCGGCAGTGCCATGAACCAACCAGTTTTCGTTCAGCCCAAAGAACCGGCGACGGTGCGTCGAAGTGGAAGCAGCTGCCCATCAGACCTGTGGATACCGTCCTCCGACGGTATGACCAAGGGTTGTGTGAGCCCCGTACTTCGACTCAGTGGCCGAGCGTCGTGCGCGTTCGTCGCACCTCAGCCCAAAAGAAAAACCCCCACGGTCCCGAAGGGCGGTGGAGGTTTCACGCCTCAAGAAGAGGCGGCAAGAAAACGAAGTCAGCTCAAACGCCAGGCGTCCAGACGTTGCACTTGTGGTCGACCGCAAAGTTGGTCGTGGTGGCCACGGTGGGTGCCAGGCTCAGGTAGACATCGTTGGCGGTCGTGTACGCCGGCCAGTTCACTGCCGTACCACCGTTCGGATTGCCAGTGCGCGAGAAGCGCGTGAAGTAACCCACCATGGTGTTGGCCAGCGTGCGTTGCGCGGTGGTCAGCGTGTTGCCGTTGTTGAGCGTGAACAGGTACTGCAGCTCCGACGTGTGCGCGGAACCCGTGATGAAGCTCACGGTGCCTGGCAGCGTTTGTGGCGCGGTCGGGTCGTTGAACTCGTAGCTGTACACCACGCTGTTGGGCACGGCGGCGAGCAGCTTGCCGGAGACGCGGCCGCTGCACGAGAACACGGCGTCGGTGCCGAGTGCGCCGAGAGCCACGCTGGCGTTGGCGTACGCGGCCACGGGGTAGTAAGGCGCAGCGGATGCCACGACGGGGCCCAGCGTGGCCGTGATGGTGGCCGCATAGGTGGCCGGCGTCACGGGTGTGCCAGTGGCAAGTTCAGCCTGAGCCACGAACAAGCGCCATTCGTCGTGCGTCGTGCCCTGGATCACAGGCACCTTGGCCTGCTCACCGGCCGTGAAGCTCGCGCGCACCGTCTTGGTCAGCACGGCCGTGTCCACCGAAGGAATCGGCCCTTGCGCCCACACGCCCGATTGGGCGGACAGCAGCGAAGCCACCGACAGACCGCGCAGGCAGGTCAGCGTCTGCGCCGTGCAACCGGCGTTGGTGGTGAGCGTGGTGCCCTTGGTTTCCGACTGGGCCAGGGTGTCTTGTCCGCTGCCGAATGGATACGCACCGCTCATCGCGATGGCCTTGTGGAACAGGCCCACCGAGCCAGGCGAAGCCAGGTGCGAGTTGACGCTGAAACCACCTGCGGACTCGCCGAAGATCGTGACGTTGTCCTTGTTGCCACCGAAGTTGGCGATATTGTTTTTGACCCAGGTGAGCGCCGCTTGCTGGTCCATCAGGCCGTAGTTGCCCGAGGCCGTGCCGTGCTCGGCCGTGAGGGCCGGATGGGCCATGAAGCCCAAGGCACCCAGACGGTAGTTGACCGTCACGACCACATGGTTCTCGGCCACGAGCGCGTCAGGCTTGTAGGTGTTGCTCTGGCCCAGGTAGAAGGCCCCACCGTGGATCCACACCATCACAGGGTGCGGACCGGCGGTCTTGGGGGTGTGCACGTTCAGGTACAGGCAGTCTTCCGACGAGGAAGCCACCCCGTAGGGGCTGGCGGGCTGAGCGCAGTGGGCCGCGTACTCGGTGGCGCTGCGGGTGCCGGTCCAGCTGGCTGGCGCCGCAGGTGCTTTCCAGCGCAGCGCGCCCACGGGCGGTGCTGCGTAAGGAATGCCCAGGAAGGCACGTGCGTTGGCCGACTCCGTGCCCACCACCACACCCGAGGTGGTCGTGGCGGTAGGAGCAGGATCGTCGTCTCCGCCGCAAGCGGTCAGCGTGCCAAGCGCAATCGAGCAAGCCAGCAGCAGCTTGACCATCGAACGTTGTTCGAACGTGCGTTCCATGTGTGTATCTCTCCGAATTTCGTGGGTGGCGGCACCAGAGTGGCCGTACCCCAAAGTTTAGGGGGATGGCGGGGTTGCCTCAAGCTAGAGTAAACACCTGTGCAATTTTGTATCTCCCCTGCTGAACCACCGCTTGTTGACACGAATTTGCCATCTGTTCGTGATGAACATCACGATGTCACGGATTCAAGCTCGCGCTCACATTGACGCTGGCAACGGAGATCTGACCACCAGGCGGGTGCCGTGATGCCCAGCAGCACCGGCCTCGAACCATCCCTGGTCCGATGGCGGTCCCAAAAAAGGAAGAGCACAAACCTCCCGGTCTGCGCCCTTCCGCCGACCCGCCTCAGCGGGCCGACACGATCATCTGGACCACCGATGCCGGCGCCGCGCCGAAGTGATCGAACTGCATCGCGTACTGCGCACGCCCTGAGGACAAGGCGCGCACACTGCCGATGTAGCCGAACATCTCCTTCAACGGCACGCGGGCCAGCACCGTGGCCACCACCCCGCGCATCGCCTGTCCGTGAACCTGGCCGCGGCGACGGTGCAGGTCGCCCGTCACATCGCCCAGGTACTCGACCGGCGTGGTCACCTCCACCGCCATCACGGGCTCCAGCAACTGCGGCCCCGCGCGCGACACTGCCTCGCGGAAGGCCGCGGCCGCAGCAAGTTCGAAGGCCATGGCCGACGAGTCACGCTCATGGAAGCTGCCGTCAAGCAGCAGCACCTGAAGGTCCACGCAGGGGTAGCCCGCCAGACCGCCAGCGCCAGCCGCTCGCCGCACACCCACCTCGACGGCCGGAATGAACTCGCGCGGAATCGCGCCGCCCACCACCCTGCTCTCGAAGCGCAGGCCCTCGCCGCGCGCCAGAGGCAGCACCTGCAGCGTCAGGGCAGCGAACTGCCCGGGGCCACCGGTCTGCTTCTTGTGCACATGACTCACCTGCGCGGACTGTGTGATGGTTTCGCGGTACGCCACCTGCGGCGCGCCCACAGCCACCTCCACCCCATGCCGCGTGCGCAGCGTCTCGACCGCCACCTCCAGCTGCAACTCGCCCATGCCAGAGAGGATGGTCTGCCCCGAATCGTCGTCGTGACCGATGCGCAGGCTCGGGTCCTCGCGCAACATCGATTGCAGCGCCTTGGACAGGCCCTGCTGATCGGCATTGGCGCGAGGCTCGATCGCCACGTGAATCACCGGCTCGGGCGCGTCGATGGACTCCAGGTGCACAGGATGGTCCCGGTCGCACAAGGTGTGGCCCGTCAACGTGTCCTTCAGACCGACCAGCGCGGCGATGTCGCCCGCCACCAGTTCGTCGCGTTCGACGTGGCGGTCGGCATGCACTTCGTACAGCCGGGCCACACGCTCGCTGCGCCCTGTGTTGGCGTTGAACACACTGTCACCACGCCTCAACCGGCCACGGTACACCCGCACGAACACGCGCTCACCATGGTCGCCTGCCACCAGCTTGAAGGCCAGTGCGGCCAGCGGACCGTTGGCGTCGGACGCCGGATGGCCGTCGTCACGTCGCACGTCTTGCGGACCTGGCAACCAGTCGACCACGGCATCGAGCAGGGGCTCGATGCCGCGGTTGCGCCACGCCGACCCGGCCAGCACAGGCACCACCCGACCGGCGAGCACCGCGTCCCGAAGGCCTGCGCGCAGGCGCTCGATGGGCATGGTGTCGCCGTTCAGGTAGGCCTGCAGCAGCACGTCGTCGTGTTCGGCCACCAGCTCCACCAGACGATCACGGTGGTGCGTGGCGAGCGCCATCAGCTCGTCTGGCACGGGCGCTTCGCGCGGGGGCTGGCTCGCATCGTCGTGATCCCAGATCAACGCACGCATGCCAAGCAAGTCCACCACGCCGCGAAATTCGCCTTCAGCGCCGATCGGCAACTGCAGCACCAGCGCGTTCACGCCCAGGCGGTCTTTCATCATGCCCGCGACGCGCAGGAAGTCAGCACCCACACGGTCGAGCTTGTTGATGAAGGCCACGCGAGGCACACCGTACTGATCGGCGAGGCGCCAGTTGGTTTCGGTCTGAGGCTCCACACCCGCCACACCGTCGAACACGACCACAGCCCCATCGAGCACGCGCAGCGAGCGTTTCACCTCGATGTTGAAATCGATGTGGCCCGGCGTGTCGATCAGGTTGATCTGCGCGCCTTTCCAATGCACGGTCACGGCCGCGCTCTGGATGGTGATGCCGCGCCGCCGCTCCTGCGGATCGAAGTCCATGTGCGCGGTGCCGTCGTTGACGTCGCCAATGCGGTGGCTCTCGCCCGTGTAGAAGAGGATGCGTTCGGTGGTGGTGGTCTTGCCTGCGTCAACGTGGGCGATGACACCGATGTTGCGGAGGGTTCTGGGAATCGTGTTCATGGTGAATCTTTCGAATCAGCGCAGTCTCTGCTGCGCCGAGAAGCCTGGAAGGCACAAGCCAGCCCCAGGCGTGATTCACCTGAGGTCTAGCGGAATGAATATCGAATGCGGCCGAAGCACGGGCGCGGGTGGTCCACGCTCCGGCGAGCGGGAATCGTGGCAATCAACTTGTCGTAAGTGCGCATGGGGAACCTCGGCTTGAATGGGTCGAATCGGACAGCTTGGAATCTGAAAACAAAAAACCCCGGAGGGGTGAGCCAGCCGGGGTTTGTTTGCAGAAGGTTTTTGCAACAACCGGAAGGCACACAGCCTTCCGAACGCGAATCGAAAGGCGATGTCAGGTGGCGAGAGTCGCCTTGATCACGGGGTTGTTTGCATTCATGGGGTGAATTGTCTTTGGTTCTGCTTTGCATTGCAATGGGTGGGGGCTTTGCGCTCGGGGCCGCTTGGGCCTTGCAATGCTTGAACCTTGTCTGCCAATTGGTCGCTTCTCTGCGTGGCACCGCACGCGCACCACGCTCAGTTACTCCGGCGACGGCCGGGGCCCACAGGTGCGATGTGCAGCTGCGCACACCACCTTCAGTCATACCGTCGAAGGACGGTATCCACAGGTCCGATGTGCAGCTGCTTCTGCTTCGACGCACCTTCTTCGGTTCTTTGGGGCTGAACGCACACGGGTTTGTTCATGGCCCTGCCGCGCCGGGTATTCGCCCCGGCAGGCGAGTCACCTTTGGCGTCCCAAAGGTAACCCAAAGGACAGCGGCCTGTGAGCGTCGCCCCTGCGGGGAAGCTGTGAAGCTTGTGCTTTGAGGTGCCGGGCGAAACTCACTGCGTGGCTTTGCCCCTCCGTTCAAACAGTCGCCCTAAAATCGGGATAGGGGCCGGTCATCACAGACCGGACCCCTCCCACACCACCCGACATGCGGGTCCGCACCGGGCGGTTCGAGTGGTTGAGGTCAGGAGGATTTGGGTACACCCAGGTTGTCGAAGTAGGAAGTATCCAGCACCCACGAGAGCCGCAGACTGCAGTGCCACCATCGACGCGCGTTGCGCGCCACGTAGGTTGCGATCGCGCCTGGAGCTTT
>JBEGTX010000195.1:0-2787 GCA_041179165.1 Pseudomonadota bacterium | reverse complement strand
CGACCGCACTGTTGACCGCACTCACGACAAACATTTCGGACAGTGCCAGCACCATGCGTTGGCGCAATTGGTCGCGGCCTTGAACGGCCTGCTTCCAGAAGGTCTCCATCGTGGCGTTGATGTACAGCGAGTCGCACACCGTGCAGCCGATGGGGCCTCGGCGTGCCACGTAATCCCAGTGGGTGTCGATGCGAGGCTCTGCGAACTGCTGCGAGAACCAGAGGCTGTAGCCGCTGGTGCGAAGGGCGGAGACCTCGGCCATGTTGTGGCCGTACGTGGCCTGCACGAGAAAGCGTGCGGCCTCTGCATCGGTGGCCACGGCATCGCCAGGTGTGGGGCTCGGTGCCGGAGCGGGTGTCGGGGCTGGGGCTGGGGCTGGTGTGGGGCCGGGAGCAGGAGCAGGCGTCGGTGCGCCCGGAGCAGGAGCCGGCGTTGGCGCGCCTGGAGCAGGAGCGGGCGCTGGCGCACCTGGAGCGGGAGCAGGCGCCGGGACCGACGGAGGTGTCGATGCGTTGGGGCTGCCGCCGTCGGAACCACCGCCGCCGCAAGCCGACAGACCGGTGAGTGCAGCCAGCAAGAAGGCCTGAGCCAGGCCGGCCGAAATCGGCGATTGCCGCCGTGAAGGTGTGGAAGTCATCGACTGTTTCTCTTGTCGCCAGGTTCGCCGGGCGCGACCCTTGTGGTGTCAGGGGCATGCGGATGCTAGAGGCGCGCCGACGCAGAACGTGTATCCGCATGTGAACCAGGCGGTGTTCCGGGACGAATGGTTGATAAGTCTGGATGCGCGGTCGCAGACACCCCTCGGATGGGGGCGCCGCGCCACGTGCTTGCACGCGCAGGCCGATGTGCTCGCGTCATGCGGCATGGCACAAGGGCAACCGGGAAGCGCCAAGGCATTGACGCTAGAATGGCGCAGTCGGAGAGGCATGGCTTCTCGCGCCGAGTTGAGCCAACGCTCGACGGAGCGGCTCGATAAGCGGGTGTAGTTCAATGGTAGAACTTTTGCTTCCCAAGCAAATAGCGTGGGTTCGATTCCCATCACCCGCTCCAGCATCTTTACCGGGCCGCTTCTGCGGCCCGACGCATTTGGCGCGCCGGCGTTTGTCGGGCGTTTGTAGGGCGCTTGCAGGGCGTTTGCACGGCGCTCGAGCGCCCTTGGAGAGAACACGATGTCAAGCGCTTCAGTGCGAATCCTCTGGGTGGGTGATGACGCCACGGCATCGTCGATGCCTGCTGCCTTCTCTGGGGATCCCCATGGCGAGTCCAACGGAGTGTCCTTCCAGCTCGCCCATGTGAAGAACCTCGAAGCCTGCGCCACGCGAGAAGCGGGCGACCAGGCCATCGTGCTGTCCCTGTCGGCCCAGGACAGCGCCAACCTCTTTGCCTGGCCCGGTCTGCCGTCGGCCTGCGCCGAAGCGGCCGTGGTGGTGCTGACCCCGGCGCTCGATCTGCCCGGCACGCTGCGCCTGCTTCAGGCCGGTGTGCAGGATGTGGTGCTGGCCGCCGACGCGGGCAGCTTGCCGCAGCGTCTGCTGCTGGCCGTGGAGCGCAAGCGCATCGAGGCCGATGTGAGCAAGGCCCACGCCACCGACCTCATGACCGGCCTGCCCAACCGGCCTCAGCTCATCGAGCACATGAGCCAGCTGCTGGCCCTGCGTGAGCGCGAACCCAAGCCGGTGAGCCTGCTGGTGCTGCGCATCGACGGCCTCGAAGGTGTCGAGGCCGGGCACGGCCACGAGTCGGCCAACGTGGTGCGCCGCAAGGTGGCCGTGCGGCTGCGCGCCGGCGTGCGCGCCAGCGACGTGGTCGCCTCCATTGGGGCCAATGTGTTTGCCGTGCTGCTGCCGTCGATGGAGTCACCGGCCGACGCGCAGCATGTGATCGACAAACTCATGCGCTCGGTGCGCGAGCCCTTCAAGGTGGCGGGCAGTGCTGTGGGGCTGAGCGCGCACGTGGGTGCGGCGCAGTTCCCGCAAGACGGACGCCAGCCCGAGGTGCTGCTGCGCCACGCGTCGTCCGCGGCGCTGCTGGGTTCGTTGGCGGCCCAAGGCGCGGCCAACGATTGAGCCCTGCCTAACGGGGCGCGGCCACCTGGTTGATGTCACCCAGGCACAGGTACTTGATCTCCACGTAGTCGTCGATGCCGTGGTGTGAGCCCTCGCGGCCCAGGCCCGATTGCTTCACACCGCCGAAAGGCACCTCGGCCGTGGAGATGAGCCCGGTGTTCACACCCACCATGCCCGACTCCAGCGCCTCGCCCACGCGGAACACCCGGCCGATGTCCCGGCTGTAGAAGTAGGCCGCGAGGCCGAACTCGGTGTCGTTGGCCAGCGCAATGGCTTCGGCTTCGGTCGAGAACTTGAAGACGGGTGCGACAGGGCCGAAGGTCTCTTCGCGCGCGCACAGCATGTCGCTCGTGGTGTTGATGAGCACGGTCGGCTCGAAGAAGCGCCCCTCGATGCGCTTGCCGCCGGTGAGCACCGTCGCCCCCTTGGCGGTGGCATCGGCCACATGGCGTTCGATCTTGGCCACGGCGTTGTCGTCGATCATCGGGCCTTGGTTGATGCCGGCTTCGAAGCCGTTGCCCACCTTGATGCCGCGCACCTTGGCCGCCAGCAGTTCGACGAACTTGTCATACACCGTGTCTTGTACATAGAGCCGATTCGCACACACGCAGGTCTGGCCGGCGTTGCGGTACTTGCTGGCCAGCGCGCCTTCGACGGCGCTCTCGAGGTGGGCGTCGTCGAACACGATGAAGGGCGCGTTGCCGCCGAGCTCCAGCGACAG
>JBEGTX010000194.1:0-12574 GCA_041179165.1 Pseudomonadota bacterium | reverse complement strand
TTACCCGGACGAGATCGTCAAGGCCAAGGGCCTGACGGCTGCGCGCACCCAGGCCAACCTGTTCGACGGCCGCTCCGGCGACGCCTTCGAGCGCCCGACGACGGTCGGCTACATGCACGTGCTCAAGCTGCACCATCTGGTCGACGACAAGATGCACGCCCGCTCCACCGGACCGTACTCGCTGGTCACGCAACAACCTCTGGGCGGCAAGGCCCAGTTCGGTGGTCAGCGTTTCGGCGAAATGGAAGTGTGGGCACTGGAAGCCTACGGCGCGTCTTACGTGCTGCAGGAAATGCTGACCGTGAAGTCCGACGACGTGAACGGCCGCACCAAGGTGTACGAAAGCATCGTCAAGGGCGAACACGCCATCGAAGCCGGCATGCCGGAATCGTTCAATGTGCTGGTCAAGGAAATCCGTTCCCTTGGCATCGACATTGAACTTGAGCGCAACTAAAGAGAAGGACACAGAACATGAAGGGTTTACTTGATCTGTTCCGCCAGTTCACGCCTGATGAGCACTTCGATGCCATCAAGATCGGACTGGCTTCCCCCGAGAAAATTCGGTCGTGGTCTTTCGGCGAAGTCAAAAAGCCGGAAACCATCAACTACCGCACGTTCAAGCCTGAGCGCGACGGTCTCTTCTGCGCCAAGATTTTTGGTCCTATCAAGGACTACGAATGCCTGTGCGGCAAGTACAAGCGCCTGAAGCACCGCGGTGTCATCTGCGAGAAGTGCGGCGTTGAAGTCACGCAGACCAAGGTTCGCCGCGAACGCATGGGTCACATCGACCTGGCTGCACCGTGCGCGCACATCTGGTTCCTGAAGTCGCTGCCGTCGCGTCTGGGCCTCGTGCTCGACATGACGCTGCGCGACATCGAACGCGTGCTGTACTTTGAAGCGTACGTGGTGGTCGATCCCGGCATGACCCCGCTGAAGAAATTCAGCATCATGTCCGAAGACGACTACGACACGAAGCGCACCGAATTCGGCGACGAATTCATCGCGCTGATGGGTGCTGAAGGCGTTCAGAAGCTGCTGGCCGAAATCGACCTCGACGTCGAGATCGAACGCCTGCGCGGCGACATGACCGGCTCCGAGCTGAAGGTCAAGAAGAACTCCAAGCGCCTCAAGGTGATGGAAGCCTTCAAGAAGTCGGGCATCAAGCCACAGTGGATGGTCATGAACGTGCTGCCAGTGCTGCCGCCGGACCTGCGTCCGCTGGTGCCACTGGACGGCGGCCGCTTCGCGACCTCCGACCTGAACGACCTCTACCGTCGTGTGATCAACCGCAACAACCGTCTGGCACGTCTGCTCGAGCTGAAGGCCCCTGAAATCATCGTGCGCAACGAAAAGCGCATGCTGCAGGAAGCCGTCGACTCGCTGCTCGACAACGGCCGTCGCGGCAAGGCCATGACGGGCGCCAACAAGCGTGCGCTCAAGTCGCTCGCCGACATGATCAAGGGCAAGAGCGGTCGTTTCCGCCAGAACTTGCTGGGCAAGCGCGTCGACTACTCTGGCCGTTCGGTCATCGTGGTGGGCCCGACCCTCAAGCTGCACCAGTGCGGCCTGCCCAAGCTGATGGCGCTCGAGCTGTTCAAGCCATTTATCTTCTCGCGCCTGGAAGCCATGGGCATCGCCACCACCATCAAGGCGGCGAAGAAGGAAGTGGAATCGGGCACGCCAGTCGTGTGGGACATCCTTGAAGAAGTCATCAAGGAACACCCGGTCATGCTGAACCGTGCGCCAACGCTGCACCGCCTGGGCATTCAAGCCTTTGAGCCGGTGCTGATCGAAGGCAAGGCCATCCAACTGCACCCACTCGTTTGCGCGGCCTTCAACGCCGACTTCGACGGTGACCAGATGGCCGTCCACGTTCCGCTGTCGATCGAAGCACAGATGGAAGCCCGCACGCTGATGCTGGCCTCGAACAACATCTTGTTCCCGGCCAACGGCGAGCCTTCCATCGTCCCGTCGCAAGACGTGGTGCTGGGTCTGTACTACGCGACCCGTGACCGCATCAACGCCAAGGGCGAAGGCCTGATCTTCTCCGACGTCATTGAAGTGCAGCGCGCACTCGACAACGACGCGGTCGAGATCACCACCAAGATCAGCGTGCGCTTGACCGAGTGGACCAAAGACAAGGCGACGGGCGAATTCACGTCCGAAACCAAGTTGACGGACACCACGGTCGGCCGTGCCCTGTTGAGCGAGATCCTGCCCCGCGGGCTGCCGTTCTCGAACCTCAACAAGGCGCTCAAGAAGAAGGAAATTTCTCGCCTGATCAACACCTCGTTCCGCAAGTGCGGTCTGAAGGAAACCGTTGTCTTCGCCGACAAGCTGCTGCAATCGGGCTTCCGCCTGGCCACGCGCGCCGGCATCTCGATCTGCATCGACGACATGCTCGTGCCGAACGAAAAGCACGTGCTGATCGAACGCGCCGAGAAGGAAGTCAAGGAAATCGAGCAGCAGTACGTCTCGGGTCTCGTGACCTCTGGCGAGCGCTACAACAAGGTGGTCGACATCTGGGGCAAGACCGGCGACGAAGTCGGCAAGGTCATGATGAGCCAGCTGTCCAAGCAAAAGACGGTGGATCGCCACGGCAAGACGGTGGACCAGGAGTCGTTCAACTCCATCTACATGATGGCCGACTCCGGTGCCCGCGGTTCTGCAGCCCAGATTCGCCAGCTCGCCGGCATGCGAGGCCTGATGGCCAAGCCTGACGGCTCCATCATCGAGACCCCGATCACGGCAAACTTCCGTGAAGGTCTGAACGTGTTGCAGTACTTCATCTCCACCCACGGCGCCCGTAAGGGTCTGGCGGACACGGCGTTGAAGACGGCCAACTCGGGCTACCTCACGCGTCGTCTGGTCGATGTGACGCAAGACTTGGTGGTCACCGAAGACGATTGCGGCACCCAGAACGGCATGAACATGCGCGCGCTGGTCGAAGGCGGCGAAGTGATCGAGTCGTTGCGCGACCGCATTCTCGGCCGCGTCACCGCGATCGAAGTGCCGCACCCTGAAACTGGCGCCATCCTGCTGGGCGGCGCACAGATCATGGACGAGGACATCCTCGACATGCTCGAAGCCGCTGGCGTCGACGAAGTCAAGGTTCGCACCGCACTCACCTGCGACACACGCTTCGGCCTGTGCGGCAAGTGCTACGGCCGCGACCTGGGCCGTGGTGGCTTGGTCAACCGCGGCGAAGCCGTCGGTGTGATCGCTGCCCAGTCGATCGGTGAGCCAGGCACGCAGCTGACGATGCGCACGTTCCACATCGGTGGTGCCGCATCGCGCGCTGCTGTGGCGTCGAGCGTCGACGCGAAGTCGGACGGCATCATCGGCTTCAATGCCACGATGCGCTACGTGACCAACGGCAAGGGCGACCTGGTGGTGATTTCGCGTTCCGGCGAAATCATCATCTCCGACCAGCACGGTCGCGAGCGTGAACGTCACAAGGTGCCGTACGGCGCGATTCTCAACATCAAGGCCGACCAGACCATCAAGGCTGGCCTCGTGTTGGCCAACTGGGATCCGCTGACCCGCCCGATCATCACCGAGTTCGCCGGCAAGGCCACCTTCGAGAACGTCGAAGAAGGCCTCACCGTCGCCAAGCAACTGGACGAAGTGACCGGCCTGTCAACGCTGGTGGTCATCGACTCCAAGCGCCGTGGTGCATTGAAGGTGGTTCGTCCGCAGGTCAAGCTGCTCGATCCAGCAGGCAACGAAGTGAAGATCCCTGGCACCGACCACTCGGTGACCATCGGCTTCCCTGTCGGCTCGCTGATCCAGATTCGTGACGGCCAAGACCTGTTCCCAGGTGAAGTGCTGGCACGTATTCCGGTCGAAGGCCAGAAGACGCGGGACATCACCGGCGGTCTGCCACGTGTGGCCGAGCTGTTCGAGGCACGCACGCCAAAGGACAAGGGCACGCTGGCTGAAATGACCGGTACCGTGTCGTTCGGCAAGGAGACCAAGGGCAAGGTTCGCCTGCAGATCACCGACCCTGAAGGCAAGGTCTACGAAGAGCTCGTGCTCAAGGAAAAGAACATCCTGGTGCACGAAGGCCAAGTGGTCAACAAGGGCGAATCGATTGTGGACGGCCCGGCCGACCCACAAGACATCCTCCGCTTGCTGGGCATCGAAGAGCTGGCTCGCTACATCGTCGACGAAGTGCAGGACGTGTACCGTTTGCAAGGTGTGAAGATCAACGACAAGCACATCGAGGTGATCGTTCGCCAGATGCTGCGTCGTGTGCAGATCACCAACGCGGGCGACACGCACTACATCGCCGGCGAGCAGGTCGAGCGCTCCGAGCTGTGGGACACCAACGACAAGATGCGCGCAGAGGGCAAGCTCATTGCCACGCACGCTGACGTGCTGTTGGGCATCACCAAGGCGTCGCTGTCGACCGACAGCTTCATCTCGGCTGCGTCCTTCCAGGAAACCACCCGCGTGCTCACCGAGGCTGCCATCATGGGCAAGCGCGACGAGTTGCGTGGCCTGAAGGAAAACGTCATTGTCGGCCGGCTCATTCCAGCTGGCACCGGCATGGCGTTCCACGATGCACGCAAGGTCAAGGAAGAGCTGGACGACGCCGAGCGCCGCGCCATCACCTTGGCCGAAGCGGAAGAGTTCGCTTCCATCCAGGAAGCCCCGGCGGAAGCCACGGGCGACGCTGCAGAGTAACCATCCTCTGCCGCTTCAGAGAGCCGCCTTCGGGCGGCTTTTTTCTGGGCGTTTCTCTTTTGAATGAGGCTTCACAGACGCCTTCAAAAGCCCTCAGCCGAAGCGAGCTCGTGGCCCGTGCGCTGGCCCGCGATGGGGGCTCCGCACATTGCGCCGACGCGCACCGTGCGGGCGTGATCCCTGCGTTCATCGGCACAAACTCAAGCTGCTTCAGATGTAGCCCCCGCCAATGGGGGGGCTGAAACATGACTTCAGCCATGTGGATTCTCCCGGCCTGTTTGTACGATCAAACACGTCGTGATTCTGCGACCCACATTCAGTCTTGATCAGGGAACAACTCATGGAACTCAACTCGAAATCTCGGGCCTGGGCGGCCGCTCCGGCACTCGCCGTCTCCTTGTTGCTGGGCGCCTGCGGCGGCGGCGGTGACAGCGCTCCTGCGCCGGCCACGGCCGTGGAAGGCACGGTCCTCGATGCTTCCACCGGCACGCCGGTGGCCAACGCCTCCGTGCAATCAGGCGCCGCTTCCGCCACGACTGGCGCCGACGGCAAGTTCACACTCAGCATTGCCGCCAATGCGCGTGCCGTACTGCGCATCAGCAAAACCGCCTACGCTGAGAACGTGGTCGTGACCCCGGTGGCCGATGCCCAGACCACCACGGTCCTCGCCCAGTTGCTGCCGGTGGCCGCGACCACTGCAATCAGCACCACCGGCGGCGGCACGGCCACAGTGCCCAACTCCACCGCCCGTGTCGTCATTGGCGGCGGCTCGCTGGTGCGCGCCGATGGACTGCCCATTTCGGGCCAAGTGTCTGTGGCCGTCACGCCGATCAACCCGGCGGTGAATCCGTCGTACATGCCTGGCGACTTCCGCGCCATCCGCGCGGGTACTGGCCCGTCCTCGATCGAGAGCTTCGGTGCGATGACCGTCACGCTGGCCGACGCCACTGGCGCCCGTGTGAACATCGCCACGGGGCGGACCGCCAGCATCCGGATTCCGTTGACCACCCGCGGCACACCGACCCCGACGATTCCGCTGTTCTACTTCGACACTGCCACCGGTCTGTGGGTTGAGGAGGGTACCGCCTCGCTGGCAGGTACTGCGCCCAACCAGTACTACGAAGGCAATGTCTCGCACTTCAGCACGTGGAACGCCGACCAGTACGTGAACACCGTGAACGTCACGGGATGCCTGCAAGACGACCGCGGCAACCGCGTGGCCGGTGCCCGAGTGACTTCGGACGGTGTGAACTATTCCGGCACTGCCATGGGGGTAACGGACGCGAGCGGCAACTTCTCGGTTCCGATGAAGCGCGCTGCCACCGGCATCCTCACGGCGCAAAGCGGTCTCCGCTTTTCGAACTCGCTGACCGTCGGCCCAAGCGATGTGGACTTTATCGCGCAAGCCGCGCCGGCCTGTCTGGTCCTGGGCAGCATCAGCAATGGCCTCACCATCAAGCTGACGTGGGGCACATCGCCCAGTGACGTGGACTCCTACCTTTTCGCCCCCAACGGCGACACGGTCTGGTACGGCGAAGAAGGCAGCCTGAACGAAGCCCCTTTCGCCGCGCTCGACGTGGACGACACGACGAGTTTCGGCCCTGAGATCGTCACGGTGCGCCGCTTGATGGTCGGCACCTACAAGTACGTGGTGAACAACTACAGCGGCACCTTTGCGCCTGGCATCACTGGCTCACCCACCCGCGTGGAGCTGACCTCCATTGGTGAGAGCCGCGTCTTCACCCCGCCTGCCGGCGAAGGTGCCAACGAATGGTGGAACGTGTTCAACTTCACCGTGGATGCCCAATGCCGCATCACCATCACGCCAGTGGCGACTTGGTCGGCTGTTGAACCGGCCCCCGCAGCAGCAGCCACGCCGGTCTACTGCACGGCCCCCTGAGTTCATGCGCCTGCAAGGGCGCTTCTTCAGGTGTTGTGACCAGCCTCTTGAAAGCCGCATCCTTGATGCGGTTTTTTTCTTGATGGATGCACCGGCTCGGAAAAGCGCCCCGGCGGCTTGATGCAAACAAGACCGTGATTGCGTGGCCGCGCGGCGACTCGTCAGCGCTGCGGGCCGCGCTGGCAGTCGTGACCTCAGGGCAAGCGCAACGACCGGCCCGTCGACACCACACCGTCTGATCGCACCACGTACACCCAGACCTCAGCGCCAGTGGCAAACCCACCTGTCTGAAGCGGCGCAGAAATGCTGCCGGCCGCCCACTGGGAGGCTGGCAACGGGCTGCGGATGGTGGTCTGGTCCCAGGTCGACGCATTGGCCAGCACCACGCGCGCGCGGCTGGTGTCGAGGTAATGATCGTCGTACCAGACAGTCACACCGTTCGTGCTGCCTGCATTCACGTAGTAGTCCATGCCGACCACGAGGTAGCTGCAGTTGAGCAACTGGCTCGCACTGCTTCGCAGGCGCAGATCGTGGAAGTTGAAGTGGCGGTGCCCGTTCACGTAGGTGACGAACTCGCCGTTGGATGCGCCCACGTCGTTCAGCTTGTAGTACTCCTCCACCTGCACCCAGGTGTTCTCGGGGATCGCCTGCGGGGTGCCTTCAAAGCCAGAGGTTTCGCCGATCCAGCCTTCGAGCACCGATTCGTCGTCGCGGACGATCCCGCCCTGCACATAGCGCAGCGTGGTGTCGGTGGACCCGCTCTCCGGGTAGTAGCTGGAGCGGAACTTCGGCGAGCCGCCGTAGCACGGGCTGCCGTTGGCCGTGGAGATCTCCATGCCGCTGCGGTTGAACTTCAGCTGGGCGATACGCGAGCCATTGCTTGCAAATTTGAGTCGGTAACTCAGGTACAGCTCGTTGCTGCTGAAGCCGCGGATCGCGATGTGGGGAAACGACTCCTGCACATCAGGGCTGGCGCCGCCGAAATTCGACTGGTGGCGCAACGAGCGCGCGCCGCTGTAGGCGGTGCTCCCATCAACTGTCACCGTCCCGCCGAAGCCACCGTAGTTGTGGTACCCGAACGTGGCAGGGCTGGCCCCCACGGTGCGGCTGTCGAAGTTGTCGTAGCGAAGGGGCGCGGCCTGCGCCCGTGTGCCAAAGCTGCTGCCGCTGACCGTGAGGACGGAGGCCGAGACGCTGGCTGTTGCAATGGTCGGCGCGCCGCTGGGGTTGGGGGCTGGCGCGGGAGTGGGCGATGGTGCAGGTGCAGGTGCAGGTGCAGGTGCAGGTGCAGGTGCAGGTGCAGGTGCAGGTGCAGGTGCAGGTGCAGGTGGAGCCCCCGCGGTGGTGTCTGTGCTGCTTGACCCGCCTCCACATCCCGTCATCAGCACCCCGAGCAATGACACGGCACAGAGCAGGGTGGTGGTGTGGGGAGGTGTGCAGTGCAGGGTCATGGTGGCATGGGCAGATTCAGGGGCAAGGCACGAATGTGCCAACCGGGGCGGGCCTCGAACCATAGAGGATCACGCGCGATGACTGGCAGCGACTTCGCAACCGGCGGTAAGCGGGCTGCACCGCCAGTGCCTGCCTGGGC
Organism: Pseudomonadota bacterium; assembly: GCA_041179165.1. Taxonomy (GTDB): domain Bacteria; phylum Pseudomonadota; class Gammaproteobacteria; order Burkholderiales; family Burkholderiaceae_C; genus Rhizobacter. Next base: position 4,394 of record JBEGTX010000194.1, on the reverse strand, counting down.
TATGCGCCGGTGTGAAGCATCACCCACCGCTCCGGCGTCACGATGTGGACCCCGAGTGCAGCCGCCCGTTTGGCCAACTTGAGCACGGCGCGGTCACGGCTGATCAACCATTGCGCCTGAGCAAGCGCCAACTCCACGAACTTCTGGTCGTCGGGGTCCCCGCAGCGCAGGCGCGGTGCCAGGCTGCCGGGTGGCGCTGTGACCATGCAAGCGAGCCGGTCCCAGGTGGACCACAGACGGGACTCGTCCGGCGACCAGGCCGCAAGCACCCCGCGGCCCAACACATGGGCCAGTTCGTCGCGCATGTCCTGCGTGGCCAACCAGCGTAAGCGGCCCGACTCCACAGCGTCGATGAGGGGTCGGCAGCCGGCGTTGTCGAAGACCAGCCAGTCGAACACGATGTTCGTATCGAGAACCACTGCAGGGGGGGGAGAGGTAAGGGAAGGGGATGTGTTGGTCATGAAAGGCAGTGGGTGGGTCGCTGGCCCAAGGCTGAGCGCAAAGGCAGCGCGGTCAGCAGGGCGACCCACAAAATCAGCAAATGAGGCGAATAAAATGAGCGAATCGGGCGGTTGGTGTGCTTGCAATCGGCCTGAGCGCTTGCGGGGTCAGCCGCCCAGCCATATAATCGCAGGCTTTTCAGCAGATTTTGCTGCGCTCTTTGTCGGGCAGCCTACCGCTTTTTGCGAGCGGCCTCGGGCTTGTCTCCGTTCCGGAGTGCTCGGCTTCCTCTACTGATTTGAGAAAACAAGCGCCGCATTCTCCTGTGCTTTCAGGCTCAGGAGTGAATCGGCGCCAGTGTGACTTCAAACGGGAACAAGTTACCAATGCCAACCATCAATCAACTCGTGCGTCACGGTCGCGAGACCGAGATCACGAAGTCCAAATCGCCGGCGCTCCAGGGTGGACCCCAGCGCCGTGGCGTGTGCACTCGCGTGTACACCACGACTCCGAAGAAGCCAAACTCTGCGCTGCGTAAAGTGGCCAAGGTTCGTCTGACCAACGGTTTCGAAATCATTTCCTACATCGGCGGCGAAGGCCACAACCTCCAGGAACACAGCGTCGTGCTGGTTCGTGGCGGCCGGGTGAAGGACTTGCCAGGTGTGCGTTACCACATCGTGCGCGGTTCGCTCGACTTGCAAGGCGTGAAAGACCGCAAGCAGTCGCGTTCCAAGTACGGCGCGAAGCGTCCGAAGAAGGCCTAACAGCCAAACGGGTCCCTCAACGGGCTCGGTGTTATCAAGTTGTCATGGTCCGGTGGTTCACTGGGCCGGGCGTATTGTGGTGAGTCTCCGGACTCGCCAAGTAAGTGGGTGCCCCAAGCGGGTGGCATCCGCGGCTGAGGTGAAACACCTCGCCAACTGAAGCAAAAGGAAGAGAAATGCCTCGTCGTCGCGAAGTACCCAAACGGGACATCCTGCCTGATCCAAAGTACGGATCGGTTGACCTGTCCAAGTTCATGAACGTGATCATGGAATCGGGCAAGAAGGCCATTGCAGAACGCATCATTTATGGCGCGCTCGAGCAAGTGGAAAAGAAATCGGGCAAGGATCCGCTCGAAATCTTCGTGGTCGCCTTGAACAACATCAAGCCGATGGTCGAAGTGAAGTCACGCCGTGTCGGCGGTGCGAACTACCAAGTTCCCGTGGAAGTTCGTCCTGTTCGCCGCGTGGCCCTCGCCATGCGCTGGTTGAAAGAGTCGGCGCGCAAGCGCGGTGAGAAGTCGATGGCCCAGCGTCTGGCCAACGAGCTGCTCGAGGCCGTTGAAGGCCGCGGCGGCGCCATGAAGAAGCGTGACGAAGTTCACCGCATGGCAGAAGCCAACAAGGCCTTCTCTCACTTCCGCTTCTAAGTCCCCCAAGCCCCCCTGCGCTGCCCGCCCGGTCCACAAGACCGTCGGGCGCGTTTCAGTTTCTGGAGTGCCACCATGGCCCGCAAGACCCCCATCGAGCGCTATCGCAACATCGGCATCTCGGCTCACATCGATGCCGGCAAGACGACGACCACCGAGCGCATCCTGTTTTATACCGGTGTGAACCACAAGATCGGCGAAGTGCACGACGGCGCTGCGACCATGGACTGGATGGAGCAAGAGCAAGAGCGTGGCATCACGATCACCTCTGCTGCCACCACCTGCTTCTGGAAAGGCATGGACCTGGCCCGCCCCGAGCACCGCATCAACATCATCGACACCCCCGGGCACGTCGACTTCACCATTGAAGTCGAACGCTCGATGCGCGTCCTTGACGGCGCCTGCATGGTGTACTGCGCCGTGGGTGGCGTTCAGCCCCAGTCCGAAACCGTCTGGCGCCAAGCCAACAAATACAAGGTGCCTCGTCTGGCCTTCGTGAACAAGATGGACCGCACTGGTGCCAACTTCTTCAAGGTCTACGAGCAAATGAAGGTTCGCCTGCGCGCGAACCCTGTGCCAGTGGTCATTCCCATTGGTGCCGAAGAAAACTTCACCGGCGTGATCGACCTCATCAAGATGAAGGCCATCATCTGGGACGAAGCCTCCCAGGGCATGAAGTTCAACTACGAAGAAATTCCGGCAGGCCAGCAGGCTGACGCCGTCAAGTGGCGCGAGAACCTCATCGAAGCCGCTGCAGAGTCTTCTGAAGACCTGATGAACAAGTACCTCGAGTCGGGCGACCTGAGCGAAGAAGAAATCATGACCGGCATCCGTGCCCGCACCCTCGCCGCTGAAATTCAGCCGATGTTCTGCGGCTCGGCGTTCAAGAACAAGGGCGTGCAACGCATGCTCGACGGCGTGATCGATTTCATGCCATCGCCGATCGACATCCCGCCTGTGCCGGGCACCGACGACGACGAGCAACCCGTGGTTCGGCGCGCAGCCGACGACGAGAAGTTCGCCGCTCTGGCGTTCAAGCTGATGACCGACCCGTATGTCGGCCAGCTGACCTTCGTGCGCGTGTACTCCGGCGTTCTGAAGTCGGGTGACTCGGTCTACAACCCGATTCGCAGCAAGAAAGAGCGCATCGGCCGTATTCTGCAGATGCACGCCAACCAGCGCGAAGAAATCAAGGAAATTCTGGCCGGTGACATCGCCGCCTGCGTGGGCCTGAAGGAAGTCACCACGGGCGAAACCCTGTGCGACCCTGATGCTATCATCACGCTCGAGAAGATGATCTTCCCTGAGCCCGTGATCTCGCAAGCCGTTGAGCCGAAGACCAAGGCCGACCAGGAAAAGATGGGCATCGCCCTCGGCCGCTTGGCCCAGGAAGACCCATCGTTCCGCGTGCGCACCGACGAAGAGTCCGGCCAGACCATCATTTCCGGCATGGGCGAGCTCCATCTGGAAATCATTGTCGACCGCATGAAGCGCGAGTTCGGCGTTGAAGCCAACGTGGGCAAGCCGCAAGTGGCTTACCGCGAAACCATCCGCAAGCCAGTCGCCGATGTCGAAGGCAAGTTCGTTCGCCAGTCGGGCGGCAAGGGCCAATACGGCCATGTGGTTCTGAAGATCGAACCCCAAGAGCCAGGCAAGGGCTTCGAGTTCGTCGACGCCACCAAGGGCGGTGTGGTTCCTCGCGAATTCATCCCTGCGGTCAAGAAGGGTGTCGAAGACTCCCTGCCTAACGGCGTGCTGGCCGGCTACCCTGTGGTCGACGTCAAGGTCACGCTGACCTTCGGTTCGTACCACGAAGTGGACTCGAACGAAAACGCCTTCAAGATGGCCGCCTCGCTGGGTTTCAAGGACGGCTGCCGCAAGGCCAGCCCCGTGATTCTCGAGCCGATGATGGCCGTGGAAGTCGAAACCCCTGAAGACTACGCCGGCAACGTGATGGGCGATCTGTCCTCACGTCGCGGCATGGTGCAGGGCATGGACGACATGGTCGGCGGCGGCAAGTCGATCAAGGCCGAAGTGCCACTGTCCGAAATGTTCGGCTACTCCACGACCCTGCGCTCGATGTCGCAAGGCCGTGCCACGTACACGATGGAGTTCAAGCACTACAGCGAAGCTCCGAAGAACGTGGTCGACGCCATCATCACCGCACGCGGCAAGTGATTCATCGGGCCTGATGGCCCATGAATCACCCCGGCGAAGGCCGGGGTCCACTTCCGAGAAGCAAGAGAAACAAGCTATTCAAGCCGGTCTTCGGCGGGGCCCCGTTCGCTGCCAGTGGCGAACGAATCAAGACCCCACCGGAAACCTTAAACATCTCACTGGCACTGCTCTTTATCTGGAGATAAGAAAATGGCAAAAGGTAAATTCGAACGGACCAAGCCCCACGTCAACGTGGGCACCATTGGTCACGTGGACCATGGCAAGACGACGCTGACGGCAGCGATCACGACGGTGCTGAGCAAGGCCTTTGGTGGTGAAGCCAAGGCGTACGACCAGATCGACGCAGCCCCTGAAGAAAAGGCGC
>JBEGTX010000193.1:0-5339 GCA_041179165.1 Pseudomonadota bacterium | reverse complement strand
GTGGGCGGTGCGGAGCTGCCACCGTGTTCGCCCCGCGTGCCGCCGGCATTCACATGCACATCGGCCACGTGAAGAAAGGCGGCGCGCTCGAGACCGATGTCGATGAAGGCCGACTGCATGCCGGGGAGCACGCGCGCCACACGGCCTGCGTAGATGTTGCCCACCAGGCCACGCTCGAGCGTGCGTTCGACATGGAGCTCCTGCACGGCCCCGTTCTCGACCACGCCCACGCGGGTTTCCTGGGGCGACCAGTTGATCAGGATGTCTTGCATGGGGGGACGGTTCTCGATGGGCTGGCGTCATGCGCCTGGGGCCGTGGGAAAGCGGACTTTCGCTTGTTTCAACAGTTCGGCCGTCTCGTACAAAGGCAAACCCATGATAGCGGAGTAGCTGCCGTCGATGCGGGAGATCCACGCTGCGGCGGCACTCTGGATGGCATAGGCGCCGGCCTTGCCGAACGGCTCGCCGCTGGCCACATACGCAGCCAGCTCGGCCTCGCTGACCTCGGCCACCGTCACCTTGGACACGCTCAGTGCAATCGCCTCACTGCGCCCCAACGTGACCGCCACAGCCGTGATCACACGGTGCGTGCGCCCCGACAGCAGGCGCAGCGAACGCAGCGCATCCTCGGCATCGACAGGCTTGCCCAGAATGCGCCGGCCCACGGCCACCGTGGTGTCCGAACAGAGGATGGGTGCCACAGGCAGGCCGCGCTCACGGTGGCGACGCCGTGCCGCTTGAAGCTTGGCCAGCGTGACACGGCGCACGTAGTCGAGCGGCAATTCGCCCTTCACCTCGGCCTCGAGCGACTCCGCATCCTCACTCGCATCGGCCAGCAACAACTCATGCGCCACCCCGATCTGCGACAGCAGCTGCCGGCGGCGCGGGCTCTGCGAAGCAAGGTAGATGAAATCGTGCCCAGTTCCGATCATTCGCTCAAGGCTCCTCAAAGCTGCTCAGTGAAAGGTTCAACGTGAAGCGCATGGTCCCAACTCAGCGGATCTGGGTCTGCCAGTCCGCCAGGGGGAGTCTGTTGCATGCTTGATTGAAGCGCACAGTGGGTTGCAGTGGATCGGAATCCAGAGCGAAGCGCATTGCCCAACACCCGTGGATCCGGCTCTGCCGGTCCACCAGGTGGCGCCCCTTGGGGGCAGGAGCGAAGCGACTGGGGGGCCTCATTCTCTGTGGTACGGGTGATTGACCATCACGGTCCACCCACGGTAAAGCGCCTCGGCCAAGAGCACGCGCACGAACGCATGCGGCAGCGTGAGGTCGGACAAGCGCCAGGTCTCGTCGGCAGTTTGCTTGAGCTCGGGATGCAAGCCGTCGGGCCCGCCAACGAGCAAAGCGACGTCGCGCCCGTCGTTCATCCACGACTTCATGCGAGCCGCGAGCTGCACCGTGGTGAGCCGCTCGCCACGTTCGTCGAGCACCACCCGGCGCACGCCCTTGGGCAGGGCCGCTTCCAGGCGCCCTGCTTCGGCCGACATCAGCTGTTCAGCTGTCTTGGAGCCGCGTGTCTCGGCCTTCACGGCCTTGAGCTCCAAGCGCATTTCGGGAGGAAAGCGCTTGGCGAACTCGTCATAGGCCGTTTCAGCCCAGGCCGGCTGACGCTGGCCCACGGCGACGAGCAGCAGCTTCACTTGCGGGCAGCGGTCTTCTTGGCGGGCGCCTTGCGGGCCACGGTCTTCTTCGCTGCGGCCGGACGGGCTGCAGGCTTGGACACCGTGGTGGCGTTCTTCACACCCACCGTGCGTGTGACACCCGACGACTTGGCAATCGCCTTCTGGTTGACCGCGCGCTGGATGGCACCCTTGCGGGCCACGACCTTCTCGAAGGCGGCCTTCTCAGCGGTGACCTTCTTGGGGGCGGCCACGGTCTTCAGCTTGGACACCACGGGAATGGCGCGCGAAGGAGCCTTCTTGGCGGGTGCCTTGGCAGCAGTCTTCGCAGGCGCCTTGGTGGTCTTGGCTGCCGTTTTTGCCGGTGCCTTGGCTGGTGCCTTTGCAGGGGCCTTGGCCGCCACTTTCTTGGCCGCAACCTTTTTCGCAGGTGCTGCTGCCACGGTCTTCTTGGCCGCTGCCTTCTTGGCAGGCGCCTTCTCGGGCTCGGCCTTGGACGCAGCCGCCTTCTTGGCGGGCGCCTTCTTGCCGGCCGCCTTCTTGGCAGGCTCTTCCGCCTTGACCAGGCCGGAGGCGCGTGCCACCGAAGTCATCTTGACCGGCTTTTCGCCCCAGATTTCCTCGAGGTGGTAGTACTCGCGGAAGGTGGGCTGCATGATGTGCACCACGGCTGCGCCACAGTCGACGATGATCCACTCGCCGGACTGTTCGCCCTCGGTGCGCGGCTGCGGATAGCCTTCGGCCTTGACGGCGTCGCGCACGCTGGCTGCGAGCGCCTTGGTCTGTCGGTTCGACGTGCCCGACGCGATGATGACGCGTTCGAACAGCGAGGACAGGTGCTCGGTGTCGAAGACCACGACGTTTTGCGCTTTCACGTCTTCCAGACCATCGACGATGGCGCGTTGCAGTTTTCGGATGTCCATTCAGCTCCCGGAGGTTCCTCGATAGAGGTGGTGTTGATCAATATAACGTGCTACGGCGGCAGGCACCAGAGCATCAATGCCCTGCCCTGCCTGAAGCCGAGTTCGGATGTCGGTGGACGAGACGTCCATCATGGGCAGCGCCACCGTCTGGTGGGCCACCTTTTCCACTTCGGGACTGGCCAGCATCGGCGCGCCAGGCCGGTTGGCAACTGCCAACGTGACCCTTGCGAGCAGCTGCTGCCAGCCGAGCCAGGTGTGCAAACCGGCGTACTGGTCCTGGCCGATGATGAGAAACCACTCGGCGCCGGGCTCAGCTGCCTGCAGCTCGCGCACGGTGTCGTAGGTGTAGCTGGCGCCGCTGCGGCGGGTTTCGCAGAGTTCGAGCACGAAACGGGGCTCGTCAGCGATCGCGAGCGCCACCATGGCCGCCCGGTGCACCGACGACGTCAGATCGCGGGCTTTCTGCCAGGGCCGCCCGGCCGGGATCCAGCGGATCTCGTCCAGCCCGAGTTGCGCCAGCGCCACGCGGGCCAGCGCCAGATGGGCCAGGTGAACCGGATCGAAGCTGCCACCGAAGAGGCCGATGCGCCTCAAGGCGAGCCCTCGCCGGCCCAGTCGCGCGGACGAAGAAAGTCGGTGTAGAGCCGCGCCTCGGGGGTGCCGGCTTCTGGCGCCCAGTTGTAGCGCCATTTCACGATGGGCGGCATCGACATCAGGATGGACTCGGTTCGGCCTTCGGACTGCAGGCCGAACAAGGTGCCCCGGTCGAACACGAGGTTGAATTCGACATAGCGGCCGCGGCGGTAGGCCTGGAAGTCACGCTCGCGTTCGCCATAGGCGAGGGCTTTGCGCTGCTGCACGATGGGCAGGTAGGCCGGCACGAAGGCATCGCCCACCGCCTGCATCATGGCAAAGCCGTTGTCGAAGCCGCCTTCGGCGAAGTCATCGAAGAAGATGCCGCCGATACCTCGCGGCTCGCCGCGGTGCTTCAAGAAGAAATACTCGTCGCACCACTGCTTGAAGCGCGGGTACTTGTCGTCGCCGAACGGCGCCAGCGCCGCCTGGTTCACGCGGTGGAAATGGCGGGCGTCTTCTTCGACGCCGTAGTACGGCGTGAGGTCCATGCCGCCGCCGAACCACACCACCGGCTCGCGCCCGGCAGGCAAGGCCGCGAACATGCGCACGTTCATGTGCACGGTGGGCACCAGCGGATTGCGCGGATGGAATACGAGCGACACGCCCATCGCCTCGAACGGCGCGCCTGCCAGTTCGGGCCGGTGGGCCGTGGCCGAAGGCGGCATGGCCGTGCCCTTCACGTGCGAGAAGTTGCAGCCGCCCCGCTCCAGCAACACACCGTCTTCGATGAGGCGCGAGCGGCCGTCGCCCGTCAGCCGGCCGCCGGGGTCGCGAGTCCAGGCATCGGTGAGGAACGGCTCATCGCCCTCGGCCTCGAAGGCCGAGATGATGCGGTCCTGCAGACCGAGCAGGTAGGTGCGAACGCCAGAAAAACTCATCAGGATCGGGTCAGTGGCAAGGTCTTGAAGCGGGGATGAACGCAGCGATCAGCGCGCCTTGATGGCGCGATAACCGATGTCGCTGCGGAACTGCGCACCCTCGAAGCGAATGGGCTGCAGCAGCTCGTAGGCACGTTGCTGCGCCATCTTGACCGAGTCGCCCAGTGCGGTGACGCACAGCACCCGGCCGCCGGAGGTGACGACACCCTTGCCCTCGGGCGAGGTGCCGGCGTGAAACACCATGGCATCGGGTTCATCGGCCGGCAGGCCGGTGATGGCGTCGCCCTTGCGCGGCGACAGCGGGTAGCCGGCCGCAGCCATGACCACACCCAGCGCCACGCGGCGGTCCCACTGCAACTCGACTTCGTCGAGCGTGCCGTCGGTGGCCGCAATGAAGACGTCGAACAGGTCGCTCTTGAGCCGCATCATGATGGGCTGCGTTTCAGGGTCACCCATTCGCGTGTTGAACTCGAGCGTCTTGGGCACGCCCTCTTCGTCGATCATCAGACCCGCGTACAGGAAGCCGGTGAACGGGATGCCATCGCGCGCCATGCCTGCGATGGTCGGCAGGATGATGTCTTGCATCGCCCGTGCGTGCACGTTGGGCGTGACCACGGGCGCGGGCGAATACGCGCCCATGCCGCCGGTGTTGGGGCCGAGGTCGGCGTCGAGCAGGCGCTTGTGGTCCTGGCTCGTGGCCAGCGGCAGCACGCTCTTGCCGTCGCACAGCACGATGAAGCTTGCCTCTTCGCCCTGCAGGAATTCTTCGATCACCACGCGCGCGCCGCCCGCGTTGTGCGTGACGCCGAGCTTGTTGTCGTCGCCGCTGAGCATCCAGTCGATGGCTTCGTGCGCTTCGGCCAGGCTCATGGCCACGACCACACCCTTGCCTGCGGCCAGGCCGTCGGCCTTGATGACGATGGGCGCACCCATCTTGTCGACGTAGGCGTGTGCCGCCACGGCATCGGTGAAGGTGTCGTACGCCGCCGTGGGAATGGCATGGCGCTTCATGAAGTCCTTGGCAAAGGCCTTGGAGCTCTCGAGCTGCGCCGCAGCCCGCGTGGGGCCGAAGATGCGCAGGCCGCGGGCACGGAATTCATCGACCACGCCAGCCGCCAGCGGCGCTTCGGGTCCCACCACCGTGAGGGCGATCTTTTCGGCCTGGGCGTAGTCGGCCAGCGCCTTCACGTCGGTGATGGCCAGGTTGTGCAGGTGCGGATCGAGCGCGGTGCCGCCATTGCCGGGCGCCACGGTGACGCTTTGCACCTTGGGGGACTGCG
>JBEGTX010000192.1:0-8407 GCA_041179165.1 Pseudomonadota bacterium | reverse complement strand
CGCCGTGTGTGCTCGATGTCGAGCCCGTCCACGCCGGCTGCGCCCTTGTTGGCTTTGACCCGCTTCCACGCCGCTTGCAGGTTCTCTCTCGTCAGCGCCGCCTCCAGCAGGCCACCCGGGCCCGCCTTCGTCTTTGCCGACCCCGTGCCCGGGTGTTCACGGGGCGGGCCGCAGGCTTCGTCGCTGACAGGTTCGCGCTCGGCTTCACCGCGCGCTACGCCCTCCCGCTCGGCTCTCGCCGACATCTGACGCATGGCCTCTGGCATCCCTCGTGTCCTCGGTCACTCTCTCTCGTTCGGCCCTTCGCCTCTCGCTGGTGACCTCGGCTGCCCCGCTACCCGGCTACTACGGCCTGTGCTGACTTCTCGCTCCAGCAGTGGCCGTCGCCCTTTCAGGCATGAGGCGAGATCTCCCCAGGTAAGAACGCACTCCTTCGCTGCACAACCGCCGGATCTACGCCACCTCGCCTCGATCACAAGAGCTTCGCGGCTTTTTGCCCGCTCGCCCTGCTTGGCAGCGCCTTCTATCCGGTTCTTGTTCACGGACAAGCAGCTTCGATCCACGCTTCCTTCCCACCCTCGGTCGCCCTCATGCAGTTGCGCTTCTCTTCGTTCGCCGTGATCAACTTACGGCGGGACTTGCACCTCCAAGAGTGCGCTCATGCTGAGCGCACAAAAAAAAGGCACTTAGCGTTTCTGCTAAGTGCCTGATTTCCTACCAAATTTGGTAGGCGCGATTGGACTCGAACCAACGACCCCCACCATGTCAAGGTGGTGCTCTAACCAGCTGAGCTACGCGCCTAAGTAAGCCTCGCAGTATATCAGCGAATTCTTCTTCAAAGCAAACTCATCGTCATTTGTTTGAAAAAATTTCACAGACTCATCGTCGACGCACAGCGCTGCGCACACCATCGATCTGCGTGACGAGGCCGAGCACATGGCTCAAGCGAGCGGAGTCGGATACCTCCACCGTGAAGCTCATGCGTGCCGTGCCGCCTCGAAGGTCGCGCGCCGACTGGCTGTTGACCGCGGTGACGTTCATGCGCTCCTTCGTGAAGATCTCGGAAATGTCGCGCAGCAGGCCTTGCCGGTCGCTGGCCTCGACCATCACGTCCACCGGGTAGACGGCCGCCCGGTCACCGCGCGGCTGGCCCCACTCCACCTCAATCACTCGCTCGGGCACGCGCTGGCCCATCTGCCTGAAGTTGCTGCAGTCGCGCCGATGGATGGCAACGCCCCGCCCACGTGTCACATAGCCCCCGATGGCATCCGGTGGTGCAGGCCGGCAGCAGCGTGCGAGATTGGTCAGCAGCGACTCGACGCCGACCACGAGCACGCCGCCCTTGGGTGCCTCGCCCTCGGGCCGCGTGCGGCGCAAGGTGATGAGGTCTTCTTCCGCAGGTGGCGCCTCGGGCGGGCGCAACAAGGTCTCGATGTTGCGCAGCGAGTACTCGTCCTTGCCCACCGATTCGAACAAGGCATCGGCCTGGCGGAAGCCGAGCTGGCTTGCAAGGTCGTCGAGCTTGATGGCGGTCTTGCCTTCGCGCTGCAGCAGCTTTTCGACCGACTCGCGGCCGCGCGCAATCGTGTGCTGCTGGGCCAGCGCATTGAACCAGGCCCGCACCTTGGCCCGTGAGCGGTGGCTTTGCAGGTAACTGAGCTCAGGGTTGATCCAGTCCATCGAAGGACCGCCCTCCTTCACCGCCGTGACCTCGACCGTCTGCCCGCTCTGCAGGGGCGTGTTGAGCGGCACCATGGCCCCGTCGATCTTGGCGCCACGGCAGCGGTGACCCAGGTCGGTGTGCACGGCATAGGCGAAGTCGATCGGCGTGGCGCCCACCGGCAACTCGATCACCGAGGCCTGCGGCGTGAACACGTAGATGCGGTCGTCGAACACCTGCTTGGCGCCTGGTGCCGGCTCCTCGCCTTCGACGAAGTCGCGCTCCCATTCCAGCAGCTGACGCAGCACGGTCTTGCGGGCCTCGGCCACCTGCGCGTCGAAGTCGCCCGTGGCGCTCACACCGCCAGCATAGCCCTTGGCACCGGCCTCCTTGTAGGCCCAGTGCGCGGCCACGCCGTGCTCGGCATGCTCGTGCATGGCCTGGGTTCTGATCTGCACCTCCACGTTGCGGCCGTGCTCGTCCGACACCACGGTGTGCAGCGACTGGTAGCCGTTGGGCTTGGGGCGCGCGATGTAGTCGTCGAACTCACCCGGCACCTGCTTCCACAGTGCGTTCACATGGCCGAGGACCGAGTAGCAATCGGGGATGTCGGGCACGATGACGCGCAAGGCTCGCACGTCGAACACGCGCTCGAGTCCCAAGCCCTTGCCTCGCATCTTCTTCCAGATGCTGTACAGGTGCTTGGGGCGGCCTTGAACCTCGGCGTGCATCTGATGGCGCGCCAGCTCATCGGCCAATTGCTGGCGGAACAGCTCCACGCCCTCCTCTCGCTCCAGCCGTCGCTCGTCGAGCAGCCGGGCCACCATCTTGTAGTTGTCGGGTTCGAGGAAGCGGAACGCAAGGTCCTCGATCTCCCACTTGATCTGCCAGATGCCCAGCCGGTTGGCGAGCGGCGCGAACACCTGCATCGACTCACGGGCCAGGTCAGGCGGGCACACCACGCGCGCACTCGCGTGAAAACGCAGCGTCTGCAATCGCGAGGCGAGCAGCAGCAGCACCACCCGCAAATCGCGAGAGAACGCGAGCAGCATCTTGCGCACACGCTCGGTCTGCTCGGCACGCTTTTCTTCGTCGACCTGCGCTTCACGCGCTGCTCGCTGGATCTGCACCAGCTTGCGGGTGTGCACCACCAGCCCGGCGTTGGAGGCCCCGAACGCCTTGGCGACGATCTCCTCAGGCTTGTTGAGGTACTCCGCCGCGTAGACCAGGTAGGCGGCTGCGCGCATGGAAGGCGCTGCGCCCACGCCTTGCAGGATGTTGGCCACCCCATCGGCGTGGGACATGGCATCTTCGCCGGTGTCGAGCTGGCGGTTTTGCAGCAGCGGCTCGGCAAAGGCGCGCGCTCGGGTGAGCTGCACGTCGTCGTCGCCGGGAGAGTGTTGAGGCGCGTCGTCGGTCAGTTGAACAATGGGTGCCGCAGGTTGCTGGCGAGAAAGTAAACCGGTTTTCATCAGGAGAGCAAGAACTCCCGAACGACGGCAATCTGATCGGGACTGGTGAGCATCGGCGCGTGCCCCACGTTGGCAAACTCGTGCAGCCGCGCCTTGGGTCCGCGCTCGGTCATGGCACGTGCGGTGGCGGCACTGAGCAAGTCGGAGTCGGCGCCCCGCAGTAACAGCACGGGGCAGGTGATCTGGTCATAGACGTGCCAGGTGGCGGCCTCGGCGTACTTGGCGATTTCGGGAGTGATACCGCGGAAGGCCTGGCCGATGCGCGGATCGTAGTGCAGCACCCAGCCGTTGCCATCCGGGCCGGGCTTCAGCATGGGGCGAGAGAGCGCCAGCCACTGCTCACGCGTGTGCGTGCCAAAGCCAGTGGACACCGCCCAGAGTGCATCAGCCGCCTCATCGATCGTGTTCCAGTGGCCAGGCTGCCCCAGGTAGGTCCCGATGCGCACCAGCGAAGCGGGCTCGATGGTCGGACCCACATCGTTGATCACCATGCGGCTGATGGGTGAGCCCTTGAGCCCCGCCACGCCCAGCCCGATCAAGCCGCCCATGGAGGTGCCGACCCATTGCACGCTGGGCACATTGAGTCGCGCGACCAGCGTGACCATGTCGGCCACGTAGGCTGGCAATTGGTAGCCGGCCGGGTCTTCGAGCCAATCCGACTGGCCGCGCCCCACGACATCGGGGCACACGACCCGGAAATCGTCCGCCAGAGCCTGGGCCAGCAGGTCGAAATCTCGGCCCTGGCGCGACAGGCCGTGCACGCACACCACCACTCGCGGATTGGAAGGATCGCCCCATTCCCAATAGGCAAGGCGATGCAAGCCTTTGGTGTCCAAACAAGCGACGTGATTCAACCGTGGTTCAGACATGGTGAGGATCCTCTTTCATAATGAACTGTATCAACCCCGGAGAATCATCATGCTAAAAGGGAAAACCGCCATCGTGACGGGCTCGACCAGCGGCATCGGATTGGGCGTGGCCATCGCCCTCGCCCGCCAGGGTGCCACGCTGGTACTCAACGGCTTCGGTGACCACGAACCAGCGCGCGCCCAGGTGGCCGCCTTCGGGGGCAAGGTGGGTTATCACCCGGCCGACATGAGCAAGCCCGACGAGATCGCGGCCCTCATCGACTACACCAAGCTAGAGTTCGGCGGCGCCGACATCGTGGTCAACAACGCCGGTATCCAGCATGTGTCCCCGGTCGAAGACTTCCCCATAGCCAAGTGGGACGCCATCATCGCCATCAACCTGAGCTCGGCCTTTCACACCACCCGCCTCGCCATGCCCGGCATGCGCGCCAAGAACTGGGGCCGCTTCATCAACATCGCCTCGGCCCACGGGCTGGTGGCCTCGGCCGGCAAGTCGGCCTATGTGGCGGCGAAGCACGGGTTGGTGGGTTTCACCAAATCGATTGCCTTGGAAACCGCCACCACCGGCATCACGGCCAACGCCATCTGCCCGGGCTGGGTGCTCACGCCCCTGGTGCAAAAGCAGATCGACGACCGGGCCAAGAACGAAGGCATCTCGGTCGAACAAGCCAAGAGGGAACTGCTCGGCGAGAAACAGCCTTCGCTCGAGTTCGTCACACCCGACCAACTGGGCGAGTTGGCCGTCTTCCTGTGCTCGCCACCCGCCGTGAATGTGCGTGGCGTGGCGTGGAGCGTGGACGGCGGCTGGACAGCCCAGTAACGACCATCACCTCGCGGTCACTGACCGGCGCCAAGACGCCGGTCAGCCCCGCCTCACTTCGTGAGTTGGACTGTGCCGTTCACATTCACCGTGACCGTGCCCTTGCCCAACTCGACAGGCAAGTCAGCCGAATCGGACTTCATCAGCGCGCTGCGCATCATGGGCGCCTGAGCAGCGTACATCGCCGGCTCATTCGCCCCGACGTTCACTTCTCGAAGCGTGAACCCGCTGAAGCCGAATTGCCGTGCGTAGTCGGCCGCCTTGGCGCGGTAGCGAGAAATGGCTTGGGCTGCCACCTCCGACTCCACCTTCTCTCGTTGCTCGCGCGACAGGTTGGTGCCCACACGGGCAATGGTCAGCGTGTTGATGCGCCCGGTGAGCTGGGCGATGCCAGGGATGTCGCGCCCTTCCACGAGCAGCTCGGTCGAGCCCTGCCACCCGGTGATGCCGCCCTTCGCCGAGTAGCGAGGGAACAGCGAGAACCCGCCCGTCTGCACATCGATCTGCCCAGGCTTGGCCACCTTCTTGGCTTCTGCCAATGCAGCGTCCAGCGCCTGCTTGAGCCCGGCCTGCACGGCCGACGCATCGGTGCCTTCGCGCGTGGTGCTGAGGGTGACGCTGAGCACGTCTTTGTTGACTTCGACGCTGGCACTGGCTGCGAGGCCCACCACGTTCTGCGGTGGCGGGTCGGCCGCCCACACGGCAGATGAAAACAGGCCGGCGGCCAGCAGGGATGGAATCAACGCGACTGTCTTGAACATCTTCGTTCTCCTCTGAAAACTAAAAATCACGATGGCACCGGGCGGTTCGAAGCCCGCCCGAACCTGGAAATCAACCGCGGGCATGGTCGCACGACCGGCAGATTTTTCAGACATTCCCCCTCGTTCAACCCGGCTGCCAGCAGGCCTACCCGGTCAAAAACACAGCAGCTGAGCACCCGCTACGGCCAAGAGCAAGGGTTGATCAGTTTGTAACAGATGGTCAAAGCTGCTAAAAACAGGGTTATAGCGTGCGCACAATCCGCTGTTACAAAGAAAGGGAGGTACGCCATGACGACCACAACCAATGCCCGCCCCGACCGTATCGTTGTCGTGGACGACGATGCCCGCATCCGGGACCTGCTTCGGCGCTACCTCACCCAAGAGGGGTTCGAGGTGCTGCTGGCCGAAGATTCCAAGGCGCTCAACCGCGTGCTCACCCGAGAAACGGTCGACATGATCATTCTCGACCTGATGCTGCCAGGTGAAGACGGCCTGTCGATCTGCCGCCGCCTGCGCGCGGCCAACGACCTCACGCCCATCATCATGCTGACGGCCAAGGTCGAAGACGTGGACCGTATCGTGGGGCTAGAAGTCGGTGCCGACGACTACCTGCCCAAGCCGTTCAACCCGCGTGAACTGCTGGCCCGCATCCATGCCGTGCTGCGCCGCCGCCCTGCCCTCGAGGCCCCGGGCGCGCCCGCCAAGGACGCCCTCACGGTGACCTTCGGCCCGTTCGAATTCGACCTCGCGTTGCGCCGCCTGTCGAAAGATGGCGAACAGATCGCGCTCACCACCGGCGAGTTCTCGATGCTCAAGGCCCTGGTGCGCCACCCGCGCCAGCCTCTGTCTCGCGACAAGCTCGCTCAACTGGCCCGAGGCCGCGAGTTCGAACCGTTCGACCGCAGTCTCGATGTGCAGATCTCCCGTCTGCGCAAGATGATCGAACCCGATCCGGCACAACCTCGCTACATCCAGACGGTCTGGGGCGTGGGCTACGTCTTCGTGCCAGATGGCGCTGCTTAAATTCGGAAACCGGCGAAGGTCCAAGAAGAAAGGGCCTTTTTTTGCACCGACGGTGCCTGACCTTCAGGCCCCCGACGTGCCTGGGCTGCGCAACCCGCTGGCCCTGAGCCTCTTCTGGCGCACGTTTTTCCTGCTGGCCATTCTGCTGGTGGGCGGCGTGTTCGCCTGGGTGCAGACCTTTCGCGCGCTCGAGTTCGAGCCGCGCGCCGTGCAGTCGGCCCAGCAGATCGCCAGCCTCGTGAACCTGTCGCGGGCCGCGCTGCGCTTTGCCGATGGCATCGACCGCGTCACGCTGGTGAAGTCGATGTCGGCCCAAGAGGCCGTGAAGGTCATGCCGCGCGAGCCCAACGACAAGTGGGAGCCCTTCGAGCAAGACCGCTTCTCGCGTGCCATCGCGCAGGAGCTGCGCTCCAAGCTCGGCCCCGACACGCTCGTGGCCAGCACCAAGAACGGCGAGCATGGCCTGTGGGTCGGCTTCAACATCGAAAAGGACCCCTACTGGCTGCAGGCCGACGCCACGCGTGTGCAGCCCATGGCTGGCAGCAGCTGGGTGCTGTGGGTCACCATCGCCTTGCTGGCCACCGTGCTCGGCTCGGCCGGCATTGCGCGGCTCATCAACCAGCCGCTGCGCGATCTGTCGTTCGCGGCCAGCCGCATCCGCGATGGCGAGTACGAGTCGCAGCTCGATGAAAACACCCTCACCAGCGAGATTCGCCAGGTGAACATGGGCTTCAACCGAATGGCGCGCGAGCTTGCCAAGGTCGAAGAAGACCGCGCCGTCATGCTCGCAGGCATCTCACACGACCTGCGCACGCCGCTGGCCCGCCTGCGGCTCGAGGCCGAGATGAGCGTGTACGACGAAGAGGCCAAGCGCAACATGGCCCTCGACATCACCCAGCTCGACGCCATCATCGACAAGTTCATGGACTACGCCCGCCCAGGCGAAGTCAAGCTCGTGCCCGTGCACGTGAGCAGCCTGGTCGAACGCGAGATGGCGGGCTTCCGCGACCCCACGCAGATCCGCATCTCTTCGCGCGTGGCCATCGACACCAAGGTCATGGCCGACGACACCGAACTCGGCCGTGTGTTCCAGAACCTCTTCGAGAACGCACGCCGCTACGGCCGCTCCACCGACACCGGCATCGCCCGCGTGCAGGTCAGCTACGCACGCACCGGCCCTTGGGTGATCCTGAGCGTGCGCGACTACGGCCCTGGCGTTGCGCCTGAAAAGCTCAAGCAGCTCACCACGCCGTTTTTCCGGGGTGATGCTGCACGCACCGCCGCCACTGGCGCCGGTCTCGGCCTCGCCATCGTGGAAAAAGCCGTGCAGCGCATGGGCGGGCACTTCGAGCTGGCCAACGCGCTCGACGGCGGATTGGTCGCCCACGTGCGGCTCAAGAAGGCCCCCTGATCTTGACGTCGACGACAGCGCCCGCGGCCGTGGGTCGCCGGTGGTGGCTCGCCGTGTTCGCCGCGTGTGGCGTTGCCGCGATCACCCTCACCTGGCTCGACATCCGCGACGCCTGGTTCGCGCCCAAGGACGAGTTCAAGGTCTGGGTGCAGCTGCTCATCTACTGGGGCTGCTGGACCGTGTGGCCTGCGAGCGTGATGCTCGCGTGGTCTGCCCTGGCTCGATGGCGGCAAGGCCTGCGCAGGCAAGCGCTGTGGGCGTTGGTGGGCCTTATCGGCTGCGCCCTGCTGGTGTGGATGCGCTTCATCGAACCCAGCCTGCTCGTCGTGCGTGAGGCTTCGGTGTCGTCGACCTGCGGCGTGCGCGTGGCGCTGATCTCCGACCTTCACCT
>JBEGTX010000191.1:0-6320 GCA_041179165.1 Pseudomonadota bacterium | reverse complement strand
TCACGGCCCTCGCTTTTCTGGTGGCGTTCTGGAAGGTCTACGACACGGCCTGCCGGGTCTTCGGCCAGCGGCCGGGCGGCGACCGCATCGTGGCCTGCATCGCGGTGGTCGCGATCGTGCTGGCGGCCTGGGGCGCCTGCCATCTGTTCTCCGGGCGCGCGGCCTTTTTGCTGGTGGGTGCCATGCTGGCCACGGCCATGACGGCCAATGTGGCGCACTGGATCATTCCCGGCCAGCGCAAGGTGATTGCGCAGATGAAAGCCGGCGAGCCGGTGGACCCCATTCACGGGCTGCGCGGCAAGCAGCGCAGCGTGCACAACACCTACTTCACGCTGCCCGTGCTGTTCGCCATGCTCAGCAACCACTACAGCTTCCTGTACCGCGGACCGAACAACTGGCTGGTGCTGCTGGCGCTGATGGCGGCGGGCGCGCTCGTTCGGCACAGCTTCGTGGCCCGGCACAAGGCGCGGCAGCAAGGCCGGCGGGTGCCTTGGGAGTTCGCCGGTTTCGGTGTGCTGGTGCTGGTGGGGGTCGTGTTTGCATTGGCGCCTGCGCCGTCGACCGTGCCCTCGAACAGTGCCGCGCCGGCGGCCAGCGGTCCCTCGGCAGCCGAGAAGCGCTTCACCGCCGTGCAAGGCATCGTCACGCAGCGCTGCGTGATGTGCCACAACGCGCAGCTGATGAACAAGAACGTGCAGCTGCACACGCCCGAGCTGGTGGTCGGCCAGGCCCAGGCGGTTTACCAGCAGGCAGTGGTGCAAAAGCTCATGCCCTTCAACAACGCCACCGGGATGACCGATGCCGAACGGATGCTGATCAAGCAGTGGTTCGAGTCGGGCGCGGCAACGAAATAGCCGCGAGGCGCGCGCGAGCCGTTTCTCTGTCGCTCAGGCTCCACCAGGTGCCTGCGCCCGGTGTGGGCGAGGTTGTGCCCGGTGGGCGGTTCGGTCAGAAGAGAAGCTTTTGCGCCATCACGTAGGCGCTGAGCAGCACGGCGCTCACGATCACATTGGCTGCCAGATGACGCGGACCGTGGTTCAAGCGGATGCCCATGCAGAAGGCCACGCTGCTGCCGATCGACACGATCAGGGCCGCGCCCGCATCGACGCTGCGAAGCGAATGGCCTGTCGCCAGCACCAAGGCGAGCGAGGCGAGCCACAGTACGAGCGCCACGACCATGGCCGCAGTCAGCTCACTGAAGTTGGGCTTGTGCAGCGGAATTCCAAACAAATGCATGGGCGCAGACCCGGCAGACAACAGGCGCCGAAGCGCGGGCAGAACACGGAGCCAAGCTTATCCGCATCGATTGCTGTCAAAAGCGGAAAAAACAAGGAAACGGCTGAGGGAAATCCAGCAGTTCGAGGCGAACCAGGCGATCACGGCATGCGATTGCGCACGACGTCGGAAGGGAGTAGCCTGATCTCCGGCGATCCAAGAAGGCGACAACCAAACGCTTGCGAGCTCTCAGGGGGGCCGCGAAAAGGAGTCGAGATGGACGACATCTTCATCCGGCGCGGTGAGCTGACCGACATCAAGAGCTATCCGGTCTGGGCTCAGGATGTGGTCGAGAGCTGCGCACCCGCGCGAGCGCGCATCACCGACCACGGCCTGTTCCGTCGCATGCGAGAGGCCTCGCTCGACGCTGGTCAGGCGAGCACCTTCCTCGTCGGCGTCTGGCCCGTGATCGAGCAGTTCCCACAGTACATGGCGCAGAACCTCCTCAAGGTGCAATACGGCCGCGCCCCAGGTCACGACGAGGCGCGGCGCTACCTCATCCGCAACATGCGTGTCGAGCAGAACCATGCAGACCAGTGGCTCGATTGGGCCCTGGCCAGTGGCGTGGGCCGCAACGACCTGCTGTACGGCGATGTGCCGGCAGAGACCCATGCCTTGTCTCATTGGTGCTGGCACACCTGTGAACGAGACCCGTTGGCGGCGGCGATGGCGGCGACCAACTATGCGATCGAGGGTGTCACTGGCGACTGGTCGGCCCTGGTCTGCGCCGACGATGTCTATGAACACAGCTTCTCCGCGGATGTTCGTGCCAAGGCCATGAAGTGGTTGAAACTGCACGCCCGCTACGACGACACGCATCCGTGGGAGGCACTCGACATCGTGTGTTCACTGATGGGCACCAACCCCTCGCCGCGAGATGTGGAGCTGGTTCGTTCACGCGTGTCGAGCAGCTACCACTACATGCGGCTCGCGCTCGACCACTGCCTCAGCGCCACCCACGTGGTCTCGCCACCGACTCCGCTGCTGCACTCGCCGGCATTTCCCACCCAGCGCTGGCACGCGTGAGACGGCCGGGTGTCCTATTTCTTGTAGGTCACCTTTTTGCTGCCGCGCTCGCACGTGCCGACGACCTTCGAATCGCCCACCTTCCCGGCATCGACCACCTCGAGCGTGTAGCCCTTGAGGCCGCGCGAATCCATCTTGGCGGCGATTTCCGCCTTGAGTTCCGCGCAGCCCTTGGGTTGCGGCTTGTCGGCGGCCCAGGAGGCTTCAGGTGCAAACGGCACGAGGGCCGCACAGAGGAGCAGGGATTTCATGACGACGTGCCTTGTGGGTGACGGAGCCTTCTGAAAGCGGTCATCGAGGTGGTGCAGCATGCAGTTGAGCAACTGGTCGCGCGCATGCTCGCTGGAGAACGTGTGGTCGGCCTCATCGATGCGGAACAGCCGCAGGTTGCCATGGCGCACGCCACGTTGGGTGGTGCGTCGGGCGCCGGCCTGCATGATGCTCCAGCCGGCTTCGCCGTTGGCGAGGAACACCGTGACCCGCCGTTTCTGGTCGAAGAGTTGCTGCAGTTGGCGTGACAGCAAGGTGGCCGCGCGCGAGGTGACGAGTTCGGCCGCCGTGCGCAAGTGGGAGCCGGTGACCCGGCCCACGTGCCGGGCCGCCATGCCGAGCAGGTAGCCCACGCGCATTTGTCCGCGCAGCAGTTTTTTCCAGCTGTCGAGCTTGCGCATGGCGCCCTTGCTCGACTCGGCAATGCGGAAGCTTTGCACGTCGGGCAGTTCCTTGCCGTCGTATTCGAAGATCAACGGATTGATGAGCAGCAGGTCGTGGATCGTGTACGTCGGTTGTTCGAGTGCGGCCTGGAACGCGGTGTACGAGCCCGAGCACACGCCGGCCAGCACGAACTGCTGGGCGTTGAAATGTTCTTGCAGGTGACGCAAGGTGTGGTCGGCATCGCGCATCGCCGTCGGCGGATACGGGTGGCCTTCGAGTCCGGGTTGCTGGGCGACGCTGTCGCCGATGCCTTCGAGGTCGCAGCGGAACGTGGCGTAGCCGCGGGCGGCCAGGTTGCGCGCGAGCGTGGTGTAGAGCCGAGAAGGGCCCACACGGTGCACGGCGCCGGAGCTGAACAGGATCACCGTGGGCAGCGCTTCGCCATCCGGCGCTGCCGCAGGCCGGCTGTGCACGCCGAACAGCGAACCGTGGTCGCCATAGGTCACCAAGGTCTCGCGCAGCGTGACGGTGCTGTTGTCGAGGCCAGTGAAATGGAAGTCGAGTCCGGTGGGGGCCGGCAGCGTGGTTCGCGGCGATGGCGAGGTCAGAACCATCGGGGCAGGCTCGCTGTGCGCAACCACCCAGTCGACGATGTCGCTGAGCGTGGCCTGAGGCACGGTCACGCGGTGCGGCTCGGCCATCATGCCGGCAAAGCCCGCGCCCTGAATCACGCTGGCAGCGACACCCAGCGACTGCAGATGCTCCAGCAGGCCATCTTCGTCGCTCGCGTCGTCGCGCTGCACGATCAGGGCGGCGCTGCGCACTTGCAGCGGCTGGCCGACGAGCTTCACGGCCTTGAGTTCGTTCTGCGTTTGCTGCGAGATCACGAAGCCGGCGGGTTCGAGTTGCGTGGCGTCGGGCCGCGGGGCGAGTTCGCTCGCCTGCGCCAGAGCCTGCATCTCCCGCGCGTAGCGGCGCCCGGACAGCGGTGCGCCCCACATCACCAGCAGGTCGGCCGCGTCGGTCACGGTGGACAGGGCCGCCAGCGTCCCGCCGAGGCGAATGCCCAGCAGGCAGACGCGCGGGCAACCGCTCAGCCGCTTGGCTTCAGCAACCGCCGTGTGAATGTCGCGCTGCCATTGGGCCAGGCGGTCGGCGTCGTGGTCGGTGCCGGGGGAGTCTCCCGTGCCATGGAAATCGAACCTCAGCGCGGGCACGCCGGCGCGGGCCAGTGCATCGGCCAGGTGGCGCACCGAACGGTGGCTGTGCACCTGCTCGTGTCCGAACGGGTTGCACAGCACGACCACGCAGTCGCGCAAGACGGCGTCGTCGCAGGCATGAAAGCGCGCGAACAAGGATTGTTCACCGCTGCCGATGAAGCGGGCTTCGCGCCGGATGCTCGAAGATGGCTCGACGGCCGACAGCACGGTCGGGGGGGGAGCCAGGGACGAAGAGGCGGTCGCAAGCAAGGTGTTCAGTCCACGCGGAGGGTTAAAAGATCGGTCAGGTTCAAGGCGCTGACATGAGCCTTGAATTTTCGCGCGGCATCGCCGCTGGGGTGCCACACCAGTTCGCGGGGGGTGCGCGGTGCGAGGTGAAAGTAGGCATCATTTGGCACAAAACCGTCGCATTCCACAGACACTGACTGCACGAAGGTTTCGCTTTGCAGCGTCATGCGCACACGGCCGTCGGTCATCCGCTCCGCCGAACCGCTGAGCCTGGCGTCGTGTTGCAGCGGCAGCCCATGGCCTTGCGGGAAGTGAAAGTCGTCGGACAGCAGGGCCCCATCGACGGCACGCAAGCGCACCACGGCCACGTCGTAAGGCGGCGGACCGAAGCGGTAGGCGCAGCTGGTGTCGGCAAAGCGGCCCAGCAGGGCATCGGCGCTGAGCGTCAATGCACCGCGTGCCGGCACCGTGATGGGCGCAGAGGCCGAGGCCACTTGCACACGCCCGTGCTGGTACAGCGCGAACTCGAGTGTGGCCTCCAGGGGTTCAGCTGGCTCGTTCACCACGTGCATGTGCAGCCCGTCGAGGCCTTCGTCGGTGAAGCCCACGCTGCGCGGCGACCACGCGCGTTTGAGGTGCCAGTACGAGGCTTTCGGGCGGCCCGTGCTGTCGACCACGCCCCACCCCGCGCCGGGCCACACGTCTTTCCAGAACCACACGATACCGCCGTGGCACACGTTGCGCGGAGAACGCCACTCGTTGAACACCCGCCGCATGACCTCGCCGGGCACCACGCGCGAGACGGCGAGGTAGCGCTCGGGGTCGTGGCTGCGCAGGGTGACGGCGTCGACGCCGAAGAGTTCGCGCAGGTAGTGGTCGCGGGTGTCTTCGAAGTCCCAGCCGGCACCCACGTCACGTGGCTGGCGGGCTTTCCAGAGCGGGTGGTGGGCCGGGGGTGTGCTGCCGTCCATCATCAGCGCGATGGTCTCGGGGTCGGGCACGTGCGAGAAGCCCAGGCATTCGGACGCGAACTTCACACCGGCCGATTTCACATCGGCCAGGGGGCGCTTGTAGGCCCCGACGCCGTAGTAGTGGGCAATGCCCGTGGCCACGTGAAACGGCAGCGCCCCTTCACTCGGCGACGAGCGGAAGTAGGGCACGCCGGCATGCCAGCGCGCACAGAGGGCCGGCAGCAGCTGGTCGAAAAAAGGGTTGCTCCACTCGCTGGCCGGCAGACCCAGCATGGCGGCCTGCTGTTCGATCTCGCTGCTGCCACAGTAGGCCGCCACACAAGGGTGCGTCTGCAGGCGCTGCAGTTGGTGCTCGGCCTCGCGGGTGATGTTGGCCAGAAAGCCTTCATCGGCCACCGGATAGTCCATGTTGGCGAACATGAAGTCTTGCCAGACGAGAATGCCGAGTTCATCGCACAGCGTGTAGAAGGCATCGGACTCGTAGGCCATGGTGCCGCCCACACGCAGCATGTTGAGGCCGGCGTCGCGCGCGAGTTCCAGGCTGCGTCGCAGTGCGGATTCATCGCCATGCAGCCGGAGCAGGTCGTCGGTGGTCCAGCAGGCGCCGCGGCAGAACACGGGTTCGCCATTCACCTGGAACTGCACCAGCCCGTTGCCACGTTCGACGCGCAGGTCCCTGAAGCCCACGTGGCCTGCCGGCAGCGTGTGCCATTGCCCATCGACCTGCACGTCGATCTGGCAGGGCATCGTGACCGGCTTGCCGTGGGTGTGAGGCCACCACAGAGGCACGTCCGGCAGGGTGAGCGAACCCGAGACGACCGCGCCGTCTAGGAGCCTGTCGGACTTGGAAAGCGTCGGCTGCAAATCGACCGCAGCGGTCCATTTTTCACCGTCTTTTTGTCCCATAGCGGGGCTATGGGCCTGCAAATCCGGCAAAAACTGTCCT
>JBEGTX010000190.1:0-5772 GCA_041179165.1 Pseudomonadota bacterium | reverse complement strand
TCTCGTGGGACCTCCACCTCCCCGATCTGGTGGCGGTGGCGCGGTCCGACATGGTCGGCCGGTCGTACGTGGGCAAGGCCGGCTGCCTGCAGGACATCGAGCTGTTTGAGATGGCCGCCATCGAAGACGAATGCTGGTCGGGCCCGAAGCGCGCTGCCGATGCCCACACGCGGTTGATGTACGCACGCGGTGCAGAGCTTCACCTCGAGACGCCGCTGTTTCAGCAGCCCGGCTCACTGGTCACCGTCATGAGCGGCCTGCCTGCGTCAGGCAAGGACACCTGGGTCGCCCAGCATCGGCGGGGTCTGCCCGTCGTGAGTTTTGACAATGCCAAGGCCGAACTGGGCCTCAAGCATGGTGAGAACGACGGCTTGGCGGCACACCGTGCGATCGATCAGGCCAAGGCACTGTTGCGTGCGGGCGCGCCCTTCGTGTGGAACGCCACCCATCTGTCGCAGCAGATGCGAAACAAGACGCTGGACCTGCTGTTCGCGTATCACGCGCAGGTGGAGATCGTGTACCTGGAAGCGCCTGCGTCCGTGCTGTTTTCGCGGAACCACCAGCGTGACACCACGCTTCGCAATGCGGACATCGAACGCATGCTGCACCGCTGGGAGCTCCCTGCGCCTTCGGAAGCGCATGCGGTGCGGTATCTGGGTTGAAGCTGTTCATGCATGGAAGATGCCTGGGGGCCGGGGCATCTAACCCCAAGCAGAACGACTCTAAACGCCTCGGCGCGACTTCGACAAAGTCGTGAGGGGAAGAACAAAACTCAGAGGGTCATGACCAAGCGGCATGAAGCCGTGATGGCGGTAGAACGCCCCAGCGACGTCGTCCTTCGCATCCACCACCAACGCAAAAACACCCATGCCTGCGTGCATGGCCCGCTGCACGGCGTCCCACAACAGAGCCGCGCCGAGTTGGCGTTTCTGAAAATGCACACTCACTGCAAGACAACCGAGACGCGCCACCGGCACGTGGGGGTGGCGCGGCAATTTTTTGGCCAGTGCGTCCGACAGATCAGGCAGAGGCACACCACCCGCCGCCAGTGTGTAGTAGCCGGCAACGACTTGGGTGTGGATGTCGATGGCGACGTAGCAGACGCTGATGCGCCTGCGCATGTCTTGCGAGGCCTGCTCTTTCAGATACCGATTGAGGGGGTCGCTGCCGGACAGAAAGGATGAAGGGTCGTGCTCCGGTGCAAGCACTTCAATCCTGAACGTCGCCGTCACGGCTTGGAAATGATGAGTCGTTTGTGCGCTTGGGCTGCACGTTCAAGGCTTTGGCTCATCAGAGGAGGATTCAATAGCAAGGCAGCAAATCGCTCCTGCTCCTCGATGGACAACCGAATGACTTGAGCTTGCTCGATGGTGCGTCGAGCGGCCTCCTGTGCAGCACTCACCAGGAAGTCACTGACGCTTCGTCCTTCGATCTCCGCCGCCCGGCGTACCGCGGCCAGCACGTCGGGTGCAATTCGGGCTTCAACGCGGGTGGTGCGGGCGGTGTCTGGCATCTCGATGACTCCTTCAAAAGAAGTGTACGGCAATTTGCCGTACATTAAAAGTTCACCTGCGTCAGCTGATAGGCCATTCATCGCACTCCACCACGCAGCTCACGACGTCCCCGCCTCCCGGCTCCTGAACACGCCCGGCGTGTGCCCGGTCCAGCCTCGAAATGCCCGATGAAACGAGGCCACGCTGTCGAAGCCGAGCTGCTCGCCGATGTCGCTGATGGGCAGCGCCGTCGTGGTCAGCAGGAGCATGGCCCGATCGCGGCGGAACTCGTCTTTCACGCGCTGGAAGCTCGTGCCTTCGTCGGCCAGGTGGCGGTGCAGTGTTCGCAGTGAAACGGCCAGCGCGTCGGCTGCGACTTCGGCGTTGACGGGCCGCGGCAACTGGGCGGCGAAGTGATCGCGCAGGCGAAGACTGAGCAGCCCCGCCTTGCGCGGACGCGCAAACACCCAGTCTTCGGGCGCGCGCACCAGGAAGTCGTCGAGCTGTTGCCGCGTCTTGCGAATCGGCAGGTCGAGCAGCGCCGCATCCATGAGCAGCGCGGGCTGCGCCTGGTCGAAGAACACCGGCCCGGGGTACAGCACGTCGTAGTCGGCCGCGAATTCGGGACGGGGAAACCGGAAGTCCACCCTCAACAGAGGCAGGCGTTGACCGGTGAGCCACGACGCCACGCCATGGAGCAGCTTGAGCAGCAGATCGGTGGCAAAGGGGCGAACGTGACCCGCGCCGGGCGCCTGAGCGATGCTGATGCGCACGGTGTCGCCCCTGGTGGCGATCTGGAGCGACACGTCGTCCTGCACCACCCGGTAGATCCACGCCCAGCGGTGCAAGGCCACCATCAACGTCTTGGCATCGAGCACGGCCAGGCAGGTGTATTTCAGTGCGCCAGGACGCAAAGGGCGCGAGAAGAAGTGCAGCATTTCGTCGTCGAGTGCCACCGCGAGGGATCGGTACAGCATGGAGAACTCGCTCTCGCTCAGCCGCGAGCCCGCGTCTTTCTGCAGGCCCAGCTCGGTCATCAGCTGGGCGGACTGCTCGCGCGGCACGCCGGCCGCATCCATCAGGGCCGTCATGTAGGCCATCGAGATTGTCTGGGGCGCTCGGTCCATCAGACGGAACGTATCACGCCCTGATGCCACACGAAAGCGAGGGACACACGCAGCGAAGGGCCGGACCTCGCCCGGGTCTCGTGATCGCGGACCGGGCGAGGGCATGGGGCCCGCCAATGGCCGCACAAAGCTGCTGGCGGCTGTCGACGTGGCATGGGGGCTGTCGCGGTCGTCCAATCGGTTCACACCCCGAGCAGTGCACTGGCGCGCAACCGGTCCGACGCATCGGGATAGCTGCGCTCCAGGAAACGCGCAATCGCCTCGTCTCGCTGCACGTCGGAGAGGCCGGCGCTCAGTCGCAGCGCGTCCACCTCCGCGCGGACATCGGCCAGTCGACGAGCCCACTGGGCGTCCTGCTCGTCCAGCTTGTGAAGGCGGTCTGCCGCAGAGGCGCCGAATTGCGCCACACGCTGCTGGTGCAGCGCCTGAGGATCGGTGCCTGCTGGGGGCACGAACAAGGCCTGCGCGGCATCGCGCCTGGGGAGCGGGCTGTCGGCAGCTTGCGCCAGGGTGTCGGCAAGGGACTTTTCCTCCTCGCCATAGAAAGCTTGTGCCCAGTGCATACCGAGATGGACCTGGCGAACCTGCTGGTGCTCTTGCAGCGCGACCTGCATGCTGGCTCGGTCGGCGGGGTTGGCCACGTGCTGGAAGGCATGGCGCTGCAGGCGCAGGTAGCGTTCCCACACGCCGATGATGTCGGCCGCGGCGGCCAGGCCGAGATCGCGTTCTGCATGGGCCCGCACGAGCGCGGTGAGCTCGGTCATGCTGGCTTCGCTCAAGGCCAGCAGGTAGTAGTCGAAGCGGTCCCGCAGCGCACGCTTCGGGGCGATGGGCTCGCCCCGCACGAAGCCCCAGGCCGGATGGTCGGTGCCACGCAACGAGCCTTTGACGAACAAGGCCTCCTCGATCTGCGCGGTGGAGCGGTTGGACGCACTGTCCGGTCCGATCACGGACCGCGCCTCCACCGACGCATCGGGGCTGTTCGAGCCCGCCGCCATCAGGCTCGGCATGGCCACAGCACTCCCGGTCGACACCTCACGCAGGCAGCCGTCACACGCCAGCTTCCAGGTCAGAAGCATGAACAAGGCGACACCCACCACCACGGTGGTGACGAGGGTGCTCAGCTTGGTCGTGGCGGGTGCCAGCACGCTCATCACAGGCCTGCGTTCTTCAGACGGTTGACCTGCGAACGATAGAAGGCCACCGGGTCTTCCGAGAAGATGGCACGCAGGCCCGACACCTGATTGACCTCATCCAGGTGGTTCCAGTTGTAGTTGTCTTTCAGCACCGTGCCGAGGTGCGACGCGCACTTGCCGACCAGACCGTCGCTCTGTGCTCCGAGGAAGGCGACTGAGGCGCCCCCCACCAGCACGTCGGAGATGTCCAGCACATTGGTCAACACACCCGTGCCGCTGACCGAATAGAACTTGATGCCGTTCACCGAGGCCGCACCGCTACCGCAGCTGGTGGTGGGCACGGCCGCAGGAAACTTCTTGTTGAACGCCGTGGCCCCCGGGTTGCTCAGTGAACGAAGCGCCGCATTGAGATCGGTGCTCGACACATTGCCCGCCAATGCAGTGATGAGCTTGGCGAGCGGGCCGCCCCACACGCCTGTACCGAGAGCCAATGCGGCGTCGGCCACTGGCGTGCCCTTGTTCACGCCACCCACCGTGGTGACCGAGGCCACCATCGACGGCGCCACACCGGCCACGTACCTTGCCGTGGGCGCCCCCTGGCTGTGGCCGATGATGTTGAACTTCGTGTAGCCGTAGGTGGCCTGGTACTGCTTGAGTTGCTTGAGCAGCGACTCACCGCGCACCTCGTTGGAGTTCACGGCAGGCACCTCGGGCACCAGCACCTTGGCACCGTTGCGGCGCAGGTCGGCGGCAATGCCGTAGAAGTAGTCGCCCGTCAGCATGCCGCTGTCGAAGCCGAACAGCCCATGCACCAGCACCACCGGATACTGAGTGGCCGTGCTCTGCGCATGGCTCAGGCCCGGCAGCGTGCACAAGATGGCGGCGGAAATCGCCAGTGACTTGAGGATGAATCGCTTCATGGGAATACTCCAACTGGGGTGAGAGGTGGTTCTGTCTGTCCCGTCGCCTGCGAGGCGTTTTTCGGTGCCGGCCCACCTCGTTGCCGGGCCCTCTTCGAGAGCGCGTCTGGATTCTCGACAGCCGCTTTCAAACGCCCGCGAGGGTAATCACGCGTTCGAGCCAAGATGGCCCGAATGGTCAGTGCCGTGGCAGCAAATGCAAATCAAGGTGGAGAATGCCGCCATGACGCCACCTCCGAGCCGCCGAACGTTTCTGGCCCAATCGCTTGCAGCGGCGGGGATGCTGAGCACAGCGTCTGCCGAGACCCTGGCGGCCGACCCGCTGCTCGTGCGCAACGTGACCGGGCTGTATTCGGTGGAGGTCGCGCGCATCGAGTCGCCGTTGACCACCGCCAGCGTGGCAGCACTGCTGCAAGCCTGGCCGGGCCAGGTGGCAGTGGGCGGTGGTCGCTACAGCATGGGTGGACAGGTGGCCGTGCGCGCCGGCCTGCACCTCGACATGCGGCAGATGAACCAGCTCGTCTGGCTTCGCGCAGACGACCGGGTGGTGCGTGTTCAAGCCGGCATGCGCTGGCGTGATCTGCAGGACCACCTCGATCCCGTGGGCCTTTCCGTCAAGACCATGCAGAGCTACGCCAACTTCACCGTGGGCGGCTCCGTGTCGGTCAATGTGCATGGCCGCTATGTCGGGCACGGCCCCATCGGGCACACCGTGCGGGCCCTGCAACTCGTGCTGGCCGATGGGCGTGTGGTGGAGGCCACGCCCGTGGCACATGCAGATCTCTTTCGTGCGGCCATCGGCGGGTATGGTGCCGTGGCGGTCATTGCCGAAGTCGAACTGGAACTGGCCGAGAACGTGCGCATCGAACGCCACGTCGAGCGAGTGGCCCTGGCCGACTATGTCGATCACTTCAAGGCGACAGTGCGCTCAGACCCCCTCGCCGTTCTGCACAACGCCGACCTGCACCCACCACACTTCGACGCGCCGGCCAGCGTGACCTGGCGCCGCGCAGCAGAGAGCCGTCCGCTGACCGAGCCCGCGCGATTGGTGCCTCGCGATCAGACCTACAGGCTCGAGCAAAACACCATCTGGGCC
>JBEGTX010000189.1:0-7590 GCA_041179165.1 Pseudomonadota bacterium | reverse complement strand
GTCGGGCCGCCCGGCGGCTTGCTGCTGCTCACGTTCCAGTCTTTCGGTGGGCGTGGTGGGCGGTTGTTCATGATGTCGTCGATCTGGTCGGCATCGATGGTTTCCCATTCGAGCAGGGCCTTGGCCATCACGTGCATCTTGTCCTGGTTGTCTTCGATGAGCTTGCGGGCGATCGTGTACTGTTCATCGATGATGCGACGAATCACGCCGTCGACCTTCTGCATGGTCTGCTCGGACACATTGACCTGCTTGGTGACTGAACGGCCGAGGAAGACCTCGCCCTCGTTCTCCGCATAGACCATGGGGCCGAGTTCGTCGGTCATGCCATAGCGCGTCACCATGTCTCGGGCGATCTGCGTGGCACGTTCGAAGTCGTTGCTGGCGCCCGTGGTCATCTGGTGCATGAACACCTCTTCGGCAATTCGACCGCCGAACAGCACGGAGATGGTGCTGAGCATGCGCTCCTTGTCGAGGCTGTAGCGGTCGCCTTCAGGCAACTGCATGGTCACGCCCAGGGCACGGCCACGCGGGATGACCGTGACCTTGTGGACCGGATCGGTCTTGGGCATCAGGCGTGCCACCAGCGCATGACCGGCCTCGTGGTACGCGGTATTGCGGCGTTCTTCCTCCGGCATGATCATGGACTTGCGCTCAGGTCCCATCATGATCTTGTCTTTGGCGCGCTCGAAGTCGACCATGTCGACCACCCGGCCGTTGCGACGGGCCGCAAACAGCGCGGCTTCGTTCACGAGGTTGGCCAGATCGGCACCCGAGAAGCCTGGCGTACCGCGCGCGAGGATGTCAGCACGGATGTCCTGGCCAACGGGCACTTTGCGCATGTGCACGGTGAGGATCTGCTCACGGCCGCGCACGTCGGGCAGCGTGACATAGACCTGACGGTCAAAACGGCCTGGACGCAGCAGTGCGGGGTCAAGGATGTCAGGACGGTTGGTCGCAGCCATCACGATGACACCGAGGTTGGTCTCGAAACCGTCCATCTCGACCAGCATCTGGTTGAGAGTCTGTTCGCGCTCGTCGTTGCCGCCGCCGAGGCCGGCACCGCGATGGCGGCCCACCGCGTCGATTTCGTCAACGAAGATGATGCACGGTGCGCTCTTCTTGGCCTGCTCGAACATGTCGCGCACGCGGGCAGCGCCCACACCCACGAACATCTCAACGAAGTCGGACCCCGAGATGCTGAAGAACGGCACCTTGGCTTCGCCGGCGATGGCCTTGGCCAGCAGCGTCTTGCCAGTGCCTGGAGGGCCGACCAGCAGCACACCACGTGGGATGCGCCCGCCGAGCTTCTGGAAGCGCTGCGGGTCTTTCAAGAAATCGACCAGCTCACGCACCTCTTCTTTTGCTTCATCGCAGCCAGCGACATCGGCGAAGGTGGTGGTGTTGTTGGCTTCATCGAGCATGCGCGCCTTGGACTTGCCGAAGCTGAACGCTCCGCCTTTGCCACCGCCCTGCATCTGGCGCATGAAATACACCCAGACAGCGATCAGCAGGAGCATCGGGCCCCAGGAGATCAGGATGTTCATGAGCATGGACTGCTCTTCACGCGGCTTGACGTCGAACTTGACGCCGTTGGAGATCAAGTCGCCAACAAGGCCACGGTCGAGCATCGTGGCGGTGCTGCGGATGCGCTTGTCGTCCGTGGTCGTCGCCGTGATCTCGTTGCCGGCCGGACCTTCTTGCAGGATGACGCTCTTGATGCGCTTGCCCCGAACTTCCTCCAGGAAGTCGGAGTAGCCCATCTGGGCCCCTTGAGTTGCACTCTTGTCGAACGATTGGAAGACGGTGAAAAGCACGAGGGCGATCACCAACCAAACAGCGACTTTAGAGAACCATTGATTGTTCACCGCGGCTCCTTCTGCCATCAAAATCTACGGCGCCGGCACACGATGTGCCACGCATCCCACGGCATGTGGGGACGATTCTAGTCGAGTCAAGTGGGGCGCTTGTCCGAGATGTATCCCCTGAGCGCATGGCTTTACGATGGATTACTCGGACCGTGCCGCCCGGAGGCCCATCAGGAGCGGTTGTCGGCCACCACCCCTGGATTCTTGAGACCGATTCCCACCAGAAAGGTTTCCGACGATTTGTCGCGAGAAGCCTTCGGTTTGATGGGTTTCACCACTCGAAATGTCTGCTTGAACAGCAGCACGAGCTGACTGTAGCCGCTGCCGTGAAATACCTTGGCCACCAACGCCCCGTTGGCGGTGAGGTGATTCTGCGAAAACTCGATCGCCAGCTCCACCAGGTGGGTGATGCGCGCGGCATCGGACGACTCGATGCCCGACAGGTTGGGTGCCATGTCGGAAATCACCACGTCGACGGCGCGGCCGGCCAGCCAGGCGTCGAGTTCGGCGAGCACGGCGTCTTCGCGAAAGTCACCCTGAATGAAGTGAATGCCCTCGATGGGCTCCATGGGCAACACATCCAGCGCGATGACCGAGCCATTGAGCGTGCCCATCGCCGCCCCACCGCCGCCACCTCCGCCGCCGCCCATGTCCTTGGGCGCGAACTTGCGGCGCACGTACTGGCTCCAGGCACCGGGTGCCGAGCCCAGGTCGACGATGGTCTGCCCCGGCTTGATCAGGTGCAGCTCTTCGTCGATTTCCTTCAGCTTGTAGGCCGCACGGGCCCGGTAGCCCTCTTTCTTGGCAAGCTTGACGTAGGTGTCATTCAGGTGGTCGTGAAGCCACGCCTTGTTGACCTTCTTGCTTTTTGTTTGAGTTTTCATGGGATCACCTGTTCGACAACGATAATAGCGGCATGTCTGCCATTCAACTCTCCCCCGCCCAGCGCAAAGAAAAGCGCTCCGAAGCCCATCACCTCGACCCCGTGGTTCTCATCGGGGGCGACGGGTTGACCCCTTCGGTCCTGAAAGAGGTCGATCTGGCCCTCAATGTCCATGGGCTGATCAAGGTGCGCGTGTTCTCCGACGAACGCGCCACCCGCGAAACCATCTTCGCCCGCCTGGCCGATGAACTCAGCGCCGCGCCCATCCAGCACATCGGCAAGCTGCTCGTGCTGTGGCGCCCGCCTGTGCCGAAAGAGAAGACCGAACGCGAAGACCGTGGCGCCGGCCCCAAGATCGTCAAGATCCTGAAATTCTCGAAGAGCGGCAACCACCGTCCGCAGGTCAAGAAGATCAAGGTGCTGGGCAACCAGCGCGTCGCCGCCGGTGGCGAAATCAAGCGCGCCAAGAAGCGCATCACCAGCGTCAAGAAAACCCAGATCGATTGAACCGAGCCTGTCGTCGCGGACCTTCTAAGGGTTCGTGCTTCTGCGGGTTCGTGGTCTTGCAGGCCGCGTTCCAGGCCCGCAATTCAGGCGGGTGCTGAGCTCGGCGGTGGCGCAGAAAGACGCCATGCCAGTGTCAGCACGAGCAGTGCCTTCACGCCGAAGAAGGCCACAGAAATGCCGTGCAAGGCACCGAACGACAAGGTGCCCTGCCCTGTTCGGGCCGCAGCGATCCACGGCTGCAGGCCGTAGTGGCCCATCAGGGTGCAAAAGAGCGCCCCCATCACACACAAGAGCTCGGTGCTCACCAGCGAGCGACCTGAGGTCGCCGAATCGTCGCGGGCCAAGGCTCGCACGAGGATGAGCATCACCGCGCCAATGACCAGGCTGAC
Organism: Pseudomonadota bacterium; assembly: GCA_041179165.1. GTDB lineage: Bacteria > Pseudomonadota > Gammaproteobacteria > Burkholderiales > Burkholderiaceae_C > Rhizobacter. Next base: position 3,946 of record JBEGTX010000189.1, on the reverse strand, counting down.
GGTGGCCTCCCGATCGAGCATGAACCCCGCAAGCTTGCCAGCCACATCACGCGGCGCGAGCGCAAAGCCTGCTGGCGTGCCGATCAGCGCCGTGCCCACCATCAAGCCCACCCACACGCCCGACAGCACGCCGCCGAGCCGGCGTGGATTGAAGCGGGGTCTTGCCATGGTTGAAGCGGAAGCCCGTGCGCTCAGAGGTAGCGGACGTTGATGATTTCGTAGCTCTTGACGCCGCCGGGGGCCTGCACCTCGGCCACAGCACCGGCTTCCTTGCCGATGAGTGCGCGGGCAATCGGTGAACCGATGGAGATGCGGCCTTCTTTGAGATTGGCCTCGTCTTCGCCCACGATCTGGTACGTGACGGCGTTGCCCGACTCTTCATCTTCGAGGTCGACCGTGGCACCGAACACCACGCGGCCTTCGGCATTCAGCGAAGCGGGGTCGATGATCTGCGCCGCAGCCAGCTTGCCATCGATCTCAAGAATGCGGCCTTCGATGAAACCTTGTTTGTCCTTGGCCGCTTCATATTCGGCGTTTTCGGACAGGTCGCCTTGGGCGCGGGCCTCGGCAATGGCCTGGATCACCGCGTGGCGCTCGACAGTCTTCAGGCGGTGCAGCTCTTCCTTGAGCTTTTCGGCACCGCGCACGGTAATGGGAATCGTAGCCATGGTCCAACCTTCATACGCAAAAACAGAACCGCCGCCCAACTCCCTTGCAGGAGGCCGGCGGCGGCCGACGAGAAACGCGAACGTGTCGCGAAAGTTTAGTGCAGTTCTGCGTGCAGCTCTTGCAGCGACAGCACGACGAGGTCGTCCTGGTGCTTCATGCCTTCGACCGCCGCCTCACAGCCAGCCATGCTGGTGTAGTAGGTGATGCGGTTGGCCAAGGCGGCCTGACGGATGTGGCGCGAATCGGCAATTGCCGTGCGCGTTTCATCGACGGTCGTGAAGACGAGCTGAATCTCGCCGGCCTTCAACATGTCGACGATGTGCGGACGCCCATCCTTGACCTTGTTGACCGACTTCACCGGAACACCGCCTTCGGCAATGGCCGCAGCCGTTCCCTTGGTGGCCACCACCTGGAAGCCCAACGCATGCAGCTCGCGCGCCAGCACCACGGCACGGGCCTTGTCGTTGTTCTTCACGGTGATGCAGACGGTGCCCTTGGTCGGCAGGCGCGAGCCCGCACCCAGCTGACTCTTGAGCATGGCTTCACCGAAGGTGCGCCCTGCCCCCATGACCTCGCCGGTCGAACGCATCTCAGGGCCGAGGATCGGGTCCACGCCTGGGAACTTGTTGAACGGGAACACGGCTTCCTTGACCGAGAAGTACGGCGGAATGACTTCACGCGGCTGCTTGCCGTGCTTGTCACGCTGGTCGACGAGCTTCTGGCCCACCATGCAGCGCGCCGCGATCTTGGCGAGCGGCTGGCCGGTGGCCTTGGACACGAAGGGCACGGTCCGCGAGGCACGCGGGTTCACTTCGAGCACATAGACCACGGCATCGGCGCCTTCACCTTGAATGGCGAACTGCACGTTCATCAGGCCCTTGACCTTGAGCGCACGCGCCATCAGGATGGTCTGGCGGCGCAGTTCGTCTTGCAACGATGCTGGCAGCGAGTACGGTGGCAACGAGCACGCAGAGTCACCCGAGTGAATGCCGGCCTGTTCGACGTGTTCCATGATGCCGCCGATCATGCAGCTGTCAGGGCCGTCGCCGCCGTCACTGATGCAGTCGACGTCGACTTCAATCGCGTCATCGAGGAAGCGGTCGAGCAGCACCGGCGACTTCTCCGAGACCTTGACGGCCTCGCGCATGTAGCGCTCGAGGTCCTTGTCGCCGTGCACGATTTCCATCGCACGGCCGCCCAGCACGTAGCTCGGGCGCACCACCAGCGGATAGCCGATTTCCTTGGCCAGCACCAGCGCCTGCTCTTCGGTTCGGGCAGTGCGGTTCGGCGGCTGCTTGAGGCCGACCTCATGCAGCAGCTTCTGAAAGCGCTCACGGTCTTCGGCCACGTCGATGCTGTCGGGCGTGGTGCCGACAATCGGCACGCCTGCGCGCTCGAGATCGAGTGCGAGCTTCAAGGGCGTTTGCCCGCCGTACTGCACGATGACGCCGACCGGCTTTTCCTTGTCGACGATCTCAAGCACATCTTCGAGCGTGACCGGCTCGAAGTAGAGACGGTCGGAGGTGTCGTAGTCGGTGGACACGGTCTCGGGGTTGCAGTTGACCATGATGGTCTCGTACCCGTCTTCGCGCATGGCAAGGGACGCGTGCACGCAGCAGTAGTCGAACTCGATGCCCTGGCCGATGCGGTTCGGACCACCGCCCAGCACCATGATCTTCTTCTTGTTGGTGGGCTCGGCTTCGCACTCTTCGTCGTACGTGGAGTACATGTAGGCAGTCTGCGTGGCGAACTCGGCCGCGCAGGTGTCCACCCGCTTGTAGACCGGACGCACCTTGAGTGCCCAACGGGCTTCACGCACGGCGTGCTGGTTCGTGCCCAGCAGCTTGGCCAGGCGACGGTCCGAGAAACCCTTCTTCTTCAGGAAGCGGAGTTCATCGGCAGACAGCTCGGCCAACTGGCGGCCGGCCAGGGCCGTTTCGGTCTTGATGAGGTCTTCGATCTGAGCGAGGAACCAGGGGTCGATTGCGGTTTCTTCGAAGATTTCTTGCAGACTGAGGCCGATGCGGAATGCATCACCCACGTACAGGATGCGCTCGGGGCCGGCCTCGCCGATTTCCTCGATGATCTCGTCGCGGTCGGTGCTGCGCTCGCTCAGTCCGTCGATGCCGGTCTCCAGACCGCGCAAAGCCTTCTGGAAACTCTCCTGGAAGGTGCGGCCCATGGCCATCACCTCGCCCACCGACTTCATCTGCGTCGTGAGGTGAGAGTCGGCTGCAGGGAACTTCTCGAAAGCGAAGCGAGGGATCTTGGTGACGACGTAGTCGATGCTCGGCTCGAACGAGGCGGGCGTAGCGCCGCCCGTGATGTCGTTGCGGAGTTCATCGAGCGTGTAGCCCACGGCCAGCTTGGCCGCGACCTTGGCGATCGGAAAGCCCGTGGCCTTCGAGGCCAGCGCCGACGAGCGCGACACACGCGGGTTCATCTCGATCACGACCATCCGGCCGTCGACCGGATTGATCGAGAACTGCACGTTGGAGCCACCCGTGTCCACGCCGATTTCGCGCAGGATGGCGATGCTGGCGTTGCGCAGCAGTTGGTACTCTTTGTCGGTGAGCGTTTGTGCCGGGGCCACGGTGATGGAGTCACCGGTGTGGATGCCCATCGGGTCGAGGTTCTCGATCGCGCAGACGATGATGCAGTTGTCCTTGCTGTCGCGCACCACCTCCATCTCGAACTCTTTCCAGCCGATCAGCGACTCTTCGATCAGCAGTTCCTTGGTCGGCGACAGGTCCAGCCCACGCTTGCAGATCTCCTCGAACTCGTCGGGGTTGTAGGCGATACCGCCGCCGGTACCACCGAGCGTGAAGCTGGGGCGGATGACCATCGGGAAGCCGGTGCCACCGATCTCGGCTGTGATGCGCCGCTGCACCGCAAGCGCGTCGTCCATCGAATGGGCAATGCCGCTGCGCGCAGAGCCCAGGCCGATGCTCGTCATCGCGTCCTTGAACTTCAGGCGGTCCTCGGCCTTCTCGATCGCGTGCTCGTTGGCGCCGATCATTTCCACGCCATGCCTGGCCAGCACGCCGTGCCTGTGCAGGTCGAGCGCGCAGTTCAGTGCCGTCTGGCCGCCCATCGTCGGCAGCAGCGCGTCGGGCTTTTCCTTGGCGATGATCTTCTCGAGCACCTGCCAGGTGATCGGCTCGATGTAGGTGGCATCGGCCATGCCCGGGTCGGTCATGATCGTCGCCGGGTTGCTGTTGACGAGGATGACGCGGTAGCCCTCCTCGCGCAGCGCCTTGCAGGCCTGGGCGCCGGA
>JBEGTX010000188.1:0-8137 GCA_041179165.1 Pseudomonadota bacterium | reverse complement strand
AAACCTGCCTGCTGGCTCTGGCGGCGATCGTCTTCGGTGCCCCACCCGGTGATGGCCACCAGCAGGGTCGAGGCGTGGATCGAATTTTCTTTGATGCATGAGGCGAACTGATGGCCGTTCAGGCCTGGCATGCCGATATCGCAGAACACGACCCTCGGTCGAAACTCATCCGCGGCGGTGAGTGCGTCGCTGCCGCTGTAGGCGGTTCGGGTTTCGTGGCCTTCCGAACTCAACAGCAACGACAGCAGATCGGCGGCATCGCGGTTGTCGTCTACCACGAGAATGCGGTAGGTGGAATCCATTGCAGGGCGCTCTTCCGCGCAGTGGGGACGCTGGTCCTGAACGTCTGTAGGGGCAAGAGGAACGCTGACCGTGAACAGGCTACCCAGATCGACCCCACCACTTGCGGCAGTCACAGCTCCGCCGTGCATTTCCATCAAACGGTGCACGAGAGACAGCCCGATGCCGAGCCCCCCTTGCGCGCGGTCAAGGGTGCGATTGACCTGAGCAAACATGCGAAACACCTGATCGAGCATGTTGCGCGGTATCCCCACGCCGTTGTCTTTCACGGTGGTCACGGCAACCCCGTCGAGCACCTGCAGCCTGAGTTCGATCCGGCCCCCATTGGGTGTGTATTTGGCCGCGTTGTTCAGCAGGTTGCCGATCACCTGGGCCAGGCGCGTTGCATCGCCCATCACGCAGACAGGCCGGTCAGGTTGTTCGATGACCAACTGGTGCGACGCGGCGTCGACGATCGGCCTGGCGCCTTCGACTGCTGCGTCAACGGCCTTGCGCAGGTCGAAGCATTCATGCTCCAGAGTTACCTTCCCGCTGGAGATGCGGGCCACATCGAGGAGATCGTCGATCAAGCGCACCATGACGTTCATCTGACGATTCATCATGGCGAGCAACCGCGTGCGTGTTTGCGAATCCTCCACCCCTCGTTCCATGATGTGCAGGGCTGATCGAATCGGGGCGAGCGGGTTTCTGAGCTCGTGAGCGAGCGTGGCCAGAAACTCATCCTTGCGGCGGTCGGCGGCGCGGAGCGCCTCGTCGGCCTGACGCAATGCTTCGATCTGATCTCGGATCTGAAATTGCCTTTCCCGTGCTCGCAGGGCGGCCTGTACCGCGGCGATCAGTGTTCTGACGGATGTGGGGCGCTCGAGAACCGTCACGTTCTGCAGCCGTCGCAGTGCGGTACTGGCCAAGTCGTCGTTGCCCTGGGCCATGACCACGATGGGGATGTCCGACCAAGGCTCTTGCTCGGACAACGCAGCCAGCACGGTGTCGAAGTGAGGGTCTGCCAGCGCCGCATCGGTCAGGATCAGAGTGCCCACATCCTTGCGCAACTCGGCAGCCATGTCGAAAAGCGACGGCACCACGACACATTCGATGCCGCTCTGCTCCAAGACCTGGAACGCCACCTTCCCATCGCGCCGGGTCGCAGGGGCCAGCAGGGCGCGAAGGCCTGGATGGGCAGCGTGAGCCATTTGCCTCACTCTCAACTCGCTCGCGCCGCGAAGGTGTTGTGGTCGAGTGCGCTGACTTCGACCGGGATGCCTGAGAGGGTGCCTCTGAACTGGACCAGAGGTTCGCTCAGGTGCAGGCCTTCGGCGTTCATTTGCAGTTCGCGGATCGCGTGCTCGTGGGAGCCGCTTCGCTTCTTCAACACCGAGATCGCTTTGCGCACCCGGCCGGCATGTTCGAAGTACCTGAGGTAGATCACGCTGTCGGCGAGATAGCTGGCGTCACCCGGCGAGCCCATCTGGGTGGCAATGATGCCCGTCTGAGCCGCAATCGGAAATGTGGAGACGCCCTTGTTGCCGAGGTACGCCAGCAGCTCGTGAAGCTGCGCTGTCAGGTACTCGCCGTCGACCATCTCGTTCATGTAGCCATTGAGGCTGTCGATCACGATGACTTTGGCCTCGTCGGTTTCAACCGCCTCTCGCACCATGTAGGCAAATTCCCCGGGCGAGATTTCGGCCGGGTCCACTTGGCGGATGCCGACCCGCCCTGGGCCCACTCCCTCGCGGAGGTCGATCCCGAGACCGACGCTGCGGGCCACCATGGTGGCCTTCGATTCGTCGAACGTGAACACCAGTGCATGTTCTCCTCGCTTGGCCGCTGCAGCCGCGTACTGCAAAGCGACAGTCGATTTGCCGGAGCCCGCTGGGCCGATCAACAGGGTGCTGGTGCCGACATCCACGCCGCCGCCGAGCATTCGATCCAGTGCTGACACGCCGCTGGCGATTTGCGTGTGGTCGTACGCAGAACGGTGCTCAGAAGCGGCCAGGCGGGGGTAGACCTCGATGCCGCCGTGCGTGAGGGCGATGTGGTGAAAGCCACTACGGAAGTCGCTGCCTCGGAACTTCACGACACGCAGTTGCCGGAGTGCACGACCATAGCTGGGTGCCCGGTGCTCCAGTGAAATCACCCCGTGGGCAATGCTTTGCAGCTGAAGGTCGGCGCCGTCGCCGGTGCTGTCATCGAGCATCATCACCGTGCAACGGCGCCCCGCGAAGAACTGCTTCTGGGCCAGGATTTGACGGCGGTAGCGAAGCGAGCTTTGCGCCAGCAGCCGCATTTCAGACAATGAGTCGAAGACCAGCCGTTCTGGGTCGACACGCTGCACGTGCTCGAGAACACGTCGCGTGGTTTCGCTCAGTTCGACCTCGGACGGGAGAAACATGGTGAGCTCGTCTTCGCCGCTGAAGTCGGCGCCATGCTCGGACAACTCCACCACCTCGATGCCATCGAGTGTCCAACCGTGAGAGGCGGCACCGGCGCGCAGCTCGTCAGGGGTCTCGGACAGCGTGATGTACATGCAGCGCTCGCCCCGCTTCACCCCTTCAAGAAGGTACTGCATGGCGAGTGTCGTCTTGCCGGCACCGGGGTTGCCGTCGACGAGGTAGAGGCGCCGTGGCAGAAGGCCGCCATGAAGAATGTCGTCCAGGCCAGGAATGCCTGTGGCAAAACGAACTTCGGACGATACGGGCATCAGCAAACTCCAGTCGCCGCCAGAGTGAGGACGGGATGTCGATTTATTCCGTTGGCGCGCAGAAAAATTCTAAACAAGCAAAAACGGCTGTGGTGTAAGAGGGCATGCCGTCGGCTTGCTGCAAAATTTCCCGTGGCGCTACAGTGGGCCCTCTGCCGGATCCCAGGGAGACTTGGTTTTCGCCTCATTTTTCCGTCGCCCCTGAGCCATGCCCATGAAGCTCGTTCATTGCACTCACGACCGTCATGCCGTCCGCATCCTCGAGGTCCTCAACGAAGCCATCGTGATGTCCACCGCGCTCTTCGACTACCAGCCGCGCACAGCGGACTCGATGGTGGCGTGGTTCAAAGCCAAGGAGGAAGGGGGATTCCCGGTCATCGGCCTGGAAGATGACTCGGGCGTGCTGCTCGGCTTTGCCAGCTATGGCACCTTTCGCGCCTGGCCGGCCTACAAATACTCGGTCGAGCATTCGGTCTACGTCCACAAGGACCACCGTGCCCGGGGCGTGGGCCGCCTGCTCATGCAAGAGCTCATCCGAGTGGCCGAGACGCGCCATGTGCATCTGCTGATCGGCGGCATCGAAGCGACCAATGCCGGCAGCATCGCCTTGCACGAGGCCATCGGGTTCTCTCATTCGGGAACCATCCGCCAGGCGGGGTTCAAGTTCGGGCGCTGGCTCGACCTGAGCTTCTATCAGCTCACTCTGCGAACCCCCGCGCAGCCGGACGAAAGCTGAGCCGATGCGCATCGTCCTCGGCTTCATCTCGGTCGCGTTGATTCTCTACGGCGCGGTCTGCGCCACCTTGTTTTTCTCTCAGCGCTCGCTCATCTATTTTCCGCAGCCGCGTTCGCTGGGCATGCCTACCCGCACCTTGCAGGTGGACGGCGCCGAGCTCGTGATCTCCGTGCGCGGGCGTGCCGGCCCCAAAGCGCTCATCTACTTCGGCGGCAATGCGGAAGACGTGTCGGTCAACCTGCCGTCGTTCTCTGCGGCTTTTCCGGATCACGCCCTGTACCTGCTGCACTACCGCGGCTACGGCGGCAGCTCAGGCCGACCCTCCGAAGCGGCCTTGCACGCCGACGCACAGGCCTTGTTCGACACAGTGCATCGCGCGCATCCTGACGTGGCCGTGGTCGGGCGCAGTCTGGGCTCGGGCGTGGCCGTGCGCCTCGCCGCCATGCGGCCGGTGTCTCGGCTCGTGCTGGTCACACCGTATGACAGCGTGCAGGAGATCGCGATCCGGCAGTTCCCGTTCATCCCCATCCGCTGGCTGATCCAGGACAAGTTCGAGTCCTGGCGCCATGCGCCCTCGATCCGCGTGCCCACGCTGCTGCTGGCGGCCGAGTTCGACGAGGTCATTCCGCGTGACAGCACAGAACGCTTGCATGCCGGCTTTGCGAAAGGGGTGGCCTCCATGCAGACATTGCGGGGGGCCGGGCACAACACGGTCTCCGATTCGGCGCAATACCTTGGCGCCATGCAAGAGTCGCTGAAGTAGACGCATCACTTCGGTCACGTTGACTTCGAGCTGCGGGCTTAAACTGAGGCCTTGCGTCGGCGGGCGGCACGCGGTGTGAACGCCAGTGCCGTGCGCGTTCCACCGCAGCCATTCCTTCGGCCTCACGTGCCACCCTGGGCCAGACCATGAACAAGCCTCTTCTTGCAGCCTTCCGCTACACCACCAACAACTGGGCGCAGGTCCAGAGCAGCAAGGTCTGCGGCTGCTGCAACTGCCTGCAGATTTTCACCCCGGACGACATCGTCGCCTGGACAGGCCTCGAGATCAGCAACATCGACGACCCCGCTGCCATCGACAAGCAGACCGCAATGTGCCCGCACTGCGGTGTCGAGGCCGTGCTGGCCGATGCGTCAGGCTTCCCGGTCAATGCGCAGTTTCTCGGCAGCATGAACGAAGCGTGGTTCCAGCGAACGATGATCAAGGCCAAGCCGAAGGCCTGATCCGACACCGACGTCCGCCGATCAAGGCGGTCCCTGACAACGTCGATGGCCAGACGGTCAAACGGAGCCGTGTGAACATCCATCAACAAGACCACATCGGCCAGCTGGTGGCCTGGGGTGCCAATCACGTGGGACAGGCGGGCCATGCGCCGGGGCCTGACCTGGCTGCGCCGTTGGTGGTGGCCGGTTTGCCGCCGGTCAAGGCGGTGTGTGTCAATGCGGCGGCCATGCTGGCACTCGATGCCGATGGCCGGGGGGTGTGAGCTGAACCGCGAGCCCCAGCCCTGTCCTCAGCTGGACGAATTCAGTGACTTCAGCGTGGGTGATTGCCATGGCTTTGCCGTGTCAGCGACAGGCCGGGCGGTGGCGTTCGGCAGCGGCGAGGGTGGGGCGCTGGGCAATGGCTGCCTGCAGGCGGATGTGCAGTCGGGGTTGATTCCCTTGGCCTTGCCCGGCTCCCCTTTGGCCTTTGGCGCGTTCGCTCATCACAGTTTTGCCATCGTCGGTGGCGCCTGGTGAGCGATCAGCCCAACTCGCAACCCGATGGTGGATGTACGAGCGCACCGTCGTTCGGGGCGCGCCTCCAAGCCACGATCGTTCAGTCGCCTGGCCACTGGCGCATTCAACGCGAGACGCAGCGCACCGTCGTGTCGCGGGACCGGCTGATCTCGCCGTTCATCACGCCGATGGGCTGTGTGGGGTTGATCTTTCTTGTCTACGAGGCCTATGTGTTGTCGGTCGGATTGGCCAATGGATGGCGCGGGATTTGGGCCCTGGCCCTTCCGGGCCTGGCCATCCTGGCGTTGGGGCTCGCTTCCAATCTGGTCGTTCGTGTGGAATCTCTGAGCTTCGACCAGTACAAGAAGCTCCTGCGCATCGAAGGCTTGCGCGGAAAGGAGCGGATTTCGCGTGTCTGGGCGTTCCGCAACATCCGCTATCTGCGGGTCGTTCGGCCTTCGTCGCAGTCCAAGGTGCGGTTGATGACGCTGATCGTGCTGGCGGGCGACACGGACAAGGACCAGATTGCCATCGAGACCCTGTTGTTGTCCACGACCGCAACGACCGAAGCGCTGTTCGACGCGATGTCGGCGGCGCTGCCGGACCACGTGGTGCGCCAAGCATGAGTCGCATCCGGATCACGGTATGAGGGCACTGTGCGCATCGTCTCTCCCCGGTCGCCTCCTCACCGCTTTCTGTTCATCGAAGCCTCAGTCCCATGTTCGAAAGAAACCAGTACGTCCTGCTGCAGCGCGTCGTGCCCGTGGCGTGCATGCTCTATTTGCTCCCCGTCACGGGCCTGTATGCGCTGCTGCTGCTCATCACCTTCCACGCGCACGATCTGACGGGCCGTCTCTTTCAGATGGGTTGCGTGTTCGGCATCGGACCTCCGCTGCTTGCGCTGTGGGCGACCTGCATCGTGTGCGTGCGGCGCCCTTCGGCAGATGATTTCAGGCCGTTGCCTCGCAGCGTGGTGGTTGGCCTGGCGTACGGTGTGCTGGTGGTGCTGGGAACCGCGATCGCTGCGGGCAACCTGTATCCCTGGGGCCGCCGCACGAACCCCGGGTTCAGCCTGGCCGCCATGACCTTGATCGCCTCACCCGCGGCGGTGGTGGCGATCGTGTTCTTGCGAGCCCATCACGTGATGGGCGGTTTGCCACAGCCCGTGGCCGACGGTGGGGGAGGGATCAGCCCCTCACCACGCTGAACTGCCCGCTGTTGGCCTCGAGCCAGCGGCGCGACAGCATGTCGTCGTGGTGCCTTGGATGAAAATCCTTCTTCAGGTAGTCCTTCCAGGGCTTGAAGGTCTGGCGCACCAGACCCTTCTGGCCGAAGAAAAATGAAGCCCCGCTCCTCCAGGTGGACCAGCGCCACAAGGCGCCTTCGCTTCGCAGGTTCAGTGCGGTCTGCCGAAGCAGTTCCACCACGAATCCGAAGCTGACGCGGCGGAACCAGCGCAGCCGCCATTCGTCGTTGCCACCGAGCGCGCGGTACAGATCGAAGGCCGTGCTGCGGTGTTCAGATTCCTCGGCGCTGTGCCACAGCCAGGCCGTCGCCAGGCGTTCGTCTTGCGAGCCCAGCACCTCGGGGTTGCGCAGCAGCCATTCGGCGAAGATGGCGGTGAAGTGCTCGTTGGCCGCCGTGATGGCCAGCCAGTGGCGAACGTTCACGCCCTCGAGCGCGGCGATCTGCTTCTTGGCCCGAGGCTCCCATTCGTTGACCAGACCCATCTGCTGCAGGTGGCCGTTGTAGAGGCTGTGCAGGCGGCGGTGCGTGGCCTCCTGGCCGATGAAGCCTTGCACCTCATCCTTGAAGCGCGCCTGTTCAGCGGCCGGCAGGGCCTTGTGGCCGTCGCGGACAGCGTCGATGAAGAACTGCTCGCCCGATGGAAAGCTCATCGAAAGGGCATTGAAGAGTGCGCTGCGAAAGGCATCGCCCCCACACCAATCACGTGCAATGGGTTGCTGCATGTCGACAAGCAGGCGGCGCACGACGAGATCAGTCATTGGTGGCTCCAGAAAGGAGGGGGCGATCGGTTGGTACGAACTGGTACCAATTCTTGGTCGTGGAACTGGTACTGTCAAGTACCATCTCCGCATGCCCGCTGCCAAATCCTCCCGATCTGCTGCCGAAGCACCGCCCAGCGTGCACCGCCAGCGCCTGCTGCAAGGCATGGCGAAGGCGGTGTCGGCCAAAGGCTATGCGACCACCACGATCACCGACATCGTGGCTGCCGCGGCGGTGTCTCGCCGCACTTTCTACGAGCACTTCGACACCAAGGCCGATTGCCTGATCGCGTTCTATGAGGCCCTCAGCGTGGAGGGCTTGTCCGTGCTGTCCGCGCAGCTGAACCCCGATCTGCATTGGCGTGAGCAGGTGGAAGCCGCTTTGACGGCGTATTTCAGCTGGATGGCGCAAAGCCCCGAGTTGATGCGGGCGCTCTTTGTCGAGATCCTGGCGCTCGGGCCCGAGGGGCTGAAGGTGCGCCGCCGCGTGAACGACCAGCTGGCAGAGTTCATCACCCAGACGGTCAACCGCGCGCATCCCACGGCCCCCTTGCTGACACGCGGACTGTCGGTGGCCCTCGTCGGCGGCATCCATGAGCTGGTGCTCGAGCAGATCGAAAACGGCGAGATGGCGCGTGTGGCCGGCCTGGCCGGGGCGATGGCCGAGTTCGTGCG
>JBEGTX010000187.1:0-34427 GCA_041179165.1 Pseudomonadota bacterium | reverse complement strand
GGCTGTTCCATGCCGGCCACTTGCACGACGCGGCGCTCTATGCCCTGGGGCAGCCCGACCCTGCACGCGGTGTGCTCTCGCCGCTGTGAAGCACAAGGCGTGGCGGTAAGATCGGCGACCCCGGCACCGAGGCCGCGCGCGTGGCCCACAGCCGGTTCGCACGCACCGCGCAACGCACACACAGTGCGGCGCGTTTGGAACCCCGTGGTTGTCCTGTATGTTTCTCGTGGTGGTCTGGCAGTAGATTTGCAGTTGCCCTGAGTCTTCTGTCTTCGCGCTCCGGGGTTCACCTGATTCGCCGCCTAAGAAGCCGCCAAAGAAGCCGCCAAACAAGCCGCCCAAGAAGCTGCCCAAGAAGCCGTCCAAGAAGCCACCCCAGAAGCGACCCAGGAATTCATCCAAGAGGTCGCCTCGCCAAGGAACCTGTCATAGACATCGAAGCCCCCCCCATTGACGCCGAGCACATGCGCCGTGCCGGCAAGGACCTGCTGTCGCTGGCCCTCATCGACGCCCGCAACCGCACACTGCGCTGGGTGAACACCTGCGAAGAAGCCCTCGTTCAATCGAGCTCGGGCGCAGGCCCGTTCGCCCAACCCATCGACCGGCGCGACCCGCCGCTGTGGTCGCTCGGCCACCTGGGCTGGTACCAGGAGTACTGGATTTCGCGCAACCTGCAGCGAGCCCGGGGCGATGCCCCCGGCGACGACCGGACGCGCCTGGCCTCCATCGACCCGAATGCCGATGCCTGCTACGACCCCGCCCAGCTGCTGCCCGCAGAGCGCTGGCAGCGCAGCCTGCCCGACCTCGAGTCGGTGCGCCAGTACCTGGTGGCCACGCTCGAAACCACGCTCGAGCTGCTCGATCGCGCCGCCGACACCGACAAGGGCCTGTACTTTTTCCGGCTCGCGCTGTTCCATGAAGACCGGCAGGCCGAGGCCTTCACCGAGCTCTCTCAAATCCTCGGCTGGGCCGTGCCCTGGCTGGCGCCCTTGGCCACGCCGGTGCGGCGCGACCCGCTGCTGTTCCCCGCTGCCCCCTGGGTGATGGGGGCCGACGCCACCGGCTTCGCGTTCGACAACGAGCGCCCCGGCCATCTGGAGCCGGTGCACGAATTCGAGATCGACGCCCAGGCCGTCACCTGGTCGCAGTACGCCGAGTTCGTGGCCGACGGCGGCTACGACGATCCGAGCTGGTGGAGCGACGACGGCTGGGCCTGGGTGCAGCGCGAAGGCCGCCGCTCACCCCGCCATGTCGACCAGCTCCGCCAGGGCGTGCTCGTGCAACGCTTCGGCCGTGCCACGCGCGTGGCGATGGACCAGCCCGCACTCCACCTCAGCTGGTACGAAGCCGACGCCTGGTGCCGCTGGGCCGCCCGGCGCCTGCCGAGCGAACTCGAGTGGGAGGCCGCAGCCCACCGCGGCCAGGCGCGCGGGTTCAGGGCAGGGCAGGTGTGGGAGTGGACGGCAGGCAGTTTCCGGCCGTACCCCGGCTTCGTGCCCGGCCCCGACCGCAGCTGGTCGGAGTCGGCCTTCGGCTCTCACAAGGTGCTGCGCGGCGGCTCGTTCGCCACGGGCGAGCGCATGCGGCATCTGAAGTACCGGAATTTTCAGCGGCCTGAGCGCGATGACTTGTTCAGCGGGTTCCGGAGTTGTGCACTGTAGTGGCCCGCGTGCACGCTGAGCCGGCATCCGATGTGTTCTGGAGTGAATGAAAGCTCGCCGATGACCGCACACCGGATCTTCTCCACACCGTTCGCATCGGTCTATCCCTTGTACGTCGAGAAGGCAAAGCGCAAGGGACGGACGCAAGCGGAGGTGGACCGTGTCATCTGCTGGCTCGCCGGATACGACGAGGCCGGCCTGCAGTGGCAGATCGCGCAGAGGGTGGACTTCGAAGCCTTCTTCGCTCAGGCACCGGCGATGCATCCGAACAGCGCCCTCATCAAGGGGGTGGTGTGCGGGGTCCGCGTGGAAGAGGTCGAGCATCCGCTGATGCAGCGGATTCGCCAGTTGGACAAGCTGGTCGATGAACTCGCCAAAGGCAAGGCCATGGAGAAGGTGCTTCGCCAGTGAATTCGGAAGGGGCGAAGGTGAGTTTCAGCTTCAAAGTCCATTCAAGGAGAATCGGGGGGCATGATGAAACTGACGACAGATGAGAAGCAGTCTTTCATCGGCCCTGCGTTGGTGGGATGCACCCTGGGGGTGTTGGTTGCTTTTGCCCAGTTCGCATTCGCGAGCGAGTACGCACCGCACGGTGAAGGCGAATGGAGCGCGGTGGCAATCGACGCCGCGGTCGGCTTTGCTATGTCGGTGGCAGGATCGGTCGGTGTTCTTGCCGTCCTGCCCATGCTGGCGCGTCGTGCGTTCGCCAAGGACAGCGAAGATGTCTGAGCCATCCAACTTCGCACCCCGGACTGCCCGGCCTTGCGGCGCAGGAGTCGAACGTTGAGATGGGGCATGCCATGACGCCCATGCTGTCGTGCAAACACTGCACCAAGGTCGTCCTCCACTTCACTCCCACTGACGACGCACTTCAATCGGTGGTGAGGGCGTTGTCCAATGGCTCCAAGGGCCTCGCTGCGGGAGAGTTCAAGTACTTCTCGAACTGCTCGGACGAAGAGGCCGCGGCCTGGGTGGAGCACTTGCTCCAGTGTGCGCATGCCTGGCCGAATGCGCAGGCGGATCAGAACGTGTTGACGCTGATCGACAGCGCATTCGCAGACGTCGTCAAGCCCGAGCACTTCACGGACTACACCCACTGCGACGAATGCAACGAACACGACACCATGCTGCGGGCCAGAACACGAGACAGCTTGCGTCGCAGTGACCTGGGGAACCCCGGCTGGGATCCGATCACGTTCTCCAGAGCGGAGGGCATCGGCTACTTCTTTCCTGTGCTCGCCCGGTTTGCCCTGTTGCCAGACGTCTGGCGCGACAACGAGTGGTACGCAGGCCAGTTCCTTTCGCACATCGCGTGGGACGGACGCGAAAACAGATTCCTGTTGTGGTGCACGCCGCAGCAGCGCATCGTTGTCCATGCGTTCTTGACGCACTTCTCGGCAACCCGTGGCAATGCTGCGCTGAGCTGCGCCATTCAAGACGACCTGCAAGCCGGCCTTGCCGCCTGGCAGCCGTCCACCCGGTAAGCCATCGATGCCTCGCTTCATGCTCGATCGGAAGATTTCCGTGCCCGCTGGCTACGAGGTGCGCGGGTGCGTGTTGGTCAGCTACAGACTACCGCTGTTGAGGCACTGCTTCGTGTTGTGTTCCGAGTCAGGCGGCAATCAAGACCATAAAGAGCAGGTCGCGCTGATGGCGTTTTTTCTGACCGAGGCCGCACGGCTGGCCGATGAGTCTGTGGGGGACCACCAGGCCTTCATGCTCATCCACAGCGGACGGTCGATTCGCAAGCGTTCAAGCTGGCATTTGCATGTCTTTGTGGTCACGAACCGCTGGCAGAAGGCATCGGTGTACGCTGTGCTGGCGATCAAGAATTTTTCTTTGGCCGTCTACAGGGCTGTCATCGGACGGACTTGGTCCAAGGCGATCCCGAATCCGCCCCACGAGCGTTAGCGCCACGCATCATCATCAGACTGCATCCCATGCCCCATCTTGTTCTCATCGGTGACTCCGTGTTCGACAACGGCGCCTACACCTCTGGTGGCCCGTCCGTCATCGAGCAGGTCTCCTCTGCGCTTCCGCCACACTGGTCGGCAAGCCTGCGTGCGGTTGATGGTTCGACCACGGAAGACATCGCCGAGCAGCTTGCAACGCTGCCGACCGACACCGGATTTCTGGTCCTGAGCGTTGGCGGGAACAACGCATTGCTTCGCGCCGATGTGCTTCAGGCACCGGTCGACAACAGCGCAGAGGCCTTGCTGCTTCTCGCCCAAGCTGCGCAGGACTTCGAAGTCAGCTATCGGCGCATGATCGACCCGTGTTTGAAGATGGGTGTGCCACTCGTCGTCTGCACGGTCTATCACGGCAGCTTTCCGGACCCGAGCTACCAGACGTGCGTGGCTGTGGCACTCACGGCCTTCAACGATGTCATCATTCGTGTGGCATCGGAACACCGGCTCAAGGTGATCGACCTGCGCAGAATCTGCGTTCAGCCCAGCGATTACGCCAATCCCATCGAGCCCTCGTCGCAGGGCGGACACAAGATTGCGCTCGCGATGGTCCAGGCGGTGACGGAGGATGCGCTGCCGCTCAGGGGCGCGCATGTCGTGGCGGGTTAGCTTCGCGAAGGCAGTGGCATGACCCAAGCGCAACTCATCAACCGCGGCGAGCAGTTCGCCGTCATCGAAGGATCAACGCGATTCGAAGGCGAGTGCGTGTGGTCGTGGCAGCAGGCAGAGGGCGAGACGCCGCGTCGGGTGTCTCCGATCACCATCGTGGTGGCGTCGATCCACAAGTGCGGGGTGTTCTGGACGCTGCCGATGACCTCCGGCGAGCGGCTGCGGGTGGCCCGGTTGGCCAAGCAGTTGCTGGAGGTGAGGGACCCTGAATGCACAGTGCTTCTGGACGAAGGCTCGCGTGCGCCTTCCACCATTTCGCCGGTGAGCCGCCCGGCGCCTGCTGCCGAGCATCCGCCCGCGGCGCCGGTCAGCCCCATCTCCCCGCAAGCAGCCCAACGGGCCAGGCGCCTTCACGACATGGGCCACGTTGCATTCGCCGCGCGGATCGAGGGCTATCTGCACGCGGTGCAGGCCCTCAAGTGCGATGGCACGTTCTTCAGCTGCACGAGCCTGGGCGCGAAGCATCCGCTGCGGGCCGGGGCCGAGGCCGCTCAGGCGCTTCGGGTGTCGCCGGACCGGATCGAGATCGAAGACGTGCTTCCCGTATCGAACATTCTCGACTTCCCAGCGACCTTGAAGGGCTGGATATTGAACCGGGTTTTGCCTCTCCACGACCACCCCTTGGATGCGCTGCTCCTGGACGGGTTCAGGGACGACCTGGCCGAAGGCTTCGGCGAGCCGCCCAAGTGGTACACGCTGCGTTGGCTGAAGCCGACGGACTCGCCGCGGCCCTCGGGTGCGATGTGGGACCTGTACCTGTTCGGAACGGATGAAGCGGCGTTCCTGCTTCGTTGTTCGTGGGACGACTGACCCTGGCCGCAGACCACCGATCGACACCCGCCCCGACTCAATCGATCACCGCTGCCTGCACCTCAGGGTAGGGCGGCACCTTGCCGGACTGCGCCAGCGCACTGCTGACCTGAAGCAGCAGTTCGAGGTCGAGCTGCTCGGGGTCTTGAGGGCAGAGGTCGTAGTGGCACAAGGTGCCGATCAGTTCACCCTGCGGCTCGAAAATGGGGATGCCGCAGTACGAGCGCACGGCATCGCGCGCCGGGTGACCAGCTGTGCGGGGATCGGAGGTGGCGTCGGCCGTCACGAAAGGACGTTCGGCGTTTCGCACGAAGCAGCAGTAGGTGGCGGTATCGGCCACCTCACCGGCCTGGGTCACGCCCAAGTTCTCCCTGTCCACGTGCACACACGAGGTGGCCTTGCCGTCCTTGAACCGGAAGATGCTGATGAACCGGTAGGTCGACAGGCGCAGGACCGAGTACAGCGCAGCGCGGATGCCGTCTGTTTCGAGCAGGTTGGCAAAGACGTTGAAGGCCACCGCGGTCGGGTTGATTCTTCCGGTTTCGGAAACCACCGCCGCCGGGCCGGATCTGGTGCGTGGCGCGTTGGTGTCGGGCCGTGCATCGGCCACCGCGTCACGCAGCGCCTCAAGGCCTGGATGGGGAGTGTCCTGTGATGTCATGGGGGTTCTGCTCGGGGTCTATGGATGCAGCGCACGCAAATTCCACACCAGTTCATCATCATCCCCAGCCCTGTGTGAGGTCGTGGGGGGCGTCTTGCAAAAAGTGAGATTCTGCCTACTTTTTGGGCATCGTGGAGGGGCCGGCTGAATTCACCCTGGGCGCGCCTCTCCAACCGAAGGCGGCACTTCCATGCGGCCTCGCGAGCCGCGCGGGGGCTGGGGAATCTGCCGCGTCGCTCAACCGTGTTGGCGGGCCCGACGCAAGTGCACCGTATTCGCCCCCCGCCGGCCTTTCACGAGCGACAGCTCATGCCGAGCCACGGTCCTGAGGTGAACCTCGTCCGGCCCATCGAGAATGCGCAGGGCGCGGCCCCAGCTCCAGAAGCGCGCCAGCGGGGTGTCGGACGACAGGCCCATGGCCCCGAAGACCTGCATCGCGCGGTCCATCACCCGGGTCTGAAGGCGGGCCGCGATGACCTTGATGGCGGCCACGTCCACCCGGGCCGCGGCGTTGCCTTCGGTGTCCATGCGCCATGCCGCATGCATGACGTGCCAGCGTGCCTGGTCGATCTCCATCCGCGACTCGGCAATCCAGTCCTGGATGTTGGCGAAGTCGGCGAGGCGCTGGCCGAAGCTGCGGCGTTCCGTGGCGCGCTCACACATCAGCTCGAGGGCCAGCTCGCACTGGCCGATGACGCGCATGCAGTGGTGCACGCGGCCGGGGCCGAGCCGCGCCTGGCCCATGGCAAAGCCATGTCCTGCTTCACCGATCAGGTGCCAGCGCGGAACGCGCACGTTGCGGAACACGAGCTCGCAGTGGCCCTCTGGCGCGAGGTGGTCCATCACGGGAATGTTGCGCTCGACCGTGAGCCCGGGCGCGTCGAGGGGCACCATCACGACCGAGTGCCGCGCATGCGGGTCGCCATCGCCGCTCCGGCCCATCACGAACACGAAGCGGCACAGCGGATGGGCCGCGCCGGTGATGAACCACTTGCGGCCGTTGATGACGCAATCGTCGGCGTTGATCTCGATGCGGGTCTCGATGTTCGTTGCATCGGATGACGCGACATCGGGTTCGCTCATCGCAAAGCACGAGCGCGCTTCGCCCGCGAGCAGCGGGTCGAGCCACCGTTCGCGCTGCTGGGAGGTCGCGAACAGCTGGAGCAGTTCCATGTTGCCGGTGTCAGGCGCGCTGCAATTGAACACCTCGGCCGCCCAGGGCACCCTGCCCATGATCTCGCACAAGGGGGCGTAGTCGACGTTGCTGAGCCGGGTCCCCGGCTGGTTCTCGCGCAGGCTGGGCAGAAAGAGGTTCCAGAGCCCCATCGCGCGGGCCTGTGCCTTCATGGGCTCGATCACGTCGAGAGGGTAGCCGCCTGCGTCGGCATGCAGGTGCCACTCGGCGGCGCTGGGCAGGACCAGGTCGTCCATGAAGCGTGTGAGCTGGGTGGACAGGGCGCTGCTGCGCGGGCTGTGGGAGAAATCCATGGGGGCCGTGCCGTGCGGTGAGTGACCCTGCAGCTTGGACCCTGGTTGGATGGCGCGCATTGCGCTGGGTCAAACCAGGGGGCATCGCGCAGCATGCCGCGCTTCGATCGGCCCCCACTACACTCAGGAATGACGTGTGACGGTTGTTTTGCAGCCGGTCTGCAACAGCTTGGGAGCCTGAAAGGTATGAACTGCGTCTCAAGAATCTCGCTGATGCTTTTGCTGCCCGCCGTCTTGGTGGCAACGTCGGCCATTGGGGCATGTGTCCCCGACGGCACGGCGGGGGAGCTTCAAGAATGCGCGCTTCGCCAACTGACTCGCCAAGACAACTCCACCGTCGGGTACGACACTGACTATTTCGAGCTGATGGGTCCAGCGCTTCGTGGTTGTGGGCACGTCGCGAATGCAGGCCGTTTCCTGTTTCTCTCGGGCAAGCGGATGCCGGATTACACGCAGGCCATCACTCAGTACCTTGGCAAGAACTCGCATCTCTCAAACCATCGCCAGCTGCAGTCGAGCTTTCCTCAACGTGTTCGGGTCATGTGGAAACTTCACTCGTTTCCGTCATCCGTGGCGGAGGAGCTTCGCGCGCTCGGCTGGCCGGAGTCAACGCAACCGATCGGTCGGGAAACAGGCTATCCCTCCAACGGTGTGGCATCTGGTGGCGACCGACCATGAACCCCCGCCACCTTCACGATCTGTTCCGCAGGCGGTTTCCGGCCTTTCACCATGTGTCGCATGATTGGCACGTCCTCGTGTCGGGTGCGGGTGAGGAAACAGACCGCGTCTTGACCTTTCTGCAAAAGAACTTCGACGACGACATGCTGCTGGTTCACATCACCCGGCACATCGGTGGCGAGTTGCCGATGGCCGACGCGGCTCGACTGGTCTCTGAGTACGCGGGGCGCGCGGAGATTCGTGTTTTCAATCGGGCATTCACCAGCTTTGCCGTCATTGGCTCGCCTGGCGTGGCCACGGCATGGAAGGTTCTGCCCGCGTCCTCGGTGACGACGGCGGCGCCACGGCCTCCTGTCCCGACCGGCCGAACCCAGACTGAAGGAGACGAATGATGGAGTTGGCGCAGCGCCGTGCAGCCTATGGTGTCTTGCTCACCAGGGCAGGCATCGAGTACGACACCTTCAGTTTGCTGTGGGCCCGGAAATCGGGCAGTGCCAAGGAAGACGCCGGGTTGCAGGCCTGGGCCGCTGCCCTGCAGCCGTTTTGCATCAGCGAAGAGAAGGTGACAAGCCATCACGGCCTTCGCTTGAAAGGCGGGGTCGGGACGCGGCGCATGTTTGCCGTCAGTCCAGCGTCGCTGCAGGTGCTCTCGAAAGCGGAGTCAGCGTTCGACTTCTCGGGCTTGTGGGCGCCGGAGGGCCTGACGTTCTACAAGGATGGCAAGGTCCGCTATGAGTCCAGTGCACACGAAGAGCGCGAAACCTATTTGGATTGACGGCGCTGCTGCACCGTACCGCCCTTCATTCGTCCGACGTTGCGCCCAGCATCCAGACCTGCGGGTCCGGCCCCCATTCGTGGGCGGCCTCGATGCCGAGCACCGAGCTCGCATAGGCCCCGAGGTTCATCGAGAGCGCCGTGAGTGCTGACGAAGCACCGGCGTCTTCATACTGTGCTGAACGCACGAAGGCCACGAACCGGTCCCAGTCGCGGCCCATGTGTTCGGTGATGATTCGGGCGAGTTCATAGGAGAGCAGGTTGCCATCATCGGTTCGAAGGAACGAGGCGCCGGACCAGAACTCCTGGATGAGCGTGGGCGTCCAGAACCGTTGGTGCATCTGGTGCAGTTCCTGGCGCGTGTAGAGCTGGGGTCTCGCGCCTGTCAGCTTGTGCTCCGTGTTGACGGCGAGCCCCTCGTCGATCCACTTGGGCAGTCGCAGGTGGTTGAGGGCGCTGTGCGTCAGCTCGTGCGCCAGCACCGGCTCGATGGCCTGGAGGTCGGCCTCGACCACCACGAAGTGCGGGCATCCCGCATGGATGAACATCCCGCCGCTGATGGCGAACTCGCCTTCGTCTGGGTAGTAGGTCGACACGTAGTGGTAGTACGCCTCCTGGCTCTCCAGCACGAGCAGGATGCTTCGCTCACCCGCAGGAAACTGGGCCAACCCGGACAGCACCCGGCTGATCCGCCGTTTCGCCGTCGCCACATAGGCTGCGGTGGCCTTCACCACGTTGGGCTCCAACGCGGAGAGGATGTAGACGTCATCGGTCACATGCACGTGGGCTTGTGGGCCGATCGCGTCGCGCAGATGCAGCAGCCACGCATGGCGCCCTTGGTCGATCAGCTGCACGGCCTCGCTCGCCGACGCCTGCGAGTGCGCCCAAGCGTCCAGTGCAGTCCAGTCGAGCAGGGGAATGCCGTTGGCAAGACCCAAGTGGTCGGTGATGCTGAAACTGCTGGCGTCGGAGCCGGTGATGGTTTCTGGCGCTGCGTCGTGGTTTTCAGGGGCCTTCACCACGTTGACGGACTGTGGCTGGGTGGCGCTGGGGGCCTGCAGCTTGGCCATGAGTGCCCCGAACAACGGAACCACCCAGATGTACGCGACGAGCATGCCCTTGGACATGGGCAGTGGACCAGGCGAAACGATGACGCGACGTGTCGCCCAGATGTTGAGTGCGGCGAGCAAGGCCAACACGACGTAGAAGGTGGTCATGGGATCGATGGAGGGTTCCAGCTCTGCTCAGGCCTTGGCACAAGCGGCCACACCGCCTTGCTCCACCGCCCTCAGCCTCTCCCCGATGGCATCGGCCAGCTGCACCACCGCTCGGCGGTGCGCGGCCGCGAGCGCCGCCGGGTCGCCTACGGCGGGGTCGTGAATCACGACCCGGCAGGTGAGGGTGGTGGCGGGCGTCTTGAACGACACCGCCGACCACTGGCTCTCGACCCAGGCTTCGCGGCCGATCACGCTTTCGAAGCGCTGCACGTCGATGCGCACGCGCCAGCCTGTGTTGGCAGGGGCGGGCGTGGTGCGCACGTCGACCGCGCCCCAGTGGCGGGCCAGGCGTTCGGCGACGGCGGAACGGAGCTCGTCGCGCAGCGGTCCCACCCACCGTTCTTGTTCGAGCATGCGCAGGCTGTCGTCGGGCATGCGCACCACCCATTGAGGTTGATCGATGGAGGCGGGGATGCCGACGGGTCCCAGGTCGATGTAGAGCGGTGGGGACGTGGCAGCGGGGGGGGCGGCAGCGGTTTGCAGCGAGGGCAGCAGGCTGTGAAAGCGCGGCGCTTCGGCTGTGCTGCAGGCCGCCAGCAGGCCTGCGAGGCCAAGCGAGCCCATCAGCCTGCAGGCGCGTTGCGCAGCAGTGGTCGGTGAGGATGCAGTGGTCATGGCGTGCTCATCGCGTGGGCAGTTTCGGGTCGTCCGGCTTGCCGCGCAGCAGCGATTCCGGATGGCGTTCGAGGTAGTCGGTCAGCGTGCGCAGCGACTGGGCGGCGCGTTGCAGGTCGATCAGGGTCTGCTCGGCATTGCGCTGGATGGGGGCGCTCGGCTCCAGCAGGTTGCGGTCCATTCGGCCAAGCGACTCTTGCGCCGACTGCAGCGTGCGCTGCACCTCCGACAAGGCCTTCTGTGCCTCGGGACTCAGCTTCTTGATGGCTTCGCTCGCCTGGCCCAGTGTGCCGTTCAGGTTGCGGCCGATGTCGTCGAACGGGATCTTGTTGATCTTGTTCACGATCTCGGCGATCTGCGGTTGCACCTCGCTGAGCGTGCCGGGCACCGTGGGGATGCCGGGCACCGGGCCGCTGGTGTCGAGCGTGGCGCGCTTGGGGTTGGGCATGAAGTCGAGCGCCACGTACATCTGGCCGCTGATGAGGTTGCCGGTGCGCGCTTGCGCACGCAGGCCGCCGTCGACCAGGCGCTTGAGCAAGGCCACGTCGCGGGCTTCGTCGCTCGGCGCGGTGTCCTTGATGGCTTCACGCACCGCCCCAAGTCGCAGCGGGTAGATGTCGGCCACCACCTCGATCGGGAAGCGCTGCTGCTTGCGGTCGTAGTTGAGCGTGATGGCCTTGACCGAACCGATTTCGATGCCGAGGAAGTCGATGGGCGCACCGACGGACAGCCCGCGCACCGTCTGATCGAACACCATGCGCACACGGCGCGGCTCGCCGTCGATGGGGGCGATGGCGGTCTTGCGGTCGGCGTAGAGTGCGAACGAGCTGCCGTCCTTGGCGGGAGGCAGCCCGGTGTACTCGGGCAGGCGCTCGAAGGCCACGCCACCCGACAGGACGGAGGCCAGCGTCTGCGTGTTCAGCGTGAGGCCGTTGGCGTTGACGGTGAGGTCCACGCCGCTGGCGTTCCAGAAGCGCGTCTGTGCGTTGACCAGGCTCTCGTAGGGCGACTCCACGAAGATCTGCACGGCGAGCTGGTCGGCGACGGGGTCGAGCTTGTAGCCGACGACGCGGCCCACGCGGGTGCGGCGGTAGTAGAGCGGTGAGCCCACATCGAGCGAGCCCAGGTCTTTGGTGCGCAGCACGAAGCTGCGGCCGGGTTCGCCACGCAGCACATACGGGGGCCCTTGCAGGCCTTCGAAATGTCGGCGGTCTTCTTTGGAGATGCCGGCATCGACCCCGATGTAGGCGCCCGAGAACAGAGTTTCCAGGCCGCTCACGCCGCCGATATCGATGCGGGGCTTCACGACCCAGAAGCGCGTGTCGTCGACGGCGATGTTCGCCACCGAGCGGTCGAGCCGCACCGTCACGTGCACGAGGTTGCGGTCGTCGCTGAGCGAGACGGCCTCGACGCGTCCGACCACCACTTCCTTGTAGCGCACCTCGGTCTGCCCGGGCCGCAGGCCGTCCGCCGTGCGGAAGTCGATGGTGACGGTGGGCCCGGTGGAGAGCAGCGCGCGCACGAGCAGCGAGACACCCAAGGCCAGCGCCACGATGGGCACGAGCCAGATGAGCGACGGCCCGCGCCAGCGGCGGCGCAGCGGGAGCGGCAGGGCGGAGCGCTCTGCGTCGTCGTCCGCATCGTCATCATCGGGCGGCTCGGTTGGCGGCTGCGTTGGCGGCTGACTTGGCGGCGGGACGGGCGCGTCCGCTGCGGTGGGAGCTCGTTCGTCGGGGTCACTCATGGGTGCAGGTCGGCAGGAGCCGGTAAGACGGGGGAGGCCGCGGAAGCGGACGAATCAGAAGAATTGTTGGCGGCTACAGCCGGCCGCGGATCGGGCCACAGCAGGCGCGGATCGAAGCTCGCGGCGGCCAGGATGGTCAGCACCACCACGCCGCCGAAGGCCAGCAGCCCACCCTCGGCCTGCACGCCGGCAAACGGGCCGAAGCGGATCATGCCCACCAACATCACCACCACGAACACATCGAGCATCGACCAGTGGCCCACGGCTTCGACCACGCGGTACAGCTTGGCCCGTTCGAGAGAGCACCAGGTGGAGCGGCGCTGCGAGGTGATGAGGAGCAGCGTCAGGATGGCGATCTTGAGAATGGGCACGGCCATGCTCGCAATGAACACGATGAGCGCAAGCATCCAGTCGCCCGAGATCCACAACTCGTGGATGCCGCCCAGCAGCGTGTGTTGCGAGCTGCCCGTGATGGTGCGGGTGGACATGATGGGCAGCAGGTTGGCCGGCAGGTACAGCAGCACGGCACCGAGCGTGAAGGCCCAGGTGCGCTGCAAGCTTTGCGCGTCGCGGCTGTCGAGCGGGGTTTCGCAGCGCGGGCATTGCAATTCCAGCGGCTGGTCGGGCGCGTTCACGAGCTTCGAGACGCGGCCGCACGAGGGGCAGCCGTAGAGCCGGCGCTGCCGGCCGGTTACCACCTTCGTGGTGGCTGCAGTGGTGGCCGACGTGGAGGGGTGCGGTGCGTTGCTCATCCGGCCCCCAGGTCGCTGCCGCGCTTCCACATCGTGTGCAGGCCGGCCGCGGTGATGGAGGTCAGCAACAGCGTGAGCAGCGCATAGGCGAAAAACCCCAGGCCCGGTGTGACGCCGGCCAGGCCCGAGCTGCGCACGATGGCCACCATGGCGCTGATCATCAGCACCTCGACCATGCTCCAGTAGGTGGCGATGCGCAACGCGCGCATGGCCCACTTGAAGCCGGGCGGCAGCAGGTCCCACGCAAAAAATCCGAGTATGTAGACGCGCAGCGCGAGCAGCAGAAACGGGAACAGAATGGCTGTGGCCACGGTGAGCACCGCCACCAGCGGCTGGCCATACTGCCAGGTGAGGGCGATGGCGTGGGGCAGCGTGACCAAGAGCTTGATGCCGCGCAGCTCCAGCGTCACCAGCGGCACCATGTTGCCGATCAGCAGAAAGATGAGGCCGGCCAGCGCAAACGCCAACTGGCCGTTGGCCGTGACCACATGGCCTCGGCCGAGCAGGGCGTTGCAGCGCTGGCACCGGGCCACCTGGCCGCGTTCGAGCGGCATGCGCTCGTGCACCGCATCGCATTCGTCGCAGAGCACGAGCTGAGGCTGGGCCACCAGCGCGGGATGCGGCGGCCCAGCCGGGGTCGGCGCTGCGAGCGGCGAGTGCAGCGAGGGCGCGCTCAAGTCAGCGCAGCTCCGGACAGTGCACGCACAGACCAGGCGCCCGGATGGCAGCGCGCCAGGCGAGGCAGAGGGGAGGTTGGTGCATGGCCACACTGTAGGACAAGTTGGCCGCAGCCGCACCCGGGGCGCCACGGAGGAGCGCACGTCGGCTGGCTGTGCGGGCGCCCCGCAGGCTGCTGGCACAATCCGCGTCTCGCCGCACAAGTGCGAAGGTCTGAGACGTGAACCGAGCTGGGAAGTCAATGGGGTGGGGTGTCACTGCGGTGGCGCTGGTCTGTGTGGCACTGAGTGCGGGCTTCGAATGGCGCCGCTGGAAAGGCTCGCCCAAACCCACCATCGCCGCTGTGGTGGAACAGGCAGCGGGCGCCAGCACACACCCATCGGCCACGGCCAAGGTGCGGCTCGTGCCGCAGGCGGCAGATCTCGTTCCCATGCCGCCCGGTGTGCCGGCCGCCCACGCGAGCGCGCTGGCGGTGCTGCCCAACGACGAGATGCTGGCCTTCTGGTGGGCCGGCACGCGCGAAAGCGGCGCCGATGTGCGGGTGTATGTCTCGCGATGGAAGCAGGGCCGCTGGACGCCGGCCCAGGCGGTGGTCGACCGCCAGTCCCTCGGCGCGCAGCTGGGGTTTGCCGTACGGCGCATCGGCAACCCGGCGGCCTGGGTGGCGCCCGATGGCCGCGTGCACTTGTATGTGGTCGCCACCGGGCTCGGCGGCTGGGCTGCGGGCCGCGTGGTGCAGCTGGTCTCCACCGACCAGGGTCGGCACTTCGAGGCCCGGCGTGTTCTGCCCCTCACACCCCTCTTCAACACCAGTGTGCTGGTGCGCACCACGCCCATCGGCCTGGCCGACGGCGGCTGGCTGCTGCCCGCGTACTTCGAGCTGGGCAACAAGTACCCCCTGCTGATGTCCTTTGATGGCAGCGGCGCGCCGCGCTGGCTGGTGCGCATCGGCAACCTCACCACCTCGCTGCAGCCGGCGCTCGTGGCCGTGAACGGCCTGGAGATGCGTGCGCTGATGCGCGACATCGGCAAGCAGCGCCGCATGCAGCAGGCCATCAGCCGCGATGCCGGCGAAACCTGGAACGACCTGCCGCCCTCCGAGGTCGTGAACCACGACAGCTCAGTCGCTGCGTTGCGTCTGAAGGACGGCGGCTTCGCCATGCTGCACAACGACATCCTGCCCAACGGGGGCTCACCGCGTCAATGGCTGCGCCTGTCGACGTCGCGCGATGCGCAGCAGTGGTCGTCGTCGGTGGACGTGTTGCTGGGTCAGCCCGGCGACGAGTTCTCGTACCCCAGCGTGCAGCAGGTGGGTCAGCAGCTGCACGTGACCTTCACCTCGCAGCGCAAGGCCATTGCCCACCACGTGTTCGACATCCGCTACGAGGAGCCCACGCGATGAGCCTGCCCGATCTGGCCTGGCAGATGATCTATGCCCGGTTGGCGTGGACGCTCGTGCTCGCCGCGACCGCGGTCGGGCTGTGGTCGTGGTGGCGGGTACCGTCGCGCGGGGTGGTTGCCGCGGCCTTCGGTCTGTCGGCCGTGGCGGTGTGGTTGCCGGGGCCGGCCTCGGTGGCGCACTGGCTGGGCCTGGCCTTCCAGATGCCGAGCGGCTTGCTCACGGCCTGCTGTGTCCTGACGCTCGGGGCGGGCTGGTTGCGGCAGGCCTCGTTCAAGGCCTTGCCCTTGCCGTTCGCCATGGTGCTGGTGGTGGTTGGGCTGGTGCTCTACCTCGACAGCAGTGGATGGCTCTCGCTCGGGCTCTATGCCAGCGCCTTCGGGCCTCGCGGGGCGCCGTGGGCCGGGGTGCTGCTGGGCCTGCTCGCGGCCGGTGTCTTCGCCGGCCGTCGGCATCGTGCCACGGCGGCGGCGGTGCTTTTCAGCACGACCTTGTTCGCATTGACCCGTTTGCCCACAGGCAACCTGTGTGACGCGCTGCTCGACCCCCTGCTGTGGTTCTGGGCCATTGCCAGCAGCATCGTGCAGGTGAGGGTGCGCAGGCGTGAGCGCCGTCTGTCCATCCCGGCTGTGCCTGCCGCGGCCGCGCCATGATCAGATCTGCCCTTCGCCCCGCCCTTCGTTTGTCGCTCGCGTTCGCGGCACTGTTGTGCCTGACCGGGCTGGTGTCGCGTGTCGTGTTCGCCGCGTGGTTCTTGCCCTCGGGGACGGGGTGGTCCGAGCTGCTGCCGGCGCTGGTGCTGGGTGCTCGCTTCGACCTGCGCGTGGCCTTGGCTAGCGTGGTTCTGCCATGGTTCATCACCACCTTGCCCTGGCTGCGCAGCCGCTTGAGCCCGCCGCGAGCGCGTGCTTTCTGGTGGGCCTGCTGGATGACGATGTCGCTGGTGTGGGCAGCCGGCGTGGTGTTCGATGCCGGCCACTACGCTTACCTGTCGCAGCGGCTGTCGGCCGTGCTGTTGTCGCTGGCCCGTGACGGCGAAGAAGCGGCGGGCATGGTGTGGCAGTCGTACCCGGTGATCCGCATCGTGCTCGGCGCTGCGGTGTGGCTGGTGGTGTGCCACGTCGCGTTCCGGGGCGTCTGGTTGTGGGTGTACCGGGGGGCCGCGGTGCCGAGCGAGCCGGTGGTGCCCATGGCGCGCGGTCCCCGCTGGCGTCTGGCTGGGCTGGAGGTGCTCATCGTATTGCTCTGCGGGCTGGGCATTCACGGAAAGTTCTCGCAGTACCCGCTGCGCTGGAGCGATGCGGTGGTGCTGCCCACGGCCTACAGCCAGCAGATCGCGCTCAACCCACTGCACAACCTCTACGACACCTGGACCTTCCGCAGCCAGCGCCTGGACGACGTGGCCATGAGGCCCGACGTGAACGTGATCCGCCAGTTTGTGGGGCTGCCGCCGCTCGGTGCGGGCGAGCCCATCTCGTTCTTGCGGACGGTGCCGCAGCTCGCCGGACGGGCGCCCCAGAACGTCGTGCTGGTGCTGCTCGAATCGTTTGCCGGCCACAAGACCGGCGCGCTGGGCAGCCCGCTCGGCGCCACCCCGTCGTTCGATGCCTTGTCGCGCGAGGGACTGCTGTTCACCCGCATGATGAGCGCTCACGGCCACACGGCACGCGGCGTGTTCGCCACCGTGACCAGCATGCCCGATGTGTCGATGGAATCGACCGCGTCACGCAACCCGGCGGCCACGAACCAGCAGACCATCGTCAACGAATTCAAGGACCACAAGAAGTTCTACTTCATTGGCGGCAGCACCTCGTGGGCCAATGTGCGCGGGGTGTTGAACGCGAGCATCGACGACCTCGACATCTACGAACTCGGCCGCTTGAAGTCACCGTCGGTCGACGTGTGGGGGGTGTCCGACAACAACCTCTTCCGCGAAGCCAACGAGTTGTTCCGCGATCAGAAGAAGCCGTTCTTCGCCATCGTCCAGACCAGCGGCAACCACCGTCCGTATTCCATCCCTGATGAAGACCGAGCGGCAGGCTTCAAGCCCGTGCCGCGCACGATGGCCGAGCTGCAGCCGCACGGCTTCATTTCGATCAAGGAGTACGAGGCCTTCGTCTACCTCGACTGGTGCATCGGCCAGTTCATGGAACGTGCCCGCAAGGAAGCCTACTTCGACAACACCGTGTTCGCCTTCGTGGGCGACCACGGCATCATCGGCGCCACCGGCCCTCACATGCCGGCCTCGTGGCGCGACCTGGCCATCACGCAAGGTCATACGCCGCTGCTCGTGTACGCGCCGAAGCTCGTGAAGCCGAAGCGGGTCGACAGCTGGGCGCAGCAGGTCGACGTGATGCCCACGCTGGCCTCGCTCGCAGGCATCGGCTACCGCAACACCACGCTGGGCCGAGATCTGCTGGATCCGCAGTTCGACACGACGCGGGTGGCCTTCACCTTCCAGTTCACCGGGCCGGCCGAGCTGGGCCTGCTGGTCGACCACTACATGCTGGTCGACCGCAAGCCCCCTGCGGTATACGACATCCTCGCCACCGATCCCAAGCGCAACCTGTTGGCCGGGCCGGTGGTGGCCCCTGAGGTGAAGCAGCTGAACGACACCTGGGCGCACTTCACGCAGGCCTATGGCAAAGCGGCCCTGTACCTGCAAACGCACAATGCGCGTCTGCAGGAACGAGGCCGCTGAAGGGAAAGGGCGCGGCGCTACACGTTGCTTGTGGCGCGCACCTCGCTCATGCTGGTGACGCCTTGCAGCACCTTCTCGATGCCGTCTTGCCGTAGCGTGCGCATGCCTTCACACATGGCCGCCGTGAGCAACTCTTCGGCGCGGGCGCTCGTCTGGATCAGGCGGCGCACCTCGCGTGACACCATCATCAGCTCGTGGAGCCCGGCGCGGCCCTTCTGGCCGGTGTTGCCGCAGTGCTCGCAGCCTGGCGCATGGAAGTGCATCAGCTGGCCGTCCTTGCCGAAACGCTCGACCCACTCCTTGCGCACGTTGTCGCGCTGGAACAGCGGGTGGTTGGCGGGAGAGATGTGCAGGTAGTCGTCGAGCAGCTCGTTGATTTCGTCTTCGGTGGCCGGGCGTGACACGCTGCAGTGTTTGCACAGGCGGCGCACCAGGCGCTGGGCCAGCACACCGAGCAGCGAGTCGGCGAAGTTGAACGGGTCCAGGCCCATGTCGATCAGGCGCGTGACGGTTTCAGGGGCGCTGTTGGTGTGCAGCGTTGAGAGCACCAAGTGGCCCGTGAGCGAGGCCTCCACGCCCATCTGCGCGGTTTCTTCGTCGCGCATTTCGCCGACCATGATGACGTCCGGGTCGGCACGCAGGAAGGCACGCAGCGCCTTGGCGAAGGTCCAGTCGATCTTCGGGTTCACCTGCACCTGGCGCAGGCCGGGCTGGGTGATTTCGACCGGGTCTTCGGCCGTCCAGATCTTGCGCTCGGGCACGTTGATGTAGCTCAGCGCCGAGTGCAGCGTGGTGGTCTTGCCGGAGCCGGTGGGGCCCACGCAGAGCACAAGTCCGTAGGGGCGCTCCATCACCTCTTTGAGGTTCTTGAGGTTGTAGGGGCTCAGGCCCAGGTTGTCGACGGGAATCGGCTTGGCCGAGGCCAGGATCCGCATCACCACGTCTTCCAGGCCGCCGTTGGTCGGGATGCTGGCCACCCGCAGCTCGATCTTGTGCTGCGGCGAGAACTTGGCGAAGTTGATCTTGCCGTCTTGCGGCTTGCGGCGCTCGGAGATGTCGAGGTCGCACATGATCTTGATGCGGGCGATCAGCGCGTTGCGGTAGTTCGGCGGCAGCTCCAGGTGGGTGCGCAGCAGGCCGTCCTTGCGGAAGCGGATCTTGATCTTGTCACGGCCCGGGTAGCTCTCGACGTGGATGTCGGACACGCCTTCCTTGTGGGCCTCGATGATCATGTTGTTGATCAGACGCACCAGCGAGTTGTCCGACTGCTCGATCTGGCGGTCGTCTTCAGGGGCCAGCGCTTCGAGGCCTTCCTTCTCGAGCGTCTCCATCAGCTTGCCGGTGTCGTGCACCTCGAACGGAATGGGCTCGGCGGCGTTCACCGCGGTAAAGCGCTGCACGGTGGCTGCGCCGATCTTCTCGTAGGCTGAGAAGAGTGCGTTTTCCATGCTGCGGCACTGGGCCAGCACGGGCACGGTCTTCATCTGCGTGATGAATTCGATTTCATCGACGACGGCACGCCGGCGAACCGGGTCATCGAGAGCGATGACAAGACGGCCTTCGCGGATCATCAGCGGCATGACCAGCGTGCGCACGGCCACCGAGTACGGTAGCTTGCGGATGGCCTCTTCTTCAAACGGGAAAGCGTCGATGTTGACAAGCGGATAGCCCATCTTGCGGGCCAGTGCACTTTGCAGGTCTTCACGCGAGACCATGCCCATGCGCACGAGCAGCTCGCCGAGCGGCACGTTGCGATCTTGCTTTTGCTGCGATAAGGCGTCGGCCAGCTGCTCTTCGGTCACCATGCCCAGCGAGGTAAGGGCTTCGCCGATGCGCACCATCGGCATGCTGGCTTGTTTCTCGATGGCCGCCAGCAGCTGGGTGGGGGTCACCACCTGGCGCATCAAGAGAATGTCGCCAAGCTTCTGGTTTCTGAGCTGCTGCTGGGCGTCCACCGCCTGCTCCACCTGAGCCGAGGTGGCCACCTTCTGGGCCACCAGCAACTCGCCGATGCGCGCACCGACGTCGACCGCCGTGTAGGCATTGCGCGGCACGAAGAGGCGCTGCACGCTGCCGTCGGCGTCGACCGGCGGAAAGAGGAACAGGCCGTGCTCGTTTTCAACGTGGCCGATGGTCTCGCCTTCCATCACGCCGCCATCGGGCAGCGACACGCGGAAGGGGCTCACCGGCCGCTGCTCGCCGATGCTCAGGCTCAACGACGCATTGGGTCCGGTGGCCACCGGGGGTGATGCGGGGGTGAGCGGATCGAGGATGCGCAGTGAACGGAACTGGCTGAAGCGCAGCGGCATGGTCGTGCGGGCTGGCGGCACCTGGACATGCGCAACGAAGTCGTCGGGCACGAAGAAGATGAGGCGGCCGTTGACCTTGTTGCCGTTCACGCCCACGAACTCGCAGCGCTGCGCCTGGCTTTGTTCCAGCGCATCGGGGTAGGCCACGAACGGGGGCGTGGGCCAGCGGAAGCTCGCGAGCTGCACCTTCTCGACAGCAGCCGCAGGCGGCGGGCTCGTCGGCTTGAGGATGGGCGTGTCGCCGTCGAAATCGAGATTCACAAAATCGGACAGATCGGACATGGTTGTCCTCGCAGAGGGGGGCATGGATGCGGGTCGAGACCATGCCTTCAGCGTCAAGCGCTTGTTCGCACTCTGATCCTAGGGCTGATGCCTTGTGCACGAATGCCCGAAATAGCCCCAGTTTGTGGCGCTATTCGTCCGAGAGGGGTTTGGGGGCCAACGAGACCCGAGGTGACGGGTTCTGATCAGACAGACTATCCGGTGTTGGTGCCGCCGTTGCCTGATGGCGAGCGCTCAGCTCAGCTGTGGGGGCGTGTGCTCAGGCGCGAGCGGGTGGCCCACTCGCCGAATGTGAGCCGCGCCTTGGCATCGGGCTGTTGCCCATGTGCACGGCACCAACGCGCGAAGGCGTTGGGGTCCAGCCTCACGCGGATGGGCGCAAAGCCCTTGGCCGAAAAAAGAGCCTCGGCTTCGGTGGCATAGGTCTGCCACTTTTCAAAGGTGGACGGGAAGGCGCGCCCGTCCACCATCAGCGTGCGAACAAGCTCGTACGACTCAGCGTCGTACCAAGCCAACGGCACGGTGTCGACACCGTCCACAGGCGCATGGTCGTACACGGCCAGCGGCGCGGGACCGTGGGAGCCAGGAGTTACGGCGCGCATCGTGTCAGTCGTCGCGGTGTCCATGCTTGTGCTTCTTTTCTTTCTTCTCTTTCTTGTCGTGTTTATCGTAGTGCCCGTGATCCCTCTGGCCGTGTTCGTGGCGCTCCTGAATCCACCGCTCCTGCACGAAATAGACGGGCTGACCGCAGGCGCCGTATTTGGCGCAATGTTTGCCCCAGTTCTTCTGGTGGCCCGGCGGCACGTACAGGTAGACGGGCGCTGGGCGAACCCGGGCAGGCGCAATGATGATGGGTTGGGCGTACACCACGGGCGGCGGCACATTGCCGATGTCGATGCGGCCGTAGACGCCCGGCTTGTTGATGTCGATCGACACGCCCACAGAAGGCTGGGCAGTGGCCGAGGTGCCGATGAACAGGGACAAAGGCAGCGCCAATGACGCAGCGAGCAGGCGGCGGAATGATGTGATGGTTTTCATGTTCGTTCTCTGGATCTTTCTCATGGAAAGGAAATGCTCAACGGCGACACGGGTGAGGCCACGTTGATCGGAAGCGACTGGGTGGCCGCTGCAGAGTGGGCCTCGATCGTGTATCGGCCTGCCGACGCCGCATCTGCGGTGAAGGTCAGGCTGGTCGGATTGGCGGTGTAGGCCGCCCGAACCGTGGCTTCGAGAGGAAGCGAGGTGCTGAAGGCGCCCGTGACAGCATCCACCGGCGCCCAGGCGGTTTCGATGACCGGGCCGCCAGTGAGTGGCTGCAGGACGCGGACGGTGGCGGTGTTCGGGCTCACCGTGCCCGCCACGGTGCGACGGGGCGCCACCGATGCGGGTGGAGAGATCGCCAACCCGGGGCTGTTCACGTAGGTGTAGGCGGTGGTGCTCACCGGCACGCCGGTCATCACAGCCGTGACGCGGCCGGTGGAGGTCACGACCAGGTCATACGTGCCTGCCGGTACTGGGTACAGCACGAACTGGCCGTTGATGTCGGGCGGAGTGGCTTTCACTGGCACCCCATTGAGCTGCAGGGACACCTGTGTGCCGCCGACTGCCATCGACGGGTGCACATGGCCCACGACCCGCATGCCCGCGTCGGACAGGCGTGGGATCACGCTGATCACCGGCTTCAGGTTGTACTGGCCGGAGTTGCCCCGCGTGACCACCGATTTGCAAGCGTCGAAGTCGAGGATGAAGTCGGCCACCTTGTTGCTCTCGACATCGATGTCGGTGTTGAGCTTGAGCCCGCTTTGCTGTGCGCTGGGCGTGGTGAGGGCGGTTTCCACCCCACCGGTCGGCACCACGGAGTTGGCCAGCGGTGTGGCGCCACCGTTCGGTGCGAGCACCAGGCGCAGTTGCGTGTACTTGCCTGCAGGCAGCGAGGTTTCACCCAACTCGAAGAGCACGCCATTGGTCAGTGAGAGCAGGTCGAGGCGTCGGGGCGGGCTGAGCGTGATCTCGGACCAGCCGGCGTCGCCCGTCGCTGCGTCAGCGCCTTGATGGACCCGCAACTTCTCGATGGTGACGTTGACCGCGTCGAAACCGCAGGAGGGTGCGTCGGTCATGGCCAGGCGCAGCGTGCCGGGCTCGGAACCCGTGCCGCCGATGCCGCCACCGCCTCCACCACCGCAGGCCGAGAGGGTGAGGGATGCTGCGACGGCCAGCATCGCACTCAGTTTCAGGATGTTCATGCGGGAGACCCTTGAGTGGGCGCGCCAACCGAGCGCGCTTCCATGTAGTAGATGCCGAGGCCGATCTCGGCCGTGGGGATGTGGGGGTCGGCGGGGCCGACGTCGTCGCGTTCCGCAAGCCACTGGTCGAGTTGCTCCAGAAGCGCTTGCGAGCGCGTGGCACTCAGCTGGCGGAATTCAGGTAGGCGGGCGATGGCGATGCTGCGGTAGGCCACCTTGCGCTGGAAGCGGGGGTCGGTGGCGCCGTGCTGCAGGTTGTGGTCGATGGTGTCGATGAGCCCGGCCACGTCAGTGCCGAGGATGTCGAGCTTCTCGGCCTCGCCCTGCTGCGGCACGTAGGCGCGAGCCACGGGGGTCAGCCCGCCATCTTGACCTTGCGCGACGGCGCCGACCCGCAACAGCTCGTCGAGCACCGCACGGGCGGGCACGTCACCGCCGTGACGCTTCACGAGGGCTGCGAAACCTTGGTCGCCGTCGATCTGCAGGGTGCGGGCTTGGCCCTCGGCCGTCTGGAAATCAGCGTCGCGGACCCAGCCGGTGAGCACGCGGGCGGCGCGGTTGTAGCGTTTGTCGTTCAAGGGGCGCGGGGCGTCGGGTGTCTCCATCAGCCGCTGCACGTCTTTGCGGGTGAGGCCGGTGAGGATGGAGGCGCGCGAGATCGACGGCTTCTTGCCCGGCAAGGCGAAGTCGTGGGTGGCGGCGTCGACATACGCCCGCTTGGCCAGTTCTTCGAAGGCCTTGAAAGGTACCGCATGGCGAAGCATCAGGCGCATCAGCGGCCGCAGCAGCCGGGTCAGGGCCGCGCTGAGGGCGTCGCTGAGGGCGTCGCTGGTGGGGGTGGCTTCGTTCATTTTTGGGATTTTATTCCCAAAAGTTACCATTCGCAACACAGGTGAATTGGCGTGGACACTCACTTGTTCTCTCGTTCAACGGGGCCCGGAGCGCCGGGGTTCACCCGGAGTGGCACCAACGTCTCTCGACCTATGATGTAAGAAGCCGGAAGCGGGGCCGACTCATGGATGCCGCCGCTGCAGTCCCGGCGTACTTGCCTCTCGGGCGCTGTGTCGCCCCTGATCTTTCATCCAACGCTGTACCTTCTGGAGATTTCCAATGTCACAACGCCTCATCCTGTCGTCCGCCCTCGCTTCCGTTCTGGCCATGGGCCTCGTCGGTACCGCCGCCGCCCAAGACAAGCCCAAGGAAAAATGCTACGGCGTGGCCAAGGCCGGTCAGAACGACTGCGCCAGCCTGTCCGGCAGCCACAGCTGCGCCGGCCAGTCCAAGGTCGACAAGAGCGCCGACGAATGGAAGTACGTGGCCAAGGGCACGTGCAAGGAGATGGGCGGCAAGACCGCCGACGAAGTGAAGAAGAAGTAAGCGCAGCCGCCAAGGCAAGCCAAGAGGATGGCGCGTTTCGATCAGGCCTTGCGCGTGGACCCGCATCCCGATGCGGTCCGTGCGCACGTGGGCATCGGCCTGCGCCATCCCCACCATGCCCAGCTGTTGAC
Organism: Pseudomonadota bacterium; assembly: GCA_041179165.1. Taxonomy (GTDB): domain Bacteria; phylum Pseudomonadota; class Gammaproteobacteria; order Burkholderiales; family Burkholderiaceae_C; genus Rhizobacter. The sequence goes on along the minus strand of JBEGTX010000187.1, from coordinate 10,211 downwards.
CGAGCGCCCGCCGCTCGGGTTCATCGAGGTGCATTCGGAGAACTTCTTTGCCGAGGGGGGCGCCGCACTGGCCACTCTGCTCGATGCGCGCGCCTGCTACGAACTCAGCCTGCATGGCGTGGGCTTGTCGCTGGGTGCTGCGGCCGGGCTCGATGCCTGGCACCTCGACCAGCTGGCGCGGCTGGTCGAACGCACGTCACCTGTGAGGGTGTCGGACCACGCCTGTTTTGCCCGTGCCCCTCGCACGCCCGGCGGCCCTGTGCTTCATGCCAACGACCTGCTGCCGGTGGCCTTCACGCAGGCCTCGCTCGACATCATGGCCGCCAACGTCGACCAGGTGCAGGCGCGCCTGAAGCGCCCCCTGCTGGTTGAGAACTTGTCGGCCTACGTGGCCTGGGCCGACGCCGACATGGACGAGCCCGACTTCTTCAACGAACTCACGCGGCGCACCGGCTGCGGCGTGCTGCTCGATGTGAACAACCTGGTGGTCAATTCACTGAACGACCAGCGGCGTCTTGATGGACCACGGGCCCCGGTGGATGCCGCCCGCGCGGCCACCTCCGCTTGCCGATGGATCGACCGCCTGCGCCCCGGATCGGTGGGCGAGATCCACCTCGCCGGCTACGCCGACCTGGGCGACATCGTGATCGACGACCACGGCAGCCGCGTGCACGCGCCGGTGTGGACGGCCTACCGGCATGCGCTGCGGCATTGCGGCACGGTGCCCACGCTCATCGAGTGGGACACGGATCTGCCGTCGCTGTCTGTGCTGATCGATGAAGCCGACCGTGCCGCCGCCTGCCAGGCCGAGTCTTGCCTGGTGCCTGCATGACCCCGGTTGTTGCGTCTGCTGGTACGCCTGCTAGTGCGCTGGCTGGTGGGCAAGCTGGTGCGCTTGATGATGGGCTGGCCCGCGAGGCCGAACGTCAACAGTGGCTGATGACGCAGCTGCTGGACCGGCCAACAGAAGGGCGCCCATCGCCCTGGTTGAATGCTTCGGCCCCGGCGTTCACGCAGCGGGGCGTGTCGGCCTATCAAGCGCACGCAGGCGCCTCCGCCGAGCGTGCCCTGCGCTCGGCTTTTCCCACGGTTGACGCCGTGCTGGGCGGCGAGGCCTTCGACACACTCGCGCGCCGCTTCTGGCGCGAGCATCCTCCTGTGCGGGGCGACCTCGGCCAGTGGGGTGAGGGCCTCGCTTCCTTCATCGACACCCAGGGCCGTCTCGACGAGGCGCCTTATCTGGCCGACGTGGCTCGGCTTGATTGGACGCTGGCCCAGGCCGAGCGTGCACCCGATCGTCCCTTCGACCCCGCGAGCCTGCAGCGGCTCGGCGAGGCTGAAGCCTCGGCTTTGTTCATTCAGCTGGTGCCGGGTGCCGCGGTGCTGCACAGCACCTGGCCGCTGGCGAGCATCTGGCTGGCCCATCAGGCGACCGATGAGGCCGATCCGTTTGCGCCCGTGCGCAAGGCCTTGGCCGAGCGGCGTGAAGACTGGGCCCTCGTGTGGCGGGAGGGCTGGCGCGCCCGTGCCGTTCAGGTGGATGCGCCCACGGCCCGTTGGACACTCGCCTTGCTTCAAGACGCCTCTCTGGCCGAGGCCTTTGAGGCCGCGGGCGATGGCTTCGAATTCGAGCCCTGGCTGGTGCTGGCCCTGCAGTCGGGTTGGCTGAGTGGGGTGAGGATTGAACCCAGCACAGGGTGAAAGATCGGCGCCGTGGCGCCGACCTATCGAGGGTCGCTGTCGTCCTCTGCTTTTGTCTACAAGAAAGAACTTTCCATGAACACCTTGCTGCTCCGTGCCTACGCCCTCTGGCGCCAGTTCGTTCACCTGCTCGAGATGCTGCAGCCGGCGGCGCAGCTCGCCGCGCGCCTGTATGTGGGCCAGGTTTTTTTCCTGTCGGGCCTGACCAAGATCCAGAACTGGGACACCACCTTGCTGCTCTTCACCGAAGACTACAAGGTGCCCTTGCTGCCACCGCAGCTGGCCGCTGTGGCGGGCACAGGTGGCGAGCTGGTGCTGCCGGTGCTGCTGGTGCTCGGGCTCGGCGGACGCTTTGCCGCGTTGGGCCTGTCCGTGGTGAACGTGATGGCCGTGCTGAGCCTGTCCGACATCGCCCCCGCTGCGTTTCAACAGCATGTGTTCTGGGGCAGCCTGCTGCTCGGGCTCGTGCTCTGGGGGCCCGGGCGCTGGTCGCTTGAACGTTGGCTGCCGTGGGTCGCTCGCGAGCCGCATCAGCCAGCACGGGCTTGAACAGGGCTGATGCCCCCCGCGAGCCGGGGGGACACTCGCCCATCGAGGCGAGGCGTGCGCCATGGGGATGAGACACTCGGGGCAATCCGGTTGATGTCCAAACCATGAAGCACCTCGTCCTCCTTGGCGGAGGCCTGTCCCATTTGCGTTTGATGCGCGAGCTGGCCGCGGCCCCGCTGCCGGGCACCCAAGTCACCTGGGTGGTCCCGAGCATCCTGCATGTCGATCCCCTGCGCTTGCCCGCCTGGGTGGCAGGGCGTTGCAGCACCGAACAGATCAGCCTCAACCTGGAGCCGCTGGCGCGCTCGGCCGGCGTCACGCTGGTCGAAGGCGACGTGATGCTGCTCGATGCAGCACAGCGCGAGATCACCCTCGGCTCCGGCCGCACGCTGGTGTTCGACGCGCTCAGCGTCTGTACCCATGCGGGCGCGAACCGCGATGCCATCGTGGGGGCGCGTGAACATGCGCTCTTCACGCGGCCGGTCGAACACTTCATCCGCCTGTGGGATGCCTTGCTCGCCTTGGCCGCGCAGCAGACGCTCAGCCTGGTGGTGGTGGGCGGGCAACCGCGTGCCATCGAAATGGCCATGGCCGTGCAGCAGCGTCTGAACAAGCGTGCCCGCGTGGCGCTGGTCACCCACGGCGGCGCGCCGCTGGTCGGCTATTCCTTTGCCTTGCAGAACAAGGTGCGCGACGTGCTCAAGCGCGGGCAGGTCACCTTGTTCGAAGACCGCTGCGAGGCCTTGTCGGGCCGGCAGATGCAGCTCGGCCAGGGCATGCGCCTGGCCTGCGATGCGCCCTTGCTGGTGCTCGAAGACGCCTCGCCGCTGTGGCTCACCAGCAGCGACCTGCAGCTCGACTCGCGCGGCATGCTGGTCACCGGTCCTACGCTGCAGAGCCTGTCGCACCCGTTCATCTTTGCCGATGGCGAACTGGCCGCACGCAGCGACCGCGCCTTCGGCAGCACGCCGCTGGCCGCGCTCTATCCGCGTGGCGAACCGTTTTCTCTCGGCCACAACCTGCGGCGCTTTCTGGCCGGCGGTGAGCTCGCACAAGACCTGCGTCCGCCGCGCGGCATCCACGCGCTGTCGTGTGGTGATGGATCGGCTGTGGCCAGTGTGGGTGGGTTCGCCTTCAGCGGCCAGTGGGTGGGCCGCTTGAAGGCCCGTGCCGATGACAAGCGGCTCGAGCCTTTCAGGCAGGGGGTGGTGGCCGCGCCGCCGGTGCTCTCTGCCGCCGAGGCCTTGGGCGAGCGCATCAGTGAGCCCATGACCATGCTCGACGAACTGCCTGGCGATCACGCCATCGAGGTGCCGGGGACCGAACAAGACCAGCCTGCGCGCTGAGCGCGGCCGATCTTCAGATCGGCCGTGAGTGTCAGCGCTCGCGCGGCGTGAACACCAGGGTCATGTTGGACGGCGGCGGCTTGTCGCCGTCGCGGGGCAGCTTGGCCGTTTTGTCGATGGCATCGAGCACGGCCTCGTCCCACTTGGCGACGCCGCTGCTCTTGATAAGGCGGCGGCTCACGATGCGGCCGTCGGCCGCAGTGCGCACTTCCACTTCAACCGCCGGGTTGCCTTCGATCTCGTTCACGAAGGTGATGTTCGGGTACACCGCCGCCTTCACCTTGCCCGCATAGTTGGCCGAAGGGCCTGCACTGCGCTCGGCACTGCCACTGCTGCCGTTGTCGGCCCCCGCCTGCTTCATGATGCGCTGCAGCTGCGCCTCACGGTTGGCGACAGCCGCGGTATCGGCCTTCTCACGCTCTTCCTTCTTCTTGCGCTCCAGGTCCTTCTTGTCGTTGAGCAGCTTCTCGGCCTGCTTGTCCGCTTGGTCGCGCTTGACTTGTTTGTCGAGCTCCTTCTTTTCGAGCAGCTTCTTCTCGAGTTCCTTTTTCTCAAGCTCGGCCTTGCGCTCGCGCTCGTCCTTCAGGCGCTCCTTGCGGGCCTTCTCGATGGCGATCTGGGCGTCGGGCAACTCCTTGGGCGGAGGCTCCGCCGCGCGCGGTGTCGGCCGGGGAGGGGGCGGATCGGCCGGTGGCGGCGGGTCACTGCGCCGTGCGGCCGTCTGCGGCACGGCAGCCCACAGTTCGGCTTCCATGGCCGGCGGGTCGCTGGAGCGCCAGTTCACGCTGAAGGCCAGGCCGATGATCAAGGCGACGTGGGCCACCACGGCCAGCACCAGAGGCCGGCGCAGGCCTTCGGGGGCACGGGGCATCAGCGCTTCGCGCTGTCGCTCGGGGGTGCTCACGCAGGGCTCCTGGTCAGCGGGGTCATGCCATCAAGGCAGGGGCGATGCAGCACCAGGGTCACTTCAGCCACCGGAACTCTTCACCGACAGGCCCACCCGCTGCACGCCGGCCTTCTGCAACACGTCCATCACCTTGGTGACCGACTCGTACTTCACCGTCCGGTCGGCCGAGATCACGACCGGCGACTTGTCGTCGCCGTCTTGGATCTCGGACACCCGCTTGGCCAGGGTGGCCAGCGTGACGGCGGGTGCGTCCTTGCTGTCCACACGCAGGCGCAGCGTGTCTTCTTTGGTGATCACGATCTCGATCACGCGGGGCGGCTGCTGGCGGCTCTTGCCCACGGTGGGCAGGTCCACCACACCGGTGGTGATGAGGGGGGCGCTCACCATGAAGATGATCAGCAGGACCAGCATCACGTCGATGAACGGCACCATGTTCATCTCGCTGATGGTGCGGCGGCGCGAGCCGCGTCCGGACACAGCGGGCATGGCTCAGCGTCCCATCGGGGTGGAGGCCACCGGCTGGCCGGCGTTGCGCTGCAGGATGTTGGAGAACTCTTCGATGAAGGTCTCCATCTGCGTGGCACTGCGGTCGATGTCGCGGGCAAAGCGGTTGTAGGCCACCACTGCCGGGATGGCGGCGAAGAGGCCGATGGCGGTCGCGACAAGCGCTTCGGCAATGCCTGGGGCGACGGTGGCGAGCGAGACCTGCTGCATGTTGGCCAGGCCCACGAAGGCGTGCATGATGCCCCACACCGTGCCGAACAGGCCCACGTAGGGCGACACCGAACCCACGGTGGCAAGGAAAGACAGGTTGGCCTCGATCACGTCGAGTTCGCGCTGAAAGCTCGCCCGCATGGCGCGGCGTGCGCCGTCGAGCAGCGCGCCGGCATCCGTCACCTTGCGTTCACGCAGCTTCAGGAACTCGCGCATGCCCGACGCAAAGATGCGCTCGAGCGGCGCGCCATCGGCCCGCTGCGCGGCGTCGCTGTACAGGTCGTTCAGGTTGCGTCCGGCCCAGAACTCGCGTTCGAAGTCGTCGTTCATGGCGCGCACCTTGCGCAGCCCGAACAGCTTGCCGAAGATGACGGTCCAGCTGGCCAGCGACATCAGCATCAGGCCGGCCATGACGAGTTGCACGATGAAGCTCGCGTGCAGAATCATCGAGATGATCGAGAGGTCTTGGTTCATTCAGCCTGGTGTCCCGGAAAGCAGTGGCCAGGGTCAGAGGCGCCTGAGGCGCGCAGGTTCCCTGGCGGTCGGTGAGGAGTGTGCGTGCTGCTGGAGGTTCACCCGTGGATGGAAGACGTTCAGCAGCGGCAAAGGCGCATTATCGGGGCTGGCGGACTTGGCCTGTGACGGGTTGCATCCGGAGGGACCATCACATGCCGCGCACGAACTGTGCGCGGCCCGTCGGAGGTCATTTCACGCAGGAATGATTCGTGTTGGATTGGGCCGAGGCCACGGCGACAGGCGGAGCGGTTTCAGTGTCATCGTTGAGGTTGTCTGACTCCCAGAGGATCCCGGCGATCTGGAGATTTGGCGAGGAGGACAAGCTGATGCTCTCAATGCGGGTGCCTGCTGGCAGCTTCCCGCAATGGGGTACGACCATGCAGGCATACAGCTCTCCCTCGGGAAACACCTTGCCTTCCAGGCTCCAACCCATTCCCGGCCGACTGAGACTGACCCGTTTGCCGTTCGCCAATGTGAGTTCGGCGCTCACCCGCCGGCCCTTCAGCGCTCGCTCGAACGCCTTCATTTGAGCCTTGGAGGCCAATGCTCTTTCACCCATGAGCACGAGGCACACAGCTGCATCTCGACCGACCATGTACAGGGGCCTTGTCGAGGTAAACGTCAGCGGCTTGGCAGACAGCATCGCCGTCTCGGACGTCACCAACACCTCAGTGCTCAGGTGACCGAACATCAAGTCAAGCGGATGGGACGCGGCATGCGAACACGCGCTTGCCAAGCCGAGCAGAACAATGGACCAGACGATTTTCAACAGGGTCTCCTGAGCGCTCCGAACGTCAGGACAAGCCTACCATCGCTGTGTTCGCGGAAAACTCTGTTCATGTACTCACCATCGAGGCCAGACTCCTGTCGGAGTTGGCAGACCAAGCCTCAGCTCATCCCTTGGATACTGTGACCAGGGCTCGTCGAAGATTCGAAGGGTGGACAGCTTCTTGAGCGAAGCGCATTGCCCAACACCCGCGGATCCGGCTCTGCCGGTCCGCCAGGTGGCGCCCCTTGGGGGCTGAGCCCGGACTTGAACAGTCCAGTGGACTGTTCATGCCTAGCGAAGGGCTGAGCCCACGGCTCAGCGCGGCTTGCAGAGCAGGAGCGAAGCGACTGGGGGGCCTTACGACGTCGAGCGGATGGTGCTGATCAAATCGCGCGCCACCTTGCGTGCGAGTTGCGACCGGGTGTCGTCGTCCATCTTCCATTCCTTTTCGCAGCGACCTGCGCTCACCGTCGGCGGAATCAGGTCGGTGCGCATGATGGGCGCCGGGACCTGGACGAACATGTTGTAGCGCTGCTGGCGCTGCCAGCCGGTGTTCTGCGTGTTCACGAACTCCTGGATCTGGCGGGCGTTGCTCACGTAGGTGCGTTGGCCGAGTTCCACGGTCACGCTCTCCACGCCGGAGCTGTACTCGTTGAGTTCGTGGCTGCCGATCCAGACGATCTCACCGGTCTTCACGTGGATGAGCTTGGCATTCAGCGTGGCGCCGACGATGGCGCAGACCACTTTGTTGTTGGTGCCGTTCTCGAACTCGTTCTTGAGCGCAGGGTAGGTGGCGATGAAGTCACGCACCTTGGCTTCCTTGCGCAGGTCGGCCGTGGCCTGCACCTTCTTCTTGGTGTCGAACACGTTGATCTGCAGGATGTAGTCGGCACGGATGTCGCCGGCCTGGGCCGCGCGAATCACTTCCGAGATGTCGGTCAGCTCTTGCTTGTTGCCCTCACGCGAGCGGCCAGCGGACGCCGTCTGCATCTTCTCCTTGAACTGGGCAATCTGATTGGAATAGTCCACTGCAGTGATCTTGCCGGCGTCGAATTTGGCTTTCAGTTCGTCGAGGATGGGGCGCACTTCCGGGGACACCGACGAGTGCAGGCAGCGGTAGTTGGACGTGTCGCAACGCGCTTCATCACGCAGATCGCGCAGCTTGGCTTCGAACTTCGAGCGGCTGATGACGCGGAAGTTGTTGCCGATGAACACCTTCTCGATCTGCTGCTCGGCTTCGTTGAAGAAGTCCTTGGTCTTGAAGTCCTGGCTGTTGGCCGAGCGATCCGAGCTGGCCTCGAACAGACTGGCCGGCACGTTGATCACGACCGAGCTGCCTTGCTTCACGCTGTGGCTGGGCAACTGCACCACGTTCTCAGCGAGGTTCACGTTGGAGCGGAACTCCAGCTGCGTCGCCACGAGGTCGCGCTTCTCGGCAGGCAAGACGGGCATGGCCAGTTCGGGGGCCAGCTTGGGCGCACTGGAGCAGGCTGCCAATGCCACGATGGCCACGCCCATGGCGCTCAATCCCCAGGTCTTGTTCATTTGAAATGTCCTCGATCGATCATGTGAATGGGCGCTCCCTCTGAACGCTGTGGGCGAGTTTAGGAGCCGCTTCTGGACAACGGGTGACCCGAATGCCGCAAGCCACGGCCCTCGCATGAACTTGTTCACGTTCGTGCCGCTTTGTTGAGCGCCCAAGCGATGGCCGGTGTGGCGCGGGGTCTCGCTACACTCGCGTCACATCATCAGGAATGCCCATCATGCAAAGCTATGTCGAAGGCGCGCTGGTCCAAGGCGAACGTGTGCTGCACATCGGGCACATCAGCCTGTGGTCCATCGCGGGATTCATCTCGTTGGGCGTGTTGTTGACGCCGCTCTTCGGTGTCGGCCTGATCCTGTTGATTTCGGCTTACGTGAAATACAAGACCACCGAACTCGCCATCACCAACCGGCGTGTGATCGCCAAGTTCGGGTTCATCCGCCGCCGCACGGTCGAGATCAACATCAACAAGGTCGAGAGCATTCAGGTCGACCAGGGCATCATGGGCCGAGTCTTCGATTTCGGCACGCTGGTGATTGCGGGTGCCGGTGAACCGCAGGCGCCCATTCCAGGCATCTCCGCGCCGATGGCGTTCCGGCGTGCGTTCATCGAGGCCCAGGAGCCCGAAGCGGGCGGTGCCGCCGCGGGAGCAGCCCTCAGCCGCTGAGCGGGCCGGTGTAGGCCACGGCCTTGGGGATGCGGCGCGGCTTGAACGTGGTGCTGTCCACGCAGGCGATGCGGATATCACCCTCGGCCAGTACGTCATCACCCCGCCGGGCCGTCTGAAAGAAACTCATGGCGGCACCTGAGTTGTCGGTGATGTCCACACTGATTTGCAGCAGGTCGTCGAGCCGGGCCGGGCGCAGGTAGCGCACGTTGGTGTGCACGACCACGAACATGGCGCCCAGTTCAGTGCGCAGCTGCTCCTGGCCGAAGCCGCGGCTGCGCAGCCACTCGGTGCGCGCGCGCTCGAAGAACTTCAGGTAGTTGGCGTAGAACACCACGCCGCCGGCATCGGTGTCTTCCCAGTACACGCGCAGCGGGTGCCTGAAGCCAGGCGCTGCGGCGATCGGGGCGTGGCTGTCGGTCGGGTGCGGGGCATGCATCGGCGCGGCCGATTATGCGCGAGCCCTGCGCGCGCGGCAGCCCTGGAGCGGCGTGCCGCAAGGGGTTTGCGCCGCCGGTTACTGCGTGACGCTGCGGTACACCGGGCCCCACACCGGATGCCCGGATTCGGAGCGGCTCAACGCAAAGGCCGCGTCGGCCGCGCGCGCTTCACGGAACTGGCTCTCGCAGTCGGCCAGCCGGTTGCTGGTGCAGGTGATGAAGGCCAGCAGCTTGTGCGCGGTGGCGCGGTCGCGCGCGCTCTTCAGGCCCGCGCCAAGCGCCGTGCGCAGTGCCGTTTCGGCCTGGGCGTACTGCCCGTCGTCGTAGGCCCGGATGCCGTCGAGCAGCGCGCGTTCGGCAGGGCGTTCCATGATCTCGGCCAGGCCGGTGGCCGGCGCTGGTGGCGCTGGCGGCGTGGCGCAGCCACCGAGCAGGGCGGCCGCGGCCAGCAGCGCAAGCGTCAGGGCGGGGCGGGTAAGGGTATGCATGGGCAAGGCTCCGTACGATGCAAGCGGGGGGGGGGTGCTGGAACGCGGCTGCGGCCAAGGCCCGCTGCGCCGTGCCGCGCAGGCGTCATGAGCCGAACCGATGCTTGACGGTGACGGGCCGTTCGGCATCGACCTGAACGCGCAAGGTGTAGGGCGGGAAGTCCTCGTTGCGCACGGTGATGGTGTGCGTGCCCTGCGGCAGCTCCAGGCGCGTCAGCGGCGGCGCGGTGCCGGCCGGCGCGCCGTTCACCTCCACCTGGCCCCACGGGCTGATGGCGATGTGCACCGTGCCGTTGGGCAACACCGGCGCGCCAACCCCTGCAGGCGTCGCGGCCGCGGCTTTGACAGTCGGCTTGCGCGCCTTGGGTGCGGCATTCGCCGGCGCCGCCGCGGCGGACACGGGCGTTGGCGCCGCCGCGTCGGCTTCGGCTGCGGCGCGCGCGCCGGGCGGTGCCGCCGGCTCGGCCGGGGCTGGCGTCTCGGCGGCAGAGGGCGGTGCCACGGCCATCGACGACGCCGTGGTGGCCCGCTGCGGCGCTGCCACTGCCACTGCCACCGTGGGTGCTTTCGT
>JBEGTX010000186.1:0-30001 GCA_041179165.1 Pseudomonadota bacterium | reverse complement strand
ATGCCGGCTGGCCGACCGACACGCCGGTGAGCGTGGTGTCCCGGGCCGGTTGGCCCGACCACCAGCACAGCGAACACACCGTGGCTACCCTGGCCGAAGCCAGCGCGCGCCACGCCGGCCATCCGGCCGTCGTGACCGTGGGTGCCGGAGCTGGTCCGGTCAATCTCCACGAAGCCAGCGGAGATGAGTCTGCACAGTCATGACCCGACCCGCTAAAATCAACCGTTTCGCGTCACCGCGACTCCTTTTCCAAAGCCTGAACGAAGCCTGAGCCATGACCCACGTCGTCACCGAAGCCTGCATCCGCTGCAAATACACCGACTGTGTGGACGTTTGCCCCGTCGATTGCTTCCGCGAAGGCCCGAACTTCCTCACCATCGATCCCGATGAGTGCATCGACTGCGCGGTGTGCATTCCCGAGTGCCCGGTGAACGCCATCCTCCCCGAGGAAGACGTGCCCGGCGACCAGCAGCACATGATCAAGATCAACGCCGATCTGGCCAAGGGCTGGCCGAGCATCACCAAGCGCAAGCCTGCCTTGCCGGACGCCGACGACTGGAAAGACCGCACCGACAAGCTCTCCGAGCTGATCAAGTAAGGCTGTGGCCGACCAGCCTGCGCTCCACGCTCCTGCCGAGGGCCTCATCGAGGCACAGGCGGTCATCGTGGGCGCGGGTCCTGCCGGCCTGTTCCAGATCTTCGAGCTCGGCCTGCTGGGCATCGCCGCCCATGTGATCGATGCCCTGCCCTATGTGGGCGGCCAGTGCATCGAGCTCTACCCCGACAAGCCCATCTACGACATCCCCGCGGTGCCGGTGTGCACCGGCCGCGAGCTGATCGCCAACCTCCAGAAGCAGATCGCGCCGTTCAAGGCGGATTTCCATCTGGGCCAGGTGGTGACAGTCATCGAGCCTCAGGCCGATGGCCGCTTTGTGGTGGTCACCGACAAAGGCACGCGCCTGCTCACGCCCACGCTGTTCATCGCGGGCGGGGTCGGGGCGTTTCAGCCGCGCTTGCTGAAGGTCGACGGCCTCGATCAGTTCCTCGGCACGCAGCTTTTCTACCACCGGGGTCAGCTCCCTGCTCAGACAGGATCTGCGCTGTGGGTGGCGGGCGGCACCGACAGTGCGCTGGAAAGCGCATTGGCGCTGTCTGAAAATCCAACGGCACAGGTCACACTGCTCCACCGGCGCGATGTGTTCCAGGCCCGACCCGACAACATCGCCGCGGTGCGAGAGCGCATCGCCAGCGGCCGCCTGGGTTTCGTGGCGGGGCAGATCACCGGCATCACGGCCGACGGCGCGCTCCTCACCGGCTTGGCCGTGACCGATGCCGAGGCCGCCACCACGGTTCACCCGGTCGACACCCTGCTGGTGCAGCTCGGCCTGAGCCCCAAGCTCGGTCCTCTGGCCGAATGGGGCTTGGCGCTCGAGCGCAAGCAGGTAGTGGTCGACACCGAGAACTTTCAGACGAGCATCCCCGGCATCTTCGCCATCGGCGATGTGAACATCTATCCGGGCAAGAAGAAGCTCATCCTGTCGGCCTTTCATGAAGCCACGCTGGCCGCCTTTGCGGCCGCGGCGCGCCTGTGGCCCGAGCAGCGCATCGCTCTGCAGTACACGACCGCCAGCACCCTGCTGCATCAGCGCCTGGGCGTCTCGCCCCCGGCCGATGCGCCTGTCCAGGACTGAGCCGGGCGTCGGGGCTGCCGCCCTGGCAGCGTCTCAGGGTGATCCCTCTCCCTGCGTGTGCGCGATGGACTCTGACTTGCCTGCGCACATTCCTCAGCGGTGACCTGGTCCGATTCTGCGCACCCAACGACGCAACACACGAGGTGGCACACGACGACGCAATCGATGCTGCAAGAACCACTTGAAGTGTCATTTTCTGAATAAGCAGCACCGTATTCCTTCGTGCCATTTTTGAAGGGCTCTGGCTACGATGAAGTTGTTCCAGTCCATCGTTTCACCACATCGAGCCCTTCATGACTCCTACTCTGCGCAAACTGCTGACTGTCAGCGCCATTGCCTTCGCCGCCACCGGCGCCTGGGCCAAAGACGTCACCCTGCTGAACGTCTCGTACGATCCCACCCGTGAGCTCTACCAGGAATACAACGCGGCCTTCGCCAAGTACTGGAAAGCCAAGACCGGCGACACCGTCACGGTCAAGCAATCGCACGGTGGTTCGGGCAAACAAGCCCGCTCGATCATCGACGGCATCGACTCGGATGTGGCCACGCTGGCCCTCGCCTACGACATCGACGAAGTCTCGCAACTCGCCAAGCTGATCCCCGCCGACTGGCAAAAGCGCCTGAAGCACAACAGCTCGCCTTACACCTCGACCTACATCTTCCTCGTGCGCAAGGGCAACCCCAAGGGCATCAAGGATTGGGGCGACCTGATCAAGCCCGGCGTGGGTGTCATCACCGCCAACCCGAAGACCTCCGGCGGCGCACGCTGGGGTTACCTGGCCGCTTACGGCTACGCGCTGCGCCAGCCTGGTGGCAATGATGCCAAGGCCCGCGAGTTCATCACCAAGGTGTTCGCCAACGTGCCGGTGCTCGACTCAGGCGCCCGGGGCTCCACGGTGACCTTTGCTGAGCGCGGCCAGGGCGACGTTCTGCTGGCCTGGGAAAACGAAGCCCACCTGGCCATCAAGGAATTCGGTGTAGGCAAGTTCGACATCGTCTACCCACCCAGCAGCATCCTGGCCGAGCCACCCGTGAGCGTGGTCGACAAGGTCGTTGACAAGCGCGGCACCCGTGCCGAAGCCACGGCCTACCTCGAGTACCTGTACAGCCCGGAAGGCCAGGAGATCGCCGCGAAGAACTACTACCGTCCAACGGATCCCGCCGTGGCCGCCAAGTACGCCAAGAACTTCCCGAAGGTGTCGTTGTTCACGATCGACCAGGTCTTCGGTGGCTGGGCCACTGCGCAGAAGACCCACTTCGCTGATGGTGGCGTGTTCGACCAGATCTACACCAAGAAGTAAGCTGCACGCAGCAAGCAGCCTGGCAGGCTTCGTCTGCCAGGCTTCTAGACGGCATCACGTGTCCAGTTCACTCGGGGCTCCTGATGCCGTTCTTGTTTTCCACGACTTGAAAGCATCCCATGGCCAACCAACGTCCTTTGAATACCGCTTCCGATTTCGCGCCTGAAGTCCTGGGCCTCTTCGACCAATACGTGCACGGCGCCATCGATCGCCGCGGCTTCCTCGACGGCGCCGCCCGCTACGCCACAGCCGGCGTGTCCGCCGCAGGCCTGCTGGCTGCACTCAGCCCCAACTTCGCCCATGCGCAGAAGGTCGCACCGACCGACACGCGCATCGTCACAGAATGGGTCGAGATCCCATCGCCCAACGGCCTGGGCAAGGTGCGCGGCTACCTGGTGCGCCCTGCCCAGGTGAAGGCGGGCACCAAGCTGCCCACCGTGCTCGTGGTGCATGAGAACCGCGGCCTCAATCCGCACATCGAAGATATCGCCCGCCGCCTGGCCTTGAGCAACTTCATCGCTTTCGCCCCTGACGCGCTGTTCACCCTCGGCGGCTATCCCGGCGACGAAGAAAAAGCCCGCGAGCTGTTCCCCAAGCTCGACCAGACCAAGGTGCGCGAAGACTTCGTGGCCGCGGCCGGCTACCTCAAGGCGCTGCCAGCAGGCAATGGCAAAGTCGGCGTGGTGGGCTTCTGCTTCGGCGGCGGCATGAGCAACTTCCTCGCGACCAAGCTGCCTTGGCTGGACGCCGCCGTGCCCTTCTATGGCAACGCCCCCGTGCTGGACCAGGTGCCGCAGATCAAGGCTGCGCTGCTGCACCACTTCGCCGGAACAGACGAGCGCATCAACGCAGCCTGGCCCGCGTATGAAGCCGCCTTGAAGGCCGCCAACGTGCGCTTTGAGGCCCACCAGTACGCCGGCACGCAACACGGCTTCAACAACGACACCACGCCGCGTTTCGATGAAGCCGCTGCCGCCCAGGCCTGGCAGCGCACGCTGGCATTCTTCGACAAGCAACTCCGAACGGCTTGATCGAACGCGCCCGAGGCCCAGCAGGGGCTCGGGCGCGTGAGCAGTCTCAGCCCGCCGATCCGGCCAAAGCGGCGACACTAGCGGCTTCGCCGTACCGTTGCCGAGGCCTGCCTTGACCCTCCCCCGCTTCACGCCCCGCCACATCGAGCGCACCGACGAACAGGCGGCCATCCAGGGCACCACGGCCAAGTTCATCATCGTCGAGGCCAACGCGGGTGCAGCGAAGACGACCACCCTCGCCTTGCGCATTGCCGAGTCACTCGACTTCGGCACGCCGCCAGAGAAGATCCTCGCCCTCACGTACACCGAACCCGCCTGTGATGCGCTGCGCGCGGCGCTCAAGAAGATCGGCGTGCGCTTCGAGCTCGCGCGCCGCGTGCGCATCGGCACCTTCGAGTCGTTTGCGATTGCCGTGCTCAAGCGGCTCGAAGGCGGCATCGTTCCATCGCTGCTGACCGAAGAGGCGCTGCGGCCGCACGTGCTGCAGGCCTTCGACAACGTGGCCTCGAACACCGAAGAGCGCTGGCCCGAAGACCTGGTGTTTCCCGGCGCAGGCGATGCGCTGGTGATCGACTTTCTGCAGCAAAGCCTGCAGCTCAAAGGCACCATGCAATTGGAGACCGAACTCGAAGGCGGCATCACACCCGAGAGCGCCGACAGCCTGGGCCGCAATTACGCCCTGCTCAAAGCCTTCCGCAGTTTCGAGAACGCACGGCGCCGCGGGGGTGATGATCACCCCCTGTTTCGCGCGCCAGCAGACGCCACCTACGATCTGGCCTGCCTCATCCACAACGACTTGCTCGAAGCGGGTGCCCCGGGCTGGCCGACCGATGTGCGCACCGTCGTCGTCGACGAAATGCACGACATGAACCAGAGCATGTACGTGCTGCTCAACCACATCCTGATCACGAACTCTCAGGCCTTTTTCTGCGGCGCCGGCGACCGCGATCAGGTGATTCACCAGACGGCGGGGGCCGACGTTCGCTTCATGGCCGACGCCCTCGGCAACGAAGGCCGGCGCAAGCTCACGCGCTTCCCGCTGACGGCCAGCTACCGCTTCGGTCCCACGTTGGCGCGCCACATGGGGCGTTTCGCAGCCAAACCCTATGCGTCGTTCGCCAACCACCCGACCGTGGTATCGGCGTGGGGCTACGCGTCGGATGCGGCCTGCGACACACTCATCATGAAGGCCATCCGCGAACACGCCGAGGCCGGCCACAAGATGTCGGAACTCGCCGTGCTGCTGCGCCATCCCTACCAGTCCGTGTCGCTCGAGAATGCGCTGCTGCAGGCCGCAGTGCCCTACACCGTGTCCGGCTTCGACAGCTACCTGCTGCGCCCCGAGATCCTGCTCGTGCGCGGGCTGCTCGCGGTGGCCACCAACGACTTCGCCCATGTGGCCGAGCCCGACACACGGCGGCGCATCATCGAAGCCTTCGTGCTGTTCGGCAACGTGAACATCCAGGTCGGCCGCAACGAAGACACCGACCAGACCGCCTTGCTGGCCGAAGCCAGCCGCGCTGTCGAAGAGAACCCGGACATCCTGCCCACGTTTTTCGAGAACCAGGTGCTGCGCAATGCGGCGCCCGACGTGAAACGCCGGCTCGAGGCCGCCGTGGCCGAAGCGCAGAAGCCGGGACATGCTGTGCTCGAGCGCTTGCTGGCCGCGCTGCAGCTGCGCACGCTGGCCTCGCGTGTGATGGTGGGCGCAGCTCCCTTGCGGGCCCTGGCCCATCACCTCGAAGGACTGCAGCGCTCAGCCGCCTCGCACACCTCGGCCGATGCGTTTTTCAAGAGCCTCAACGAGGCCGAACAGCGCCAGCGCGAGCTGCGCCGCTCCGACAGCCTGCGGCTGTCGTCGATCGAGGCGGTAAAGGGGCTGGAGTTCGACCACGTGGTGATCCCCCACTTGGCACGCAGCGTGTTCCCCGATGCCGCGGCCACCGACAGCGACGAGAACCACCTGTTCTACGTGGGTGCCACACGAGCACGGCATCGGCTCACGCTGTGTGTGTCGGCCAGCGCGCCGAGCCCCTTTGTCGAGGCCTGCGGACTCAGCGTGACAACTCAGTAGTCGTCGCCACCGCCGCCGCTGCCCGGAGCCAGGTTGTCGAACTTGGTCATCGGCTTCAGGAAGGCGAGCTTGACCGTGCCGGTGGGCCCGTTCCGCTGCTTGCCGATGATGATCTCGGCCACACCTGGCTCTTTGGACTGGTCCTTGGTGTAGTAGTCGTCGCGGTAGATGAACATGATGACGTCGGCATCCTGCTCGATGGCGCCGGACTCACGCAAGTCGCTCATCATCGGGCGCTTGTCGGGCCGTGTTTCAACGCTTCGGTTGAGCTGCGACAGCGCGATCACCGGGCACTTGAGTTCCTTGGCGAGCGACTTCAAGCCACGCGAAATTTCACCAATGACTGTCGCGCGGTTCTCTTCGCTGCCGCCACCGCTGCCGCTCATGAGCTGCAGGTAGTCGACGATGATGAGGCCGAGTTGGCCGCACTGGCGCGCCTGACGCCGGGCGCGAGCACGCAACTCGCTCGGGCTCAGCGCCGAGCCTTCGTCGATGTACATGCTGACCTTGCCGAGCTTCTCGACCGCCTCGGACAGGCGGCCCCACTCGTCATCACGCAGAGCGCCGGTGCGCAGATGCGACTGGTCGATGCGACCGAGCGAACCCACCATCCGCAAGGCCAACTGGGCCGCGCCCATTTCCATGGAGAACACGACGACGGGCAGACCTTCGTTCACAGCCACGTACTCGCCAATGTTCAGCGCGAAGGCGGTCTTGCCCATGGAGGGGCGCGCAGCCAGCACGATCAAGTCACCCGGCTGCAGGCCGGATGTCATGCGGTCGAGGTCGTAGAAGCCGGTGCGCACACCAGTCACTTCTTCGGCGCCGTTTTCATGCAGTTCGTTAACGCGGTCGATCAGCTGGACCACGAGCGTGTCCATGCTCATGAAGCCCTGGCGCGAACGCGAGCCCTCTTCGCCGATCTTGAAGATCTTGCTTTCGGCTTCATCGAGGATTTGCGCGACCGGGCGGCCGCCAGGATTGAAGGCCGCGGTGGCGATCTCGTCACTCGTGGCCACCAGCTTGCGCAGCACCGAGCGCTCGCGCACGATTTCGGCATAGCGGCGCAGGTTGGCCGCGCTCGGCACGCTTTGCGCCAAGGCGTTGAGGTAAACGAGGCCGCCGCAGGCTTCGGCCTTGCCGAGGCTTTGCAGCTGCTCGTACACGGTGATCACGTCGGCCGGCTTGGCGGCATTGATCATGCTGCCCACGGCCGCGTAGATGAGCTGGTGTTCGTGGCGGTAGAAGTCGCTGTCGGTGAGCATGTCACCGGCACGGTCCCAGGCGCTGTTGTCGATCAGCAGCCCGCCGATCACGCTTTGCTCGGCCTCGATGGAGTGAGGCGGAATGCGAAGCTTCGTGACCTCGTCGTCAGAGCGCGAGTGACCCGCGGAAAATTCGGTGTTCGAGAATACTGCAGCCATCGGGGGATGATACGGGGGCCCAGGCGAAACCGCTGTGGGTAAGGCTGTGGACAAGCAGGGGGTAAGCAGTGGAAATCACCCTACCTGCCATTTGTCGGTCGTTCGCCTTGTCAATGCAAGACGATGGAACTTCAGGCATAAAAAAAGGGTCGGCAATGCCGACCCTTTTTTGGAAGCAAGACGATGATCAGTCGGTTTCGCCGACGACCACAACCTTGACTTCAATGACCACGTCGGTGTGAGGAGCCACCGACACGGTGTGCTCGCCCACGACCTTCAGCGGACCGTTTGGCAGGCGAACCTGCGACTTGACGGTCTTGAAGTCGATGCGGGTCAGTGCGTCAGCGATGTCCTGGTTCGTGACCGAACCGAACAGACGGCCATCAACACCAGCCTTTTGCGTGATGTGAACGGTGCGACCGTTCATCTTCTCGCCCAAGGCTTGCGCAGTTGCCAGCTTTTCAGCGGCAGCTTTTTCGAGCTCAGCGCGGCGGGCTTCGAATTCCTGGATGGCCTTTTCCGTGGCACGGCGTGCTTGACGGGTCGGGATCAGGAAGTTGCGTGCGTAGCCGTCCTTGACCTTGACGACATCGCCCAGGTTGCCAAGGTTTGCCACTTTTTCAAGCAAGATGATTTGCATGTGATGGGCTCCTTAGACCTTGTGCTGATCGCTGTACGGCAGCATGGCCAGGAAGCGGGCACGCTTGATACAGGTGGTCAGCTGGCGCTGGAAGAAAGCGCGCGTGCCGGTCAGGCGTGCTGGCGTGATCTTGCCGTTTTCGCCGATGAAGTCGCGCAGCGTGTCGATGTCCTTGTAGTCGATTTGCTCGACGCCGGTCACCGTGAAGCGGCAGAAGCGCTTGCGGCGGAACAGCAGGGACTGTTGGTTGCGTTTTGGTTTGCGGTCCTTGGAGAACCGGCCTTTACCACGTGGTGGTGCCATTTTTCGCCTCTTTGAATATCAATCCGGATTGACCAGTGAGCCTTAAGCTCCCGCGTCAAACTCAGTCACATGAAACACAATGCCCCGGCCGTTTCGCTGGTTCGTCAGGAACCCGGCAAACTTGCCTTGGGTTCCGATGTCGAGCGCCAGCAGACGCTTGGCGATGTCCCCGATGCCAACCGCACGGATCTCCATGGAGACCTTGCGCGGGTGGCCTGCTTCGCTGACCTCCGATTCGTGCTTCAAGCTCAAATCGCAGGCTGACAAACCAGCCGGGGTGTATCGAGTGGCGCCCCGCTCAACCAGTTGCGCTTGCAGAACCAGGCGGTTCATGCGGTGCAGCGGTCAAGCAGAAGAACAAACAAACGGACAGGACGGGTGGGAATCAGGCCGTAGCCTCTTGTGGCGCCTTGCGGGCGTCGTCGCGTTCAACCGACTTCATCATGATCGACGGGCCAGCAGGGGCCTTGTCTTGCAGGACGGTCAGGTGGCGCAGCACGGCGTCGTTGAAGCGGAAGCCAGTTTCGAGTTCAGCAAGGACTTCCTTGGTGGCTTCGATGTTGACGCACAGGTAGTGCGCCTTGGCGAGCTTCTGGATCAGGTAAGCCATTTGGCGGCGACCCCAATCTTCGACACGGTGAACCTTGCCACCGCCAGCGGTGACAACACCCTTGTAGCGCTCCAGCATGGCCGGAACTTGTTCGCTCTGATCCGGATGGATGAGCAAGATGATTTCGTAATGACGCATTGATTCTCCTTCTGATTTCCGTGATTGGAAGCCACCCCGAAGCGTCTGTACGAATAGTCCAGCCGGGTGTGGCAAGGTAAGCCCGCGATTGTACTTCGAAAATCAGGGCGTGGGGAAACTATGGCAAGGCTCAGCAAATCCCCATGCGGGACTCGCTCTGTGTCGTTGCGTCTTGCGCTGCCTCAGGCGGGTGTCCAGCGGGGTTCCGGAGGTGCCCCGGGCGAGCCAGGGTCACCTTCCCGGCGCCCGCCCTCTGCGCCGAGGCCCGGCACCGGTGAGCGAAGAAAGTCGACCAAGGCCCGGGCCCGGGCGTCAGGGGCGCCGGTCAGCAGGCTCACCACGATGATCACGGCAAAGCCGACCGGCACGCCGAACACCCCGGCCGAGATGGCCTGGATGCCGAACCACAACGACATGGGCGCGGTGACACCGAACACTTCGCGCAGCCAGGGCTCGTTGCACACCATGTAGCCACCAGCCACCACCATGCCGCTGACCATGCCCAGCACGGCGCCCCAGCGGTTGGCACGCCGCCAGAAGACGCCCAGCACGAGCGCCGGGAAGAACGCCGAGGCCGCCAGCGAAAACGCCGCCGACACCAGGAACACAATGTCGGCCGGGCGCTGCACGGCCACGGCGGCCGCGGCCAGGGCCACCATCAGCAGCAGCACCTTGGACATCATCACCCGACGCCCCCCGGAGGCTTGGCGGTCGATCATCTTGAAATACACATCGTGCGAGAGCGCATTGGCGATGGTGAGCAGCAGGCCGTCGGCCGTGGACAGCGCTGCGGCGAGGCCGCCGGCTGCCACCATGCCCGAGACCACATAAGGCAGCCCGGCGATCTCCGGGGTGGCCAGCATGATGATGTCGGCGCCGATGCGCAGTTCGCCCAGTTGAAGCACCCCATCGAGGTTGATGTCGATCACCGACAGCAGGGCCGGCTCTACCTTCGACCAGTGCGAGATCCAGGCCGGCAGCTTGTCGAAGGGCGTGCCAACCAGCGAGGTGAACAGCTCGTACTTCACCATCACCGCCAGCGCAGGAGCCGAAAGGTACAGCAGCAGCATGAACACCAGCGACCAGGTGACCGACTGGCGCGCCTCTTTCACCGAGGGGGTCGTGTAGCAGCGGATCAGCACATGGGGCAAGGCGGCCGTGCCCACCATCAGGCAGAAAACCAGGGCGAGGAAGTTGTTGCGGGAGTCGTCGAAGCTTTGCTGCTCGGCCGGCGTACCCGCAGGGTCGCCTGCATACGGCACGGCGTGATCGGGCAGGCCCCCCAGTGGGCGAGAACGCGCTTCGTACCCCGCCAAGGTGTGGCTCCACTGCTGGCGGGCGGCGGCTTCGTCACGCGGGAGCTGGGCCAGCACCTTCTCGGCGGCCTGACGTTCTGCCCAGGGTGCCTCGGCCGCGCGCAGGCCGGCGACCTGCTTGCGGGCCTCGTCCTGGTCTCGGGCGAGCGCAGCAGGCACGTCGGCCAGCTTGGCGCTCAGCGCCTCGGCACGGGCCTTGAAGAGCGCCCTCACCTGCTGCTCTTTCGGATCGGCCTTGAGCTGCTGCTCACGCTCGCTCACCTGCTGCAACTGCGCGCCATACACCGCCTGCGGCACCGGCGAGCCCGTCTGCTGCACCGACAGCCACAGCACCGGCACGAGGTAGGCCACGATCAGCACGATGTACTGCGCCACCTGCGTCCAGGTGACCGCGCGCATCCCGCCCAGGAACGAGCAGACGAGCACGCCGCCCAGCCCGAGAAAGATGCCGACCTCGAAGTTGACACCGGTGAGCCGGGTGGTGATGAGCCCGACGCCATAGATCTGTGCCACCACATACAGGAAGGAGCAGGCAATGGTCGCCACCACGGCCACCGAGCGCGCCAGGTTGCCGCCATAACGCTCCGCCAGGAAGTCGGGCAGCGTGAAGCCGGCGAAGCGTCGCAGGTAAGGCGCGAGCAGCAAGGCCACGAGGCAGTAGCCGCCCGTCCACCCCAGGATGAAGGCCAGCCCGGCATAGCCTTGCAGATACAGCGTGCCGGCCAGACTGATGAAGGAGGCCGCCGACATCCAGTCGGCCGCGGTGGCCATGCCGTTGTAGGCGG
Source organism: Pseudomonadota bacterium (assembly GCA_041179165.1). GTDB lineage: Bacteria > Pseudomonadota > Gammaproteobacteria > Burkholderiales > Burkholderiaceae_C > Rhizobacter. Next base: position 18,688 of record JBEGTX010000186.1, on the reverse strand, counting down.
CGGGCACGCGCCGGCCGGCGACATAGTATTCATCGGCATCGGTGGTTCGGCAGAGCATGCCGATCACCGCATAGACCAGCACGGTGGCCAGCAGAAAGATAAGCCCGATCCAGCGCTTCTCCAGACCCCACTGCTCCAGGCCGGCCACCGCCGCGATGAAAGCGACGAAACCCAGCGTGTACCAGGTGTAGATGCGGTTCAAGCGGCCGGTGAAGGCGGACGTGGCCATGGGTTCAGCGCCCCGCCCTGCGGGAACGGGCATGGCCGCTCATGCCTCGAGCCGTCCCATGACAAACGCATAGCAGCCGATGAGTGCGAGAAAGACCCACAGGCTGCCTTGAGATGCCATCCAGTAGCCCAAGGGGAAGCCAAGAAACAAGCCAGTCAGATCGCGCGCGAAGAAGGTCACACCGAAGGTCACGATGCCCCAGATGGCTAACAGCACTGCGGTGAGGCGGCGCGTGTGGCGCCAGTAGGTGTGGGCGCGGGCGTGGGCGGAAGGGTCAGCGGACAAAGGCACCTCTCAGGCCGGAAGCGCTCAGGCAGGAATGCCGGGGTCGATGGGCCTGAAATTGTGTACTTCGGTTGATGCTCTTGTCGATCCCGAGGAACCCCGCAAGACACCTGGCGCAAGACATCAACGGCACATCGCCACGCCCACCGACAGGCACACCGACACCTTCCAGGCCAATGCGCCCAGCCAGAGCAGGACGAGCAGCACCAGCGCCGCACCCTGCCTGCGGGATGGCGATGGCCCCACCGCGAAGCCCACGAGCCGATGCGCCGGCCCGGTCACGATGCGGAACACGCCGAAAATCGCATTGCCTTCTCGGCGTGGCCCCAGCCACCAGCCGAGCACCAGATGGCCGAGCTCGGCCAGCAGCGCGATCTCGACCAGCAGCTTGGCCGCCCGGGCCAGCAGCAGCTGATCGATCATGAGCACACGATCACCGCCATGGGTTCAAGGGCCCGCGCTCACGCACGAAGCCCCTGCCCGCCCGACCGGTGGGTCTGAACGCTCAACGCTTGGCCAGCCGCGCCCAGGTCTCGACCACCGTGTCGGGGTTGAGCGAGATCGACACGATGCCTTCCTGCGCCAACCAGTCGGCGAAGTCGGGATGGTCGCTCGGGCCCTGTCCGCAAATGCCCACGTACTTGCCCACGGCGCGGCAAGCCGCAATGGCACGCGAGATCATGGCCTTGACGGCCGGATCGCGTTCGTCGAAGTCACGCGCCAGGATCTCCATGCCGGAATCGCGGTCCAGACCCAGCGTGAGCTGCGTCAGGTCGTTCGAGCCGATGGACATGCCGTCGAAGTACTCCAGGAACTGTTCGGCCAGGATGGCGTTGCTCGGCACCTCGCACATCATGATGATGCGCAGGCCTTCCTGGCCGCGCTTCAGGCCGCGCTCGGCGAGCATCTCGGTCACGCGCTTGGCCTGACCGAGCGTGCGCACGAAGGGCACCATGATCTCGACGTTGTTCAAGCCCATCTCGTTGCGCACGCGCTTGAGGGCATCGCACTCCATCGCGAAGGCTTCGCCGAAGGCCTCGCTCACGTAGCGCGAGGCGCCACGGAAGCCCAGCATCGGGTTTTCTTCTTCGGGCTCGTAGCGCGAGCCGCCGATGAGCTTGCGGTACTCGTTGCTCTTGAAGTCGCTCAGGCGCACGATGACCGGCTTGGGCCAGAAGGCCGCTGCGATGGTGGCGATGCCTTCGACCAGCTTGTCGACATAGAAGGCGCGGGGCGACGCATGGCCGCGCGCCACCGACTCCACGGCCTTCTTCAGGTCGAGGTCGATGTTCGGGTAGTCAAGGATGGCCTTCGGGTGCACCCCGATGTTGTTGTTGATGATGAACTCGAGGCGCGCCAGGCCGACGCCGCTGTTGGGCATCTGAGCAAAGTCGAAAGCCAGCTGCGGGTTGCCCACGTTCATCATGATCTTGATCGGGCAGTACGGCAGTTCGCCGCGCTGGACTTCGGTGATCTCGGTTTCGAGCAGGCCGTCGTAGATGTAGCCGGTGTCGCCCTCGGAACAGGCGACCGTGACCAGCGCGCCTTCCTTCAGCACCTCGGTGGCATTTTCACAGCCCACGACCGCCGGGATGCCCAGCTCGCGCGCGATGATGGCCGCGTGGCAGGTGCGCCCGCCGCGGTTGGTGACGATGGCCGACGCGCGCTTCATCACCGGCTCCCAGTTGGGGTCGGTCATGTCGGTCACGAGCACGTCGCCGGGCTGCACGGTGTCCATCTCATTGAGGCTGTGCACGATGCGAACCGGGCCGGTGCCGATTTTCTGGCCGATGGCTCGGCCTTCGACCAGCACGGTGCCCGTGCCCTTGAGCTTGTAGCGCTGCTCGGCCTTGCCGGCCTGCTGGCTCTTCACCGTTTCGGGACGGGCCTGGAGGATGTACATCAGCCCATCGATGCCGTCCTTGCCCCACTCGATGTCCATCGCCCGGCCGTAGTGCTGCTCGATAATGAGCGCATAGCGTGCCAGGTCGCTCACATCGGCGTCACTCAGCGAATAGCGATTGCGCTGCTCGGTGGCGGTGTCGACCACCTTGACCAACTTGCCGGAGGCCTTCTTTTCCTCGGGCGTGGCGAACTCCATCTTGATGAGCTTGGAGCCGAGGTTGCGGCGGATGACCGCCTGCTTGCCCGCCTTCAAGGAGGGCTTGTGCACGTAGAACTCGTCGGGGTTCACAGCGCCCTGCACCACCGTCTCGCCGAGGCCGTAGCTGGAGGTGATGAAGACGACCTCCTGGAAGCCGCTCTCGGTGTCGATGGTGAACATGACACCGGCCGCACCCAGGTCGGAGCGCACCATGCGCTGCACGCCGGCCGACAAGGCCACGTCGTGGTGGGCGAAGCCCTTGTGCACGCGGTAGCTGATGGCCCGGTCGTTGTAGAGGCTGGCGAACACCTCTTTCATCTTGTGCAGCACGTCGTCGATGCCGACGACGTTGAGGAAGGTTTCCTGCTGACCGGCAAAGCTCGCATCGGGCAGGTCTTCGGCCGTGGCCGACGAGCGCACGGCAAAGGACACACCGGGGTTGCTGGCCGTGAGGCGGGCGAACTCTTCGGTGATGGCGGCTTGCAGATCGGCCGGGAACGGGGTGTCTTCGACCCAGCGGCGGATTTCGGCCCCGGCTTCGGCCAGTGCACGCACATCGTCGGTGTTCAGCTTGTCGAGGCGCTGGTTGATGCGGTCGGCCAGGCCGTTGTGCGCCAGAAACTGGCGAAAGGCATGGGCGGTGGTCGCAAACCCGCCGGGCACACGCACACCCGAGGCCGCCAGCTGGCTGATCATTTCGCCGAGGGAGGCGTTTTTACCGCCCACCGACTCGACGTCGGTCATCCTCAGTTGCTCGAACGGGACGACCAGGGCGGTCGCCAGATTGAGGTTGGACATGGTGGAACTCCGTGATGATGAAAAATCGGTGTGCCCTGATCGAACCGCGAACCCGAGCACAGCTTCGAGGGTTCAAGCGTCTGCAGCGCGGTCCGGGGCGCGGGGGTGGGATGGGAGCGCATGGGGGACCGTGGCATGGGAGATCGGGAAGATTGCAAATGATTCTACGGGTCTTTTGCCTATGATGTCGCATTGACGCTCCACGGCCCCCTCATGATCAACCGCACCGTTTACTTTGTCTCGGATGGCACCGGGATCACCGCCGAAACTTTCGGCAACTCGATCCTGAACCAGTTCGCGATCAAGCCGCGCCACGTGCGCCGCCCCTTCATCGACACCGCTGACAAGGCGCACCAGGTGGTCCGTGAGATCAACCACACCACCGAAATCGAGGGCCGCCGCTCCATCGTGTTCATCACGCTGGTGAACGCGGAGATCCTGTCGATCGTGAAAACCCAGTGCAAGGGCATGGTGCTGGACATGTTCAACACCTTCATCGAGCCACTGGAAAGCGAATTCGGGGTCACGTCCAACCACCGGGTGGGGCGCTTCTCCGACATCTCCAAGAGCCAGGAGTACACCGACCGCATCGAGGCCATCAATTTCTCGCTCGCGCACGACGACGGCCAGTCGTCTCGCAACCTGGAGAGCGCCGACGTGATCCTCGTGGGCGTGAGCCGCAGCGGCAAGACGCCGACCTCGCTGTACCTGGCCATGCAGCACGGCATCAAGGCGGCGAACTACCCGCTGATCCCGGAAGACTTCGACCGGCGCAGCATCCCTGTGCCCCTGGCGCCGCACAAGGCCAAGTGCTTTGGGCTGACCATCGCCCCCGAGCGCCTGGCCGAGATCCGCAACGAGCGCCGGCCCAACAGCCGCTATTCGAGCCTCGAGAACTGCAAGCAGGAGGTCAACGAGGCCGAGGCCATGATGCGCCGCGAGGGCATCGCCTGGTTGTCGTCGACGCACAAGTCGATCGAGGAGATTGCAACCACCATCCTGCGGGACATCCGGCCCGACCGTCTGATGTACTGAGCATCACGGCCTGAGGCCGTGATGCCTCAAGCCGCCCGCTGGCGCGCCGATTCGTACAGGCAGACCGCCGCGGCGGCCGCCACGTTGAGCGACTCCTCGCCGCCTGGCTGCGGAATGCGCAGGGCCTGGCTGCAGCGGTCCTGCAGGCTCTGGGCAATACCCTGCCCTTCGTGGCCCATCACCCAGGCGCAAGGCCAGGGCAGCCGAACCTGGTGGATGGAGCTCTGGGTGTGTGAGCTGGTAGCGAGCAGGGGAATAGCGAGGGTGCCGAGGTCGGTCTCCTCCACTTGTTCGACCAAGTGCAATCCGAAATGGGCCCCCATGCCGGCACGCAGCACCTTGGGTGACCAGAGGGCTGCCGTGCCCTTGATAGCGATCACCTGGGTGAAGCCGAAGGCAGCGGCGCTGCGCAGGATGGCGCCAACGTTGCCTGCATCTTGCAGGCGATCGAGCACGACGCTCGAGCGCTGCGCATCGATGACCTGAACGCCCTGCCACGGCAAGGCATACATCAAGGGCGGAGGGGATTCCAGACTGCTGAGGCCCGCCATCAGCGCGGTGGGCACCACGCTCACGGCTTGGGCAGCTTCAGCCAGGCGGCGCAGCGACGGCTGCTCCCATGCAGCCTCGGTGATCACGGCTTGAGGCACCACACCGCCCCGCTGCAGCCATGCCGAGCACAGGTGGTCGCCCTCAAGGCAAAACTCGCCGTGTTTGCGGTAGGCGCCCGGATCACCCGCGACCTTGCGCAGGCGCACGAGCAGCGGGTTCTCGCGGGAGCTGATGGCCTTGACGGTCGCCATCAGCAGGCTGTGGGCGCTTCGCGCAATGGCAGGTGGATGAGCACCTCGCGCACCGGAGCAAAGCTGCGCCGGTGATGCGTGCAGGCGCCGTGCTGGCGCAGTGCCGCGAGGTGATCGGGCGTGGGGTAGCCCTTGTGCTCGTGAAAGCCGTATTCGGGGTGGCGCTCGTGCAGAGCCAGGCACAGGCGGTCGCGGTGCACCTTGGCGAGAATGGACGCGGCCGAAATGGCCTGCACCTTGGCATCGCCCTGCACGATGGCTTCGGCCGCCATCTTGAGCACAGGCAGGCGGTTGCCATCCACCAGCACCTTGGCCGGCTTCAGGCGCAGGCCCTCGACGGCGCGGCGCATCGCCAGCATGGTGGCTTGCAGGATGTTGAGCTCGTCGATTTCCTCGACGCTGGCTTCGGCGATGCTGCAGCACAGCGCGCGCGCGCGGATCTCGTCGAACAGGCGCTCGCGCGTGGTGGCGCTGAGCTTCTTGGAGTCGTTGAGTCCGCGGATGGGTTGCAGCTCGTCGAGGATGACGGCCGCCGCCACCACCGGCCCCGCCAGCGGGCCGCGCCCGGCCTCGTCCACACCGGCCAGCAGACCGACGACGTCGAAGCTCAGGCCCAGTTGCTCAGGCCGCAAGGATTTTCTGGATGGCATCGGTGGCCGCCTGCGCGGTGTTGCAGCGCAGCGTGTGGTGCAGGGTCTCGAAACGCTGGATCAGCTGGGCACAACGCTCCGGGTGATCGAGCCAGTCGAAAGCGGCTTTCGCCAGCTTCTCGGCAGACGCATTTTCCTGCAAAAGCTCCGGAACCGCAAAGTCGTTCAGCAGAATGTTGGGCAGCCCCACCCAGGGTTGGTACTGCATGCGCTTCATGCGCTGCCACTCCAACCAGGGCATGTTGTAGGTGATGACCATCGGCCGCTTGAACAGCGCCGCTTCCAGCGTGGCCGTGCCGCTGGCCACGAGGGTGACGTCGCAGGCGGCCAGCGCCTCGTGCGATCGGCCGTCGAGCAGGGTGAGGTCCACGCCCTTCGCTTCGCGCGCCACCATGGGCAGCACGAGTTCGCGCAGGCCAGGTACCACCGGCAGGACAAAGCGCAGGCCCGGCCGCTGGCGTGTCATCTCGGCCGCCGCCGCCAGCAGGCGCGGAGCGATGTAGCGCACTTCGCCACGCCGGCTGCCCGGCAGCAAGGCCACCACGGTATCGTGTTCAGCGAACCCCAAGGCCGCGCGAGCAGCCGCACGCGGCACCTCCAGCGGAATGGCATCGGCCAGCGGATGCCCCACGTAGGTGGCCCCGATGCCGTGTTTTTCGTAGATGGCGGGCTCGAAAGGAAACACGCAGAGCACGTGGTCGACCGAGCGGCCGATCTTGTGGATGCGCTCGCCCCGCCAGGCCCAGATGGACGGGCTCACGAAGTGAATGCTCTTGATGCCGCGCTCTTTGAGCTGCATCTCCAGACCGAGGTTGAAATCAGGGGCGTCCACGCCGATGAAGGCATCGGGCGGATCGGCCAGCAGGCGCTCGGCGAGCTGACGGCGGATGCCCAGAATTTCGCGCAGGCGCCACAGCACCTCCACGTAGCCCCGCACCGACAACTTGGTGTGCGGCCACCAGGCCTGAAAACCATGCGCGGCCATGCGCGGCCCGCCGATACCGACGCTGCGGAGATCAGGCCAACGCGCCTTGAGCCCACCCAGCAGCAGACCTGCGAGCAAGTCGCCCGAGGCCTCGCCGGCCACCAATGCCAGCTTCGGTGGACGATCGCTCATGTCAGCGAACGATGCCGCGGGTGGAAGCGCGCAGGAACGAGGCCATCATCGTGATGTCTTGTGCGGCTTCGGGCGCCGAGGCGTGCAGCGCATCGATGGCGGTGAGCGCGTCTTCGAGCGTGAGCCCCTGGCGGTACACGAGCTTGTGCATCTGCTTGACGGCTGCCACACGCTCGGGCGAAAACGCACAGCGCTTCAGGCGCTCCAGGTTCAGGCCGCGGGCCTGGGCCGGATTCCCGGACACCATCATGAACGGCGGCAGGTCCTGCCCGAGTGCCGTGCCCATGCTGGTCATGGCATAGGCGCCGACCTTCACGAACTGGTGCACCTGCGTGAAGCCACCGAGCGTCGCCCAGTCGGACACATGCACGTGGCCGCCGAGGGCAGCGTTGTTGGCGAACGTGGTGTTGTCGCCCACCTGGCAATCGTGGGCCAGGTGCACGTAGGCCATGATCCAGTTGTCGTTGCCGAGCCTGGTGATGCCGCCGTCTTGCACGGTGCCGAGGTTGAAGGTGCAGAATTCGCGGATGAGGTTGCGGTCACCGATGATCAGCTCGGTGGGCTCGCCCGCGTATTTCTTGTCTTGCGGATGCGCACCCAGCGACGAGAACTGAAAAATGCGGTTGTCGCGGCCGATGGTGGTGCGGCCCTCGACCACGCAATGCGGGCCCACGCAGGTGCCCTCGTCGATGCGCACCTGCGCACCGATCAGCGTGTAGGCGCCGATGCTGACGTTGTTGCCGAGCTGCGCGCCCGGCTCGATGATGGCGGTGGGATGGATCGTGGCCAAGTTGCTGCCTCCGTGATCAGGAAACGCGCCGCATCGTGCACATCAGGCCGGCTTCCACGGCCAGCTCGCCATCGACCGTGGCGCGCGCTTTGAACTTGTAGATGCCCGCCTTCACGCGGTCGATCTCGACTTCCAGAATGAGCTGGTCGCCCGGCTCCACGGGCCGCTTGAAGCGGGCGTTGTCGATGCCTGCAAAGTAGTACACCGTGTTTTCATCGGGGGTCTCGCCTGCCGTGGCAAACGACAGCAGAGCCGCCGTCTGGGCCAGAGCTTCGAGCATCAGCACACCCGGCATCACCGGGCGGTGCGGGAAGTGGCCCACGAAATACGGTTCGTTGATGCTGACGTTCTTCAGCGCCTTGATGCGCACGCCCTTGTCGAGCTCGAGCACCCGGTCCACCAGCAGGATGGGGTAGCGGTGCGGGAGCTTCTTGAGAATTTCGTAGATGTCCATCATGGTGGCGTGGGTCGCTTCTATGTCTGTTTTTTTTCGAGGGCACGGACCCGTTCACGCAGCGCGTGCAGGTTCCGCAGGGTGGCGGCGTTCTTCTCCCACGACGCATTGTCGTCGATGGGGAACAGGCCGGTGTAGACACCCGGCTTGTTGATCGACCGCGTGACCGCGGTGCAGCTGGAGATGTTGACGTGATCGGCAAGCGTCAGGTGGCCGATGATCATGGCCGCACCGCCGATCGTGCAGTGACGGCCGATGGTGGTGCTGCCCGCCACCGCGCTGCAACCCGCCATGGCCGTGAACGCGCCGATGCGCACGTTGTGGGCGATCTGGATGAGGTTGTCGAGCTTGACGCCCTCTTCGATGACGGTGTCGTCGAGTGCACCGCGGTCGATGCAGGTATTGGCACCGATTTCCACGTCGTCACCGATGCGCACGCCGCCCAGCTGCTCGATCTTTTCCCAGCGGCCCTGGTTCGGCGCGAAGCCGAAACCGTCAGCGCCGATCACCACACCCGAGTGCACGATGCCGCGCTCACCGATGTGGCAGTCGCTCGACAGCGTGACGCGGGGTGCCAGGCAGGTGTCCCGACCGATGGTCGCACCGTGGCCGACAAACCCGTGGGCACCCACCTGGGCCCCCTCGGCAATGACGGCCTCGGCCTCGACGACCACGAACGGGCCTATGCTGGCCGACGGGGCAATTCGGGCTGAGGGGTCCACGACTGCGCTCGCGTGCACGCCGGGCGCGACAGCGGGCCGGGTGCGCGCGGCCCACCACTGCGTGAGGCGCGCGAAAGCAAGGTAAGGATCGGCAACGACCAGTGCTGCGCCACGCGCGGCAGCCGCCTCACGCAACGCCGGTGCCACGATGACACAGCCCGCCTGCGTGCTGGCAAGCTGCGACTGGTAGCGCGGATTGGCGAGAAAGGAAATGGTCGTCGGCGTGGCCGTGTCGAGCGGGCCGATTCGGGTGATCGGCAGGCTGGCGTCGCCCGTCAACTCGCCGCCGAGGTGCGCGGCAATGTCACCCAGTGTGGTGGTGGCCACCGGTCACTTGCCGCCCTGGGCGTTCAGCGCCCTGATCACCTTGTCGGTGATGTCGATGCGCGGGCTGGCAAAAATCACTTCTTGGAGGATGAGGTCGTAACGCTCTTGTTCGGCGATCTGCTTGATCGCCTTGTTGGCCCGCTCCACCACGGACGCCAATTCTTCGTTGCGGCGCTGGCTGAGGTCTTCCTGGAACTCACGGCGCTTGCGCTGGAATTCGCGGTCCTGCTCGACGAGCTCGCGCTGACGGCGCACCTTTTCGGATTCGGCCAGCGTGGGCTGGTCGCGATCGAAACGGTCGCCCGCAGCCTTCAGGCGGTTGCCCATGTCGGCGAGTTCTTTCTCTCGCTTGTTGAACTCGGCCTGCAATTTGACGAGTGCGGCCTTGGCCGGCGCAGCGTCGCGCAGCACGACGTCACTGTTGACGTAGCCGATCTTCAGGTCCTGGGCCTGGACGGACGTGGCCGCAAACGCCACACAGGCCGCCGCCGTCGCCGCGCTGGCGATCCAAGCCTGCATGGGCTTCATCAAAACGCTTTTCATTAGAACGCGGTCCCGATCTGGAATTGCATGCGGCTGATTCTATCGTTCGGTTTGGACTTGATGGGGACGCCGTAGCTCAGCTTGAGCGGGCCCAGCGGCGACACCCAGCTCAAACCGAGACCCGCCGACGCCCGCAGGCTGTCAGCCGCGATGTGCTCATTCTCGCCCCAGACATTACCCGCGTCGACGTATCCAAAGAAGCGCAGTGTGCGGTCATTGCCCGAGCCCGGCACAGGCAGGTAGAGCTCGCTGTTGAGGTTGAGGCGGCGCGCGCCACCGATGTAGGCGCCCGTCCAGTCGACCGGACCGAGAGAGCCCTGGTCGAAAGCGCGAACCGTGCCGAGGCCACCGCCATAGAAGTTCTTGAACACCGGGTACGGCCGGCCACCCAGGCCCTTGCCCCAACCGAGTTCGGCATTGAAGGCAAAGGTGTAGCTCTTGGTCAGCGGAATGTACTGCTGGAATTGCGCGTTGGCCCGCACATAGCGCGTATCACCACCGACACCCCAGTCGACGTTCAACCGCTGGTACCGGCCTGAGTTGGGGACAAGGGTGCTGTCGCGGCCGTCGCGGGTCCACCCGAGCGTCAGCGGCACCGAGGTGCTCTTTTCGCCGAAGGTTTCGCGGTAGTTGCGGTATGACAGCGGCAGGCCCGTGTTGCCACGGATGCGTGTCTGCTCCACACCCAGCCCGAAGAACACAGTGTCGAGTTCGCTGAACGGCACGCCGAAGCGCACCGAGGCACCCGGGGTCACCGTTTCGTAGTCTTCGCCCTGGCTGTTGAGCGGACGGGTCGTGCGGTAGTACAGGTCGAACGAGCGCGACACGCCGTCGATGGTGAAGTACGGATCGGAGGCACTGATCACGTAGTTCTTGTTCGATTTGCTGGTGTTCACGTCGATGCCGAGGTACGTTCCGGAACCGAAGACGTTGTCTTGCTTGATCGAGCCGCTCAGCGAGAGCTTGTCGGCGCTCGAGAAGCCGACGCCGAGCATCAGGTTGCCGGTCGGTTTTTCAACCACGTTCAGGCTGAGGTCGACCTGGTCGGAAGTGCCGGGCACCTCGACGGTTTCGATGCCCACATCCTTGAAGTAGCCGAGACGGTCAACGCGGTCGCGTGAGAGCTTGATGCGGCGGCCGTCGTACCATGAGGATTCGAACTGGCGGAACTCGCGCCGCACGACTTCGTCACGCGTGCGGCTGTTGCCCGCCACGTTGATTCGGCGCACGTACACACGGCGTGATGGATCGGACACAAGCGTGATGGCAACCCGCCCGGTGGTGCGGTCGATCTCGGGACGGGCATCGACGCGTGCGAACGCGTAGCCAAAGGTGCCGAAGCGCTCGGTGAAGGCCTTGCTGGTGTTGGCCACCGACTCGGCGTCGTAGGGCTGACCCGGGCGAATGGTCACCAAGGTCTTGAAGTCGGCTTCCTTGCCGAGGTAGTCGCCCTCGAGCTTCACACCGGTGACGGTGTAGAGCTGCCCCTCGCGGATGTTGACCGTGATGGTGATGTCTTGCTTGTCAGGTGAAATCGAGACTTGCGTGGACTCGACCGCGAACTCGAGATAGCCGCGGTTGAGGTAGTAGGCACGCAGTGTTTCGAGGTCGGCCGTGAGCTTGGAGCGAGAGTACCGATCGCCCTTGCTGTAGAAGTTGAGCCAGCTACCGTCGTTAAGATCGAAGAGGCCCTTGAGCGTGCCTTCTGAAAACGCCGAGTTGCCGGCAATACGGATGTCACGGATCTTGGCGGGCGCGCCTTCGGTGATGGTGAATGTGACGTTCACCCGGTTGCGCTCTTGCGGGGTGACCGTGGTCACGACCTCGGCCCCGTACAGGCTGCGCGTAAGGTACTGGCGCTTGAGTTCTTGCTCGGCACGGTCGGCCAGCGCCTTGTCGAATGGCATGCCCTCGGCGATGCCGAAGTCCTTGAGGGACTTGTTGAGCACGTCCTTGTCGAACTCTTTCAGGCCGACAAAATCGATGTTGCTGATGACAGAGCGCTCTTCGACGATGACAACGACCACGTTGCCCTCGAGTTCGATGCGCACATCCTTGAACAGGCCCGTGGCGAACAATGCACGCAGGGCTGCGGCACCCTTGCCATCGGTGTAGCTGTCGCCCACCCGGAACGGCAGGGAGGCGAACACCGTGCCTGCATCGGAGCGCTGCAGGCCTTCGACGCGAATGTCCTTCAGCACAAAAGGCTCGACCGCCCACGCGGAGCCCGCCTGCAGGGATGCAGCGACCGCCAGCGACACGAGGGTCGGACGCAAAAAGCTCAAGCGGGCGGAAGACAGAACAGGGGAAATTCGCATGCGGGGATCATTGCGGGCCCAGGTAACGGACCACGTCGTTGTAGAAAGCGAGTGACATCAAGAGAACCAGGATCGCGAAACCACCGCGCTGAAGCCGGTCGCGCCACGCATCGGAGAGCGGGCGCCCAGTCACTGCCTCGAAAAGATAATACATCAGGTGCCCACCATCGAGCATCGGCAGGGGGAGCAGGTTCAGCACCCCCAGGCTCACGCTGACCACCGCCAGATAGCCCAGAAAGACGGCCAGACCCATGCGCGCAGACTGGCCCGCATAGTCGGCCATGGTGAGCGGGCCGCTGATGTTCTTGGGCGAAGCTTGCAAGGTCACGATGCGCCACAGCATCTTGACCGTGAGCTTGGAGACGCTCCAGGTGCGCTCCACTGCCTTGGTGAAGCCCTCCCACGGGCCATAGCTGACCATCACGAGTTCAGGCTTGCTGCCCAAATGGGCGCCGATTCGGCCCACCGTCTTGCCGTTATCGTCGGTAGGCACCGGTGTGACGCTCAAGGCCACGCTCTGCCCCGCCCTAAGCACCTGCCACTGCATGGGCGCAGAGGCCACATTGCCCCTCACCAGTTCGAGCGCCTGAGCAGCATCGTCGATCAGCACACCATCGATGCTCGTCACCCGGTCGCCGGTGGTCAAACCGGCGACCGCGGCTGCCCCACCGGGGATCACGCGGCCGATGTGGGCATCCATGGCCGGTGCCCCGATGCCGATGCGGCGCATGGTTTGCGCATCGATGTCGCGGGTGCCCAGGGTGTCTATGGCGAGAACGACGGTACGCGGGGCACGGCCTTCACCCTGAGACACACGCAGGTGCAGCGGATCTTCGTTCAGAACGGCCTGGGTGATCTCCCAGCGCAGATCAGCCATGGAGAGCAGGTCTTCCCACTGCTCGCCGTCGGTCGAGAAGGCTTCGACGACGTCGCCGCTGCGCAACCCTGCGGACTCGGCCAGACTCTGTGCGATGGGCATGCCCAGGCGCGCTCGGGGCTCTTCCATGCCGACCCAATGCGCGCCCGAGTACAACAACACCGCCAGCAACAGGTTGGACACCGGCCCCGCGGCCACGACCGCAGCCCGTTGCCACAAGGGCTTGAGCGTGAAGGCCTGATGAGCCTCACCAGGATGCGAGGGGACCTCGAGCATGCTGACGTAGCCACCCAATGGAAAGGCCGAGAGCACCACCTCGGTCGACTGCGGGGTGCGTTGGAAACGCCAGAGCACCGGGCCGAACCCGAGCGAGAAACGAAGCACCCTCACCCCGCAAGCCACGGCCACGCGGTAGTGGGCGTATTCGTGGATGACCACCAGCAAACCCAGCGTGACCAAGAAGGCCAGCACGGTGGTCAACGAGTTCATGACCGTCATGCCGCCATCCGGGTCACGATGCGAGAGGCGACCGAACGTGCCTCGGCGTCAAGCGCGAGCAGCCCGGCAACAGAGCGGGTGGCGTCGGGCGAAGGGGTCATGGAGTCGAGGGTGCCTGCATTCACCGTATGAATCTGGTCGAAGCGGATGGTTCCCCCCAGAAACGCGGCGACGGCCACCTCATTGGCCGCATTCAGTGTGGCCGTGCTGCCTTCGGGACCACGAAGCGTGTCCCAGGCGAGTTGCAGGCCGGGGAAACGCTGCGCATCGGCGGGCTCGAAACTCAAATCCTTGAGCTGCAGGAAATCGAGGCGACTCGCTCCGGACTCGATCCGCTCAGGGAACGACAATCCGTAGGCAATCGGCACCCGCATGTCGGGCGTGCCCAGTTGCGCCAGCACCGAGTTGTCACGGCACACCACCATCGAGTGAATGATGCTCTGCGGGTGGATCACGACCTTGATCTGGTCCGGGGTGAGATTAAACAGCCAGCGCGCCTCGATGACTTCGAGGGCCTTGTTCATCATCGTGGCCGAGTCAACGGAAATCTTGCGGCCCATCACCCAGTTGGGATGGGCACAGGCTTCCTCCGGACGCACGAGGTGCAGCGTCGACGGGTCGCGCTGGCGGAACGGACCGCCCGAGGCGGTGAGCACGATGTGGTCGATGCGCTGTGCCCAGGTGCTGCGGTCTTCGGGCAGGCATTGGAAAATGGCGGAATGTTCGCTGTCGATGGGCAGCAGCGTCGCACCGCCATCGACCACTGCCTGCATGAACAACGCCCCGCCGACCACCAGGGCTTCCTTGTTGGCCAGCATCAGGCGTTTGCCGGCACGAGCCGCCGCCAAGCAGGGCTCAAGGCCCGCGGCGCCGACGATCGCACCCATTACCGCATCGACGTCGGGATGCGCTGCCACCTCGACCAGCGATTGCGGGCCGTGCAGCACCTTGGTGCGAAGGCCCTCGGCGGCCAGAGACTCCTGAAGCCAGCGTGCGGGGCCCGACTCGGCCACCACGGCAAACGCCGGACGCCATTGCAGACACTGCGCCAGCAGTTCTTTCACGCGGCCGTGGGCCGTCAGCGCCACCACCTCGTAGCGGTCGGGGTGTCGGCCGAGCACGTCCAGCGTGCTGGTGCCCACGCTGCCTGTGGACCCGAGGATGCACACCCGCTGACGGGCTATTGGCGACAAGGACATTTCAACCGATCTCAGAAAGAACTCAAGGCCATGGCGATGGGGAAGACCGGCAGCAGTGCGTCAACCCGGTCCAGCACCCCACCATGGCCGGGCAGCAGGGCGCTGCTGTCCTTGGCACCCGCGGCGCGCTTGACCAGCGATTCCACCAAGTCACCCAGCACACTCATGGCACACAAGAACACCAGGGCCAGCAAGCCACCGGCCACACCGAGGCGCTGCAAGAGCAAGGTGAAGAGGCTGGAGGACCCGAGCGCCACATGGCGGTCCACTGCAATCCAGGCCACCGCGAGCACGAACACACCGGCCATGCCGCTCCAGACGCCTTCCCAGCTTTTGCCTGGGCTGATCGCTGGCGCAAGCTTGCGTTTGCCAAAGGTGCGCCCGCCGGTGTAGGCCGAAATGTCAGCCACCCACACGAGACAGAACACGGAGAGCAGAAAGCTGATGCCCATCACCTTGGCGCTGGCGAGGGCCAGCCACGCGGTCCAGAGAACGATGACCCCCAGCACCCAGCGTGCCGCGCGCGGAAGCGATGGCCAGGCGGTCGGCCCGCCGCGCAGCGCCACCGCACCGCCCAGCACCCAGACGCCGCAGGCGAGCCACCACACAGCGGGCGGCGTCTGCCCGACCCAGCCGAACCAGAGGGCCGCACCACAGGCAATGGCTACAAGCCCTCCCATGAGGATGGACCCAGTCGCAGTGGCGTTGTTGAGGCGGCCCCACTCCCACCCGGCCGCACCGATCATCACCAACGTGAGGATGGCAAAAGGCCAGGAGCTGGTGGCGAACAAGGCCGGCAACAGCACGGCCAGCAAGGCCAGTGCGGTGATCACTCGCTGTTTGAGCATGGTCAGTCCTTCAGGACGGCGGCCGCTTCGGATTTTTCCTTGACCCCGCCAAAACGTCGATCACGGCTGGCGAAATCGGCCAGGGCCGCATCGAGCTGCGCCTCGCCGAACTCGGGCCACAGACAGTCGGTGAACACCAGTTCGGAATAGGCCGCTTGCCACAGCAGGAAGTTGCTGATGCGCACTTCACCGCCGGTGCGGATGAAGAGGTCGGGATCCGGGGCGTAGTTCATCGCCATGTAGCTCGACAGCGTCGCTTCATCGAGCGATGCCGCTGACACACCGGCTTCGATGGCCTGGCGGCAGGCCTGAACGACGTCCCAGCGTCCACCGTAATTGAACGCCACCGACAGCGTGATGCGCGTGTTGTGTTCGGTGGCACCTTCGGCTTGGTCCCAGGCGGCTCGCACCTTGTCGGACACCTGCGAGCGGTCGCCAACGATGCGGATGCGAACGCCCTCGCCCGCCAGCTTGGTGAGGTACTTGGAAACGGCCACCAGCACCAGGCTCATCAGGCCTGACACTTCTTCGTCAGGCCGCTTCCAGTTCTCGGACGAGAACGCAAAGACTGTGATGAACTCGATGCCACGGTCGGCACAGGCTTGCACGGTGCGCACCAGCGCATCCACGCCTTGCTTGTGGCCGAACACACGCGGCATGAAGCGCTTCTTGGCCCAACGACCATTGCCATCCATGACGATGGCCACGTGGCGGGGAATGCGGGAGGGAGAGTCCGCTGCCATCAGGTCAGTGCGGCGCCGCGCAAGAGAGACATCATCGGCGCTCAGACGGCGAGAATTTCCGCTTCCTTGCCGGAGACCAGGCGGTCGATTTCGGCAATGGTGCGGTCGGTGAGCTTTTGCAGTTCGTCGAGCGAACGGCGCTCATCGTCTTCACTGATTTCCTTGTCCTTGAGCAGCTTCTTGGCTTGCTCGTTGCCGTCGCGGCGCAGGTTGCGCACAGCGACCTTGGCGTCTTCACCGGCGTTGCGCACGACCTTGGTCAGGTCGCGGCGGCGCTCTTCGGTGAGGGCTGGCATCGGCACGCGGATGAGGTCGCCCTGGGTCGAGGGGTTCAGGCCCAGATCGGATTCGCGAATCGCTTTTTCGATCTTGGCGCCCATGCCTTTTTCCCACGGCTGGACGCTGATGGTGCGCGCGTCGAGCAGCGTGACGTTGGCCACCTGGCTGATGGGCAGCATGGAGCCGTAGTAGTCGACCTGCACCTGGTCAAGGATGCCCGGATGGGCCCGACCGGTGCGGATCTTCTGCAACTCGCCTTTGAATGTTTCCAGCGAACGCGCCATTTTCTGCTCGGCGTTCTTCTTGATGTCTGCAGTGCTCATGTCAGTCAATCTCCGTGTCAGACGTGGACGAGGGTGCCTTCATCCTCACCATTCACCACGCGCTTGAGCGCACCTTCCTTGAAGATGCTGAAGACCTTGATGGGGAGCTTCTGTTCGCGGCACAGGGCGAACGCGGTGGCGTCAAGCACCTGCAGGTTGCGGGCGATGGCCTCGTCGAAAGTGATGTTGGTGTAGCGTGTGGCGGTCGGATCCTTCTTGGGATCGGCCGTGTAGACGCCGTCGACCTTGGTGGCCTTGAGCACCACCTCGGCACCGATTTCAGCACCGCGCAATGCGGCTGCCGTGTCGGTCGTGAAAAACGGGTTGCCTGTGCCGCCGGCGAAGATGACGATCTTGCCTTCTTCGAGGTATTGCAGGGCTTTGGGGCGAACGTAAGGCTCAACGACCTGGTCGATCGCGATGGCAGACATGACACGGGCGGTCATGCCTTCCTGGCGCATGGTGTCGGCCAGAGCGAGTGAGTTCATCACCGTGGCGAGCATGCCCATATAGTCGGCGGTCGCGCGGTCCATGCCGACAGCCCCGCTCGACACGCCGCGGAAGATGTTGCCACCGCCGATGACCACCGCCACCTCGCAACCGGAGCGCGTGATCTCCTGGATTTCGCGCACCATGCGCACGATGGTGGCCCGGTTGATCCCGTAGGCGTCATCGCCCATCAGGGCTTCGCCCGAGAGCTTGAGCAGGATGCGTTTGTACGCCGGCATGCGAAATTCTCCCTGTGGTCACGCCAATGTGGGCGGTATGCCGCCCGGATTCATTGCCAGCAGGGCCCGATGCGCCCTGCCCTCACGGCACGCACCGCCAGACCAGGCTGACAGCGTGTGCCCATCATTCTCGCAGGGCCCGAAAGCCCTGTGTCTCGATTCACCCAGGGCCGGAGGCCCTGGGTTTGAACTCCCGCGCCCGGGACCACAGCGTCCCCCGGCACGGTTCACACGGGTGCGGTCGGCGGCCTCGCACAGGCCGCCGGCGGCACCGTCACACTCAAGCGCCCTTGGCAGCAGCCACTTGCGCAGCGACTTCAGCAGCGAAGTCGTCGACCTTCTTCTCGATGCCCTCACCCACGACATACAGCGTGAACGACTTGACTTCGGTCTTGACCGACTTCAGGTGCGCTTCAACGGTCTGCTTGCCATCGGCTGCCTTGACGAAGACCTGGTTGTACAGGCTGACTTCCTTCAGGAACTTCTGGACCGAGCCTTCGATGCGCTTGGTGACGATTTCAGCCGACTGGGCTGGCTTGCCAGCGGCCAGCGCTTCCTTAGCATCTTCTTCGGCCTTGCCTGCGGCAACAGCACGCTCTTTTTCGATCAGATCTGCAGGCACCTCGGCCGACGACAGCGAGACCGGCTTCATGGCGGCGATGTGCATCGCGACGTCCTTGGCGGCGACGACGTCACCGTTGAACTCGACGATCACGCCGATGCGCGTGCCGTGCAGGTAGCTGGCCAGCTGGCCGCCGCCCTCGTAGCGCTTGAAGCGGCGAACGGCGATGTTCTCGCCGATCTTGCCGATCAGGCCCTTGCGGACTTCTTCAACCGTCGGGCCGAAGGTGGCTTGCGACAGTGGCAGGCCGCCCACCGCAGCGACGTCGGCCGGGTTGTGTGCAGCGATCAGTTCGGCGACGGACTTCGAGAAAGCGAGGAAGTCGTCGTTCTTCGACACGAAGTCGGTTTCGCAGTTGATCTCGACCAGCGCGCCGATGGCGCCGTTGACCGATGC
>JBEGTX010000185.1:0-10343 GCA_041179165.1 Pseudomonadota bacterium | reverse complement strand
GGCTCGGGAGCGGCAACAGCGGGCAGTATCGGCCAAGCCGGCCACCGGGATGACACCCCATACGGGGGTGCGGGGCGGTGCTTGGCAGAGACCGGGGCCGCTTCCCACGCCCGGTGCAGTTCAAGTCCCTCCTGATTTAAGCCGACATCGAGAACGGGAGGTCCTCGTTTCGGGGGCCGACAACGGAGATGCGACAGGGGTGCCCGCGCCCAACGGACACCCCCCGAAACGGCAATTTTTCTCATGTCAGTGGTCATCAACACCAACCTCGCGTCCCTTCGGGCGCAGACGAACCTTGCCCGCACGCAAGGGGGGTTGGCTGCTGCATTGCAGAGGCTGTCGTCAGGATTGCGGGTCAACAGCGCGCGCGACGATGCCGCAGGCCTGGCCATCTCAGAGCGCATGACGGCCCAGCTGCGTGGCACCAACATGGCGGTGCGCAACGTCAACGACGGCATCTCGCTGCTGCAAACGGCGGAACACACCCTCGGCCAGATGACCGAACGGCTGCAGCGCATCCGCGAGCTGGCCGTTCAGTCGCTCAACGGCACCCAAGGCACGTCAGACCGCAAGGCGCTCGACCAGGAGGTGCAGCTCGCCCTCAAGGAAATGGACCGCACGGTGGGGTCTACCGTGTTCAACGGCCGCAAGCTGCTCGACGGCTCGGCCGGCAGCATGCTCTTTCAGACAGGCGCCAACACGGACGACACCGTGTCGCTCGACCTGACGGTCGACCTGCACACCACCGAACTCGGCGCCATTGCCACGGCGCGCTCGGCCGACCTGCGCACCAGCAACGGCGGGAGTGGCGGCGGCTTTGCGTTTGCCGGCACCTACACCACGGTGGCCTTGGGCAACCTCGACTTCTCACGGCCCGACGTGGCCCTCGTGCCCGGCCGTGCGGTGGCCACCACGGGCCAGTCGAACTACAGCGGCGCGCAGGCCTCTTCGTTTTCAGTGGACGGGGTGACCATCAACCTGAACGTGGCCTACGGCACGCTGAACGCCGTGGCCGGCGCTATTCAGGGGCAGCTCAACACGGCATCCAACGGGGCCTATGCGGTGTCGCAGGACGGCAGCCATCTGACGATCACGAAGACCTCTCGCGCCCGCAATGCCTCGGTGGCCCCTGCCATTGCCGCCGGCAGCGGCCCGGGTTCCGCCACATTTGCTGGCGCTGCGCTCACCAACGGGGTGGCCGCCTCGCGCAACACGCGCGCTGGCTTTTCGGTCGATGGGCATCGCGTGGCCATCACCGCCAACCATTCCGGCAACGTGGCCGGTCTCATCGCCGACATCCAGGCCCAGCTGGCGGCGAGCACGGGATCGGCCAACACCTACAGCGTGGTCGGCTCCGAGGCGGGCCTGAGCGTTCGGCGCGGCGCCGGGCACGCCACGCCTGTGGTGGACCACTTCACCGACAACGGCAGCGACTACTTCTCGCAAGGCGCCACGTCATACCTCACGTTGAACACGGGCGACTTCAGCGTGCAGATCGGCACCAGGCCAGCAGTCAACATCACCGGGCGCTTCAACACGGCCGATGCGCTCGCTCGCGAAATCCAGGCCCGTGTCTCGGGTGTCGTGGCGCAGATCGACAACAACGACGGCCGGCTGCGCATCAATGCGGTTGAAACCGTGACGCTGGGCGGCGCGCAGGCCCAAGCGGGCGGCAGCCTGGCCTTTGCCCAGCTCGTCAACAACGCCGAGGGCAGCCTCGCCGACTCGCAAGTGCGTGAAGCGAAAGACGCCTCCACCTCGCTGCTGCGGGTGGACGCTGCCATCAACACCCTGCACGGCCACCGCGCCACCTTCGGCGCCATGCTCGGCCGTTTCGATGCGGTCGTGTCGTCTTTGCAGCAGAACGCCGAGGTGGTGAGTGCCTCGCGCGGGCGCATCGTCGATGCCGACTTCGCTTCCGAGACCGCGGCGATGACGGGCGCGCAGGTGCTGCGCAGTGCGGGCCTGGCCATGCTCGCGCAACTGAATGTGCGGCCCCAGGACGTGATGCTGCTGTTGCGCGCCGGCGCGTTCTGAGGACGCCGGTGGCTTGCATCCGGTGGCAGACATCCCCGCCGTGGTGCCCCCGCCGTGGTGTCTATCTCCCTGCGTGTGACTTTGTACCTATCGCCGGGCTTCAAAGCGGCGTGATATACCCCGTGGTTCGAGCAGTTCCCCAAGCCACTGAACCCCGAGGAGATCCCTCCATGCGTTTGTCTTTTGTTGTCGTGTCGGCCCTGGTGCCGCTGTTTGGCGCCTGCGCGCAGTCCACGCCGGCCGCGTCCGCGGCTGCTCCCGGTGCCGTGGCACGCCTGGTCACCCCCGACGGCAAGCCTGCCGGCAGTGTGGCGCTGAGCGAATCCAACGGCGTGGTGACCCTGCAGGTCGACGCCACCGGCCTCACGCCGGGCGTTCACGGATTCCACATCCACAGCAACGGCGCCTGCACCCCGACCACCGATGCCACGACCGGCAAGACGGTGCCCTTCGGTGGCGCTGGCGGCCACTTCGATCCCCAGGAGTCCCATCAGCACGGGCATCCCGGTGATACCTCCCGTCCGCTGCATGCAGGCGAATTGCCCAACCTCACGGCCAACGCCGAAGGGCGCGCCGTGGCCACCGTCACCAACAACCGCGTGCTGCTGGCGGCCGGCAAGACCTCGGTCATGGGTCGCAGTCTCATCATCCACGCCGACCCCGATGACTACAAGACCAACCCGGCTGGTAACTCCGGGCCGCGGGTGTTGTGCGGGGTGATTCAGCCGGCCTGATCGCCGAAGCTGAACACGCCACACCGGCGGGTGTGGCGCGATCGAGTTTGAGCGGCCCCACGGGAGCTCGTTCAATCTCAAGAACAAAGAAGCGAATTACGAACCGAACAAACAAGCGACGGCCAATGCCAGATGGCGTGACATTCACCCGACCTGGCCTGCCCGATCGCCGTTGAATCCTGAGGAGACGTCGTCCATGCGCCAGTCGCTCGTTGTTGTGTCATCCCTGGTGTCAGGGCTTGTGTCGGTGCTGGCCGGTTGTGCACAGACCTCCGACCCTTCCGCTTCGGCCGCTGCTGCGCCTGCGCCCGTGGTGGTGGCTGCGCCGTCGGTGTCGGCATCCGGCAGCCGCATCGACCCGGCAGAGTCTGGGACCGTGATGCGGCGCGCGACCCTCGGCGGCGCTGCTGCGCATCCCGAGGGAGTGGCCGTCGACCCCACCAATGGCGATGTGTTCGTTGGCTCGTCGGCAGACGGCAACGTGTACCGCATCAAGCAGGGGACGCGCGAAGCCGTGCTGTACCACGCTGGCGGTGACCCCGGGCGCACGGCGGCGTTCGGCCTCAAAGTCGACAGCTACCGCCGGCTCTGGATCGCCGGCGGCCCCACGCGCTCGCTCGCCGTCATCGAGCTCGACGACGCTTCCCTGAAAACCGTGTTCCGCGTGCCACCGGCCGAGCAGACCTTCGTCAAGGACCTGGTGTTCGCCGGCCCCCACGTCTACGTGACCGACGCCTCGCGGCCGGTCATCTACCGCTTGTCGCCAGGCCTGCACAACCCGGTGCTGCTGCCTTGGCTCGATCTGGCCACCACGCCCATCCGCTACCGGCCCAACCAGACCAACCTGAGCGGCATCGTGGCCTCGCCAGACGGCCGTTGGTTGCTGGCCATTCAAGCGGTGACAGGCCAGTTGTGGCGCATCGACATCCAGCGCGGCGAGGTGCAAGAGGTCAAGCTCAGCCGCGGGTCGCTGCAGCATGCCGAAGGCCTGGTGCTCAAGGGCCCGCGCGAGCTGTACGTGGTTCGCCGCGACGACAACGAAGTGGTTCGGGTGGAGCTCGACGCCGACTGGACCCGCGGCAACCCGACCCATCGCCTCGTGGACGCGGAGCTCCGCCACCCCAGCGCTGCAGCGTTGACTGCCGACGGCCTGTGGGTGGTGAACAGCCAGAACAGTCGCCGCAAGCCATCGACACCCGTGCTGCCATTCGAGATGGTGAAGATCGATCTGCCGGATTGAGGGGCGGTGCTCGGGCTCAACGCGCGGCGTCGCGCCAGCGCTCCACCTGCTTGACCGGAACGAACCGTCCATGAAAAACGTCGTTGCCGCCCTGCTGTTCGCAGGCTGCCTGTCGGTCGCGCATGCCGACCCCTCACTGCTGGGCAAGTGGAAGTCGAGCCACGAGCTGACCATGAAGTTCAACAAGGCGCATGTGATCCTGGAAGAGCGGCAGCTCAAGTTCCTGGATCAGATGATGGGTCGCATGACCTTGACCTTCGCCGGGCGCTCGGTGGTGTCCCACATGGACAGCTTCATGATCACCAGCATGGCCGGCAAAACCAGCAAGTTCGAAGGTCACAGCACCACCTCGGCCTATCGGTTGGTCGCAAGCACCGACACTGAGGTGGCAGTCACTGGCCTCAGCGCCTTCACAGCGAAGCGTCAAATCACCGTGCACCACTTTGTCGATGACGACACGATGTGGGTCTATGTGGGCGGTGAGATGTTTCCAGACCTGCACATCCGCGAGTACTTCGTGCGGGTGCGATAGGTGTCCCAGGCATCGCGCAGTGTCCACGTCTCACGCGGCATGAACTGGGAGTTTGCGGGTTGGAATGCAGCGCGGGCTGGTTACCCGGTGGTGCGGCATGATGTGGCCTCATGAAGCCCCGCATCGTCCCCATCGACATCCCTCCATCCAGCCAGCTGTTTGCCGAGGCGAAAGGTTCCTACTTCCACGATGCCTTCGAGATCGAACTCGACACCACGGGCCAGTCGGCGATGTCGCTGTACCTGTCGGTGGCCGTGCGAACCCCGCGGTGGATCGACGTGCTGATGGCTCTTCGCAATCGCATCGTCTCGCTCGTGGGTTTGAAGGACCTGGGGCAGATGGGGGCGCTGGACCGCAGCAAGCCGGCCGACGCTTATCGCGTGGGCGACCGTGTCGGCATCTTCACCGTGCGTCACCTGGCCCACGACGAGATCGTGCTGGGCGATGCCGACAAGCACCTTGACGTGAAGGTGTCGGTCCGCAAGTTGGCTCAAGGCGCCCGCCACTCGGTGGCCGTGTCGACGGTCGTGTACGTGCACAACACGCTGGGCAAGGTCTACATGGCCTTCGTGGCACCGGTCCACAAGCGCATCACGCCGGCCATGCTGGCGCGGTTTCCCGGTGCGACGCACTGAGAGCAGCACGTTCCCGCTCTCTCTTTCACTTCTCGTCCTGCCTGTCGCCCGCGCGCCCGGCATGGTGCGCACTCTCCGCTCTACCTCCAGCATCCCACCTCCTCGTGACCTCTCTGCGCATCCACATTGCCACGCTCGCCGACCTCGATCAGGTCGCGCCGCTTTTCAACGCCTACCGGCAGTTCTATGAGCAGCCGGCGGATCTCGCGCTTGCTCGGCGTTTCATCGCCGAGCGTCTGGTGCGTGACGAATCGGTGATCCTGCTGGCAGTCAATGCCGACGGCGAGGCGCTGGGCTTCAGCCAGCTGTACCCGAGCTTTTGCTCGGTCGATGCGGCGCCCATCTTCGTGGTGTACGACCTGTTCGTGGCCCCCGTGGCGCGGCGGTCGGGGGCAGGGCGTGCCTTGCTGCTGGCGGCCGAGGCACACGCGGCTGCCGAGGGCAAGGTGCGGCTCGACCTCACCACGGCTCGCACCAACCGGGCCGCCCAGTCGTTGTACGAGTCGCTGGGCTGGGTGCGCGACGACGTGTTCCTGGCTTACAGCCGTCGCGTCGCTCGCTGAGCGAGCGCTTGATCGGGCCGTGAGCGGCGGCCACGCAGCGGAATGCCGCCGTGACGCAGGCCGTGGGGTCGGACCGCCTTTTCGGGCAATTTCCTGCATTTCGACCCTCACCACACCCTTCGCCCCCGTTTCTGCGCCCGAATCGCCTGAATTCCGCATGGACAGCCGGATTCGGCTGCTTCTAACAAAGCACTTTCAGTGGTGTTCGCAAGTCCTTATTTTTACAGAGATTTTGCGTTTGCAACATTTCAAAACTCGCTGTAAGTTCTTGATTTCATTGATTTTTTCTTCAATCTCTCGTTGACCTTGCCAAATGCATCCGCTAAAGTGCCTGAAAGTGCACTTTGGTGGGAATTTGTGGCAGATTTTGGATTTCAAGGAACATCAGCGTTGACGCTGGACGCCAAGGGCCGGGTGACCGTCCCTGCGCGCCAGCGTGACGTGCTCCTTGCCAATGCCGGGCCCCACCTCACCCTGACCAAAAGCCCTGCGGGCTGCCTGCTGGTGTTCCCCCGTCCCGTGTGGACCGCCTTCCGCGACAAGCTGGTGGGCCTGCCCATGTCGGCCGACGGCTGGAAGCGCATCTTTCTGGGCAGCGCCATGGACGTCGACATCGACGCCTCGGCCCGCGTGCTCATCTCTCCTGAACTGCGTGCGGCCGCCAAGCTCACCAAGGACGTGCTCCTGATGGGCATGGGCAGCCGCCTGGAGCTGTGGGATCAGGCGGCTTATGAAGCCCATGAAGCCCAGGTCCGTGAGTCCGAAATGCCGGACTCCCTGAAAGACTTCCAGTTCTGATGCGCGCATGACGCAGGCTGACTTCATTCACCACACCGTCTTGCTCGAAGAGGCGGTGGATGCGCTCGTGACCCGCCCCGACGGCGTCTACCTCGACGGCACCTTCGGCCGCGGTGGTCACACCCGCTTGCTCTTGAGCCGGCTCAGCGAGGCAGGAAGGGTGGTGGCGCTAGATCGCGACCTGGATGCCGTGGCTGCGGCAACCTCAGGCGCCACGCGGGTCGATGACCCGCGTTTTTCCATTTTTCACACCAACTTTGCGAACATGGCCACGGCCGTGGCTGCGGCCGGTGTGGGCAAGCTCGATGGCGTGCTGCTCGACCTGGGTGTCTCTTCCCCCCAGATCGACAACCCGGAGCGGGGCTTCAGCTTCCGCTTCGAGGGCCCGCTGGACATGCGCATGGACACAACGCGGGGCGAAAGCGCCGCCGATTTCCTGGCCCGCGCCGATGAGCGCCAAATCGCAGAGGTGGTAAAAAATTATGGGGAAGAACGGTTTGCTGTTTCGGTTGCAAAGGCGATTGTTGCTCGGCGCGCAAGTGGGAGCCCAATTCGCACCACCTCAGAACTTTCCGACGTCGTGGCTGGTGCGGTCAAGACCCGCGAGCCGGGCCAGAACCCTGCAACGCGCACATTTCAAGCTCTTCGGATTCACGTCAACGCCGAGCTTGAGGAGCTCGAGCAAGGGCTGACCCGCATCCTCGAGCTGTTGGCGCCGGGTGGCCGTCTGGTCATCATCAGCTTCCACTCGCTCGAAGACCGCATCGTCAAGACCTTCATCGCTCGCGAGAGCAAGAACGTCTTCGACCGCCGCGCGCCGTTTGCCGAGCCCACGCCCAGCCGCCTCGTGTCGCTCGGCCGGGTGAAGCCGTCCGACGCCGAGGTGTCGGCCAACCCGCGTTCACGCTCCGCAGTGATGCGTGTGGCCGAACGCACCGATGTGGCTGCGGCTGCGGTGTGGAAGGGGCGTGCATGAACCGCCTCAACCTCTTGCTGCTGCTGGCCCTCATCGGCAGCTGCATGTACCTCGTTCGCGTGTCCTACGACTCGCGCCGCCTGTTCTCTGAACTCGACCGCGCCAAGGGCGAGGCGCGCAAGCTCGACACCGAGCACGAGCGCCTGAAGTCGGACAAGCAGTCGCAGGCCACACCGCTGCGGGTGGAGCGTGTGGCGCGCGAGAAGCTCGCGATGCGGGCGGCTTCTCCGGCCGTCACCCAGTACGTCACCGGCGTTCCCAGCCTGCCCGCCAGCGCCGCGTCGGGGGTGTCGCCATGAGCCGCCGCACGCCCGCCCAGCAGGCCGCGCCCAACGTGCGCAGCGTCATGTACTCGACCAGCCCGCTGCTGGCCTCCAAGACGCCGCCCTGGCGCTCGAAGTTCCTCGTCGGCTTGGTCGGCCTGGGCTTTCTGGTGCTGGTGGGCCGTGCAGGCTATGTGCAGATCATTGGCAACGACTTCTTTCTGAAGCAGGGCGAGGCCCGCTACGCGCGCACGCTCGAGCTGTCGGCCAGCCGCGGTCGCATCACCGACCGCAACGGCCAGCTGCTGGCCTCGAGCGTGCCCTCGCGCTCGCTGTCGGTGATCCCCAAGGAGTTCCATGCCGACAAGCAGCAGCGCCAGCAACTGGCCCGCCTGCTGGGCATGACGCCGAGCGAACTCTCCGATCGCCTGGACGACAGCCCCAACTACGTTTGGCTGCGCCGCCAGGTTGACGAGCAAGTCGCCAAAGACGTGATGAAGCTCGACATCAAGGGCCTCTTCAACACGCCCGAGTTCCGCCGCGACTACCCGTTCAGTGAAGCCGCCGCCCAGGTGGTTGGTTTCACCAACAGCGAGGAGCGCGGTCAGGAAGGCATCGAGCTCGCGTTTCAGAAGGAACTGCAAGGCCACAAAGGCTCGCGCCGCGTGGTGCGCAACCGCCTGGGTGGTGTGGTCGAGGACATCGGTGACAGCGTGGCACCGGTCGACGGCCGCGACATCCAGCTGTCCATCGATGCCACGCTGCAGTCGTACGCCTACCAGCGCATCCGCGATGCCGTGCTGGTCCACAAGGCCAAGGCCGGCAGCGTGGTCGTGCTCGATGCGCAGACCGGCCAGGTGCTGGCGCTGGCGAACTACCCCAGCTACGTGCCCAACGAGCGGCGCAACCTGACGGGCGCGCAGCTGCGCAACCGCGCGCTCACCGACACCTTCGAGCCCGGCTCCACGATGAAGCCCTTCATCGCTGCGCTCGCCATGGAAACCGGCCGCGTCAACCGCAACACCGTCATCCAGACGGCCCCCGGCCGCCTCACCATCACCGGCGCCACCATCTCCGATGCCCATCCTCACGGCGCCCTCACCGTGGCCGAGGTCATCCAGAAGTCGAGCAACGTCGGCACGGTGAAGATGGCCATGCAGATGCAGCCGCGCGAAATGTGGGAGATGTTCACGCAGATCGGTCTCGGTCAACGCCCGCAGCTGAGCTTTCCGGGTGTGGTGACCGGCCGCCTGCGCCCGTACAAGAGCTGGCGTCCCATCGAGCAGGCGACCATGAGCTACGGCTACGGCCTGTCGGCCAGCCTGTTCCAGCTGGCACGTGCCTACACCGTGTTCGCCCATGACGGCGAACTCATGCCTTTGTCGCTGATCAAGGAAGGCCCGGGCGGCGACGCGCCGGCGGTTGGCGTTCGCGTCATCTCCAAGCAAACGGCACAAACCGTGCGCGAGATGCTTCAGATGGCCGCAGGCCCAGGCGGCACCGGCCCCAAGGCGCAGGTCATGGGCTACTCGGTGGGCGGCAAGTCGGGCACGGCACACAAGCAAGAAGGCAAGGGCTACGCCGACAAGAAGTACCGCTCGTGGTTCGTGGGCCTGGCGCCCATCCAGAACCCGCGCATCGTGGTGGCCGTCATGGTCGATGAACCCAGCGCCGGGAAGTATTTCGGCGGCGAGGTGGCCGCGCCCGTGTTCAGCGAGGTCGTGCTCAAGACCCTGCGCGGCATGGGCGTTGCGCCCGACCTCGATGTGCGCCCGCAAATCGTTTCGCAAGACCTTCCCTCGGTGGAGGAAAGTTTCTGATGGCTGACTTCATCATTCATGACGACGCTCAGGCCGCATTGGCGTGGCTGCGCGGGCAGGGCGCCACGGCGCTGACCACCGACAGTCGGCGTGTGGCCGCGGGCGACGCCTTCGTTGCGTGGCCCGGCTACGGCAACGACGCTCGCCAGTACGTGGGCGCTGCCCTCGACGCGGGCGCCGTGGCCTGCCTGGTCGATGCCGACGGTGTCGAAACGTTCGGCTTCGATGCTGCGCGCGTGAGTGCCTTGCCAGGTTTGAAGGCCCTCACCGGCGAACTCGCCAGCCAGTTCCATGGCGTGCCCAGCCGCAAGCTGAGCGTGGTGGCCGTCACCGGCACCAACGGCAAGACCTCCTGCACCTGGTGGGTGGCTCAGGCCTTGAGCTTGCTCGGCCGCCGCTGCGGACTGGTCGGCACCTTGGGTGTGGGCGAGCCGCCGTCGGCCGCTGCCCCCGAGGCCACGGTGCGCCCGACTGGCTTCACCACGCCCGATCCGGTCACGCTGCAATCGGCGTTTCACCAGTTCAGCGACGCAGGCTTTGCCGCCTGCGCCATCGAGGCCACCTCCATCGGTCTGGTCGAGCACCGCCTCGCTGGCACGCACATGGATGTGGCGCTGTTCACCAACTTCACGCGCGACCACCTCGACTTCCACGGCAGCATGCCGGCCTACTGGGATGCCAAGGCGCAGCTCTTCGCCTGGCCCGGCCTGCGGGTGGCCGTGGTCAACATCGACGATGAACAAGG
>JBEGTX010000184.1:0-4956 GCA_041179165.1 Pseudomonadota bacterium | reverse complement strand
GGTGGTCCCACTCCTTCCCATCCCGAACAGGACAGTGAAACGCCTCAGCGCCGATGATAGTGCGGGTTCCCGTGTGAAAGTAGGACATCGTCAGGCTATTATTTGCATCGCCCCTGTCACCTAGTGACAGGGGCGTTTGCTTTTGTGGATCCGGTTTTATCGACTTCTGAGTCAGGACCGTTACAACAGTGACGTGCCGATTTTTCGCCGGTTTGACGTCGCAAACATGCCTTTCATTCAGGGCGTGACCACCGAACGCGGTGACGGAAAATAGCCGTCTTTCAATTGCAATTTCTGCTGACCCATCACGCGCGAGAGTTCGCGTTGTGTGCAGGCTCCATCACGCAGCTGGTTCTCGGTGTCGACCAACGATTCGGTGATCAACAGCGTCGAGGGCTGCGCCGGATTCCCCGGCACAACCGCCACGTGGCGATACAACTGTGTGGCCTGACCCGCGCATTGCGTGTCCCAGACGCCATCGGTCGCATTGACGACCAGCGGATCGATGACCGGTATTACCAAGGTGCTGTCACGGCGATAGAGCCGCAGCACGTCTTCTGATTGCAGTGCCGTGCTGGAGCGGATGTTCGTGGTCGAGCGCACCCCGAAGGCATTCAAGCCAGGGGCGAGATGCCATGCGGCGGTATCGATGCGAATGCTGCTGAGCGACATCGAATCGACCACGAAGCTGTCGCCCTGGGCAAAGCGCGCAAGGATGCGAGGCATGCTTGCCATCGGCTGAACGTCTGGCCTGTGTTCGAGAATCAACACCTGCAGCTCGTAGCTGCCCGCGCCTTCTCGAGGCCGCGCAAAGGCGACGATGGCCTGCCCTGGATGTTCGGGCCATGGTTGGCAGGCGGCGAACACGGGGGCCTCATGCGGCAAGCTCGTGGCGTCGCCCAGTGCCAGCGTGACACGCTCCAGAAACCCTTCCGCACATCCATCGGCATCGTTGCTCGCCTGGGCTTGGGCCGACGATGCGCCCAGAGCAAGGCACAGGGCGAGGGTACTTACAGTGGCGTGAAGTGCATTGATGGAGGGGGCGGATGTCATGATGCAGGCATCGAAGTGAAGGTGATCCCATCCTCGCGCCGTGACGAGAAGCCGATGCGAAGTTCATGTGAAGTGAGACTCGTCGCGGCAGATGGCGCTTGCTGTGGCATTCCGCATGGAACGCGTGTTCCAGGCATCCTTTCCATTGAAACGCACGACAACGGCCGCAGCTACGGATCAGTCCCAACGATCTGAGGATGCCGGGCATGTCTCTTCTGATTCTTTTTGGCCTCGTGCTGGCGTTCGCCGTCGGCATGTTCGGGCATCCGTGGTGGGTGGAGCGTCGGCGCGAGCGCATCCGCCGGCAGGTTTTTCCCAAAGCCTGGCGAACGATCCTGCGGCGGCGTGTTCCGCACGTGAGCCGTTTGCCCGCCGACCTCCAGCTGCAGTTGAAGCAGCACATCCAGGTGTTCATCGCGGAAAAGGCTTTCATCGGTTGTCGTGGGCTGGTGGTCACCGATGAGATGCGTGTCACCGTGGCGGCGCAGGCCTGCCTGTTGCTGCTCAGCCGCAAGCCCACGTACTTCCCCACGCTGCGCCAGGTTCTCTTGTACCCGGGCGCCTTCATGGTCGACCGCATCCAGACCGACCACGCCGGATTGACGGAAACTCAGCGCCAAGTCCTTCTGGGCGAGTCGTGGGTCCAGGGGCAGGTCATCTTGTCCTGGCAAAGCGCCTTGGAGGGGGCTGCGGTCGCAGACGATGGCCACAACGTGGTGATCCATGAGTTCGCCCACCAACTCGATCAGGAAAAGGGCCATGCGAACGGCGCTCCGCCGATCAGCGGCCGGGCGAATCGCGAGCGTTGGAAGCAGGTGATGAGCGAGGCGTTTCAAACGCTGCAGCGCCAGATCGATCACGGCGAGCCCACGGCGCTCGACCCCTATGGCGCCACCAACCCGGCCGAGTTCTTCGCGGTGGCGTCCGAGGTGTTCTTCGAGCGGCCAGCGGCGCTCGCCGAGGCGCATCCTGCCGTGTTTGCCGAGCTGTCACGCTTCT
Source organism: Pseudomonadota bacterium (assembly GCA_041179165.1). GTDB lineage: Bacteria > Pseudomonadota > Gammaproteobacteria > Burkholderiales > Burkholderiaceae_C > Rhizobacter. The sequence continues at coordinate 2,904 of JBEGTX010000184.1, read as the reverse complement.
ATGGTGTCAATCCGCTGAGCTGGTGAGGTTGCAGCGAAACGGCATGGCCTTGGTCTGTGGTGAATATCGACTGCGATCGCGCACGGTGGAGTGGTTGATTCAGGCTACGCTGCCGGGGTGTGATGTGGATGTCTTCGGACGCGCATCGTCGTTTCCTCGTTCTCTCTGCCTGCTCATCCATGTCCGTGTTTCGCCTGGTGCTGTCTGTGTTTGATGTGAGGCCTCCATGGCGGTTCATGCTGGTCGCCGCGGCGTTCTCGTTGTCAGGGCCACCGACACATGCAGCGCCAGGTCCAGCCGCAGGCCCGTGGACGCCCATCTCCCAGATCCAGGGCACAGGCGCCGTCAGTCCGCTGAGTGGCGAGCGCGTGACCACCCAAGGCGTCGTCACCCTGCGCTTGGCACATGGGTATTTCATTCAGGACCCGAGCGGTGATGGGGATCCCCGGACCTCAGAAGGCGTGATGGTTTTCACACGCCGATCTCATCCTCCCGAAGTGGGGCAGTTGGTTCGTCTGACGGCGGTCGTGACCGAGTACAACCCCGGAGCGCCGGGCAACGCCGACACGTCCGCGCACACAGTGACGCAGTTGCACAAAGTGTCTGATGCGCGTGTGCTGTCGAGCGGGCACCGCATTGCACCCGTCGAACTTCGACTCCCCATCAGCAACGTCGATACGTTGGAGCAACTCGAGGGCATGCGCGTGTCGCTGCCAGAGAAACTCACGGTGACAGGCAACCACGGTCTGGGCTTGTTCGGGCAGCTGATGCTGTCTGCGCGAGGTCGGCTTTACTGGCCAACCGAGCATGTGCCGCCGGGCGAGCAGGCGCGGCGCGCATGGCAGGAAGACGTGAAACGCAGCTTGCTGCTCGACGACGGCAGCAACACCGTGCCGGCTCAACCCGTTCCCTACCTGGGCGATCACGGTACGGTGCGTTCAGGCGACACCGTGCAAGGGCTCACCGGGGTGGTTGACTACGGCCTGACAAGCCGCAACCGCATGGGGGCAGGGCGCTACAAGCTGCACCCGGTACAGGCCCCAGTGTTTCGGCGCGAGACGGGACGGCGTGATGCGCCCCAGCGCACGCCAGGTGAGTTGCGTGTGGCCAGCCTCAACGTCCAGAACTACTTCACGACCCTGGCGGATGGGCAGCGTGGTTGCGGCCCCCGCCTGAAGCCAGCGGACTGCCGTGGTGCCAAGACGCCAGCGGAGTTCGCGCTCCAGCAGCGCCAACTGGTCCAGGCCGTGATCGGTCTGGATGCCGACATCGTGGGCCTCATGGAAATCGAGAACGACCCTGCAGGCGCCGCTGTGCAGTCACTCGCCGATGCGGTCAACCAGCAGATCGGCCGCAACGTCTACGCGGTGGTGCCCCAGCCCGATGGCCATGGTGGGGACGATGCCATCCGGGTGGCCATGATCTACCGCAGTGACCGGGTCACCCGGGTGAATGACAGCCTCAGCGACACCCATTCCGTGCACCACAGGTCGCCACTGGCGCAGGCCTTCACCTCACGCGGCGGCCCTGTGTTCAGCGTGGTGGTGAGCCATTTCAAGTCCCGTCGGTGCGACAAGGCCACGGGGTTCGATCTGGACCAGTCCGACTTTCAAGGCTGCTTCAATGTGCGCCGCGTTCGGCAGGCCGAAGCCTTGGTCCGATGGATCCATTCTGCGAAAGGCGTGAAGCAACATGCCGGTTCGAACAAGGTCCTGCTCATCGGCGACCTCAATGCGCACACGCTGGAAGACCCGCTGCGAACTCTGGCCGCGCAAGGGTTTGTGGACCAGGTGGCGCGCTTCGACACCGACGGCCACAGCTATGTGTACGACGCCATGGCTGGCCGCCTCGATCATGTGCTGGCCAGTGCCGCCATGAGCTCGCATGTGGAACGTGCGATGGTCTGGCACATCAATGCCGACGAGCCCAGTCTGCTCGACTTCCGTACGCAGGCGGCCGCTGGCGCCGCGCTGTCGTCAGCCTCTGCCTATCGCAGCTCAGACCACGATCCGGTGCTGACCATTCTGAGGTTCGGCAAAGCGCCCTGAGAGCGCACGAAGCTGCGCGGCATCGGCATGAGACTCTGAGAAGACGGCTTCCTCATGGCTTCGCCCGCTAACATGGCAGCAAATTTTCTGACGATGGTCCGAGGCACCACCTTGGGCCGATCGACACAGCCCATCACATCCACCTTCACGCCCGCCATGTCTTCCCTCACCCTCTACGGCATCCCCAACTGCGACACCGTCAAGAAAGCGCGCACCTGGCTCACCGCGCAGGGGGCGGAGATCGTGTGGCACGACTTCAAGAAGCAAGGTGTGCCCGATGCGGCCTTGGCGCGTTGGATCACGGCAGTCGGTTGGGAGAAGCTGCTGAACCGCCAGGGCACGACCTGGCGCAAGCTCGATGCCGGCCTGCAGGCTTCCGTGACCAATGCTGCATCGGCCGCAGCGCTGATGCAGCAGCAGGCGAGCGTCATCAAGCGCCCGGTGGTGGAGTGGCCCGACGGCCGCGTGACGGTGGGCTTCTCCGAAGAGACCTTCGCCCAGCACCTGGGCTGAAGCAGAGCCGACGCAGGCTGCCGCGCCGGCTCACTTCGCGCGACTCAGGCCGCGAGCAACTGCCGCAACACGAAGGGCAAGATGCCACCGTGCTTGTAGTAGTCGACCTCGATCGGCGTGTCGATGCGCAGCACCACTTTCACGTCGCGCTTGCTGCCGTCTGCCGCGTGGATCACGAGCGTGGCATCTTGCTGCGGCTTGAGCTCGGTGCCGAGCAGCACATCGAACTGCTCGCGGCCGGTGATGCCGAGCGACTCCCACGAGTCGTTGCCCTTGAATTGCAGCGGCAACACGCCCATGCCCACCAGGTTGGAGCGGTGGATGCGCTCGTAGCTGCGAGCCA
>JBEGTX010000183.1:0-3491 GCA_041179165.1 Pseudomonadota bacterium | reverse complement strand
AAAGCTCCAGGCGCGATCGCAACCTACGTGGCGCGCAACGCGCGTCGATGGTGGCACTGCAGTCTGCGGCTCTCGTGGGTGCTGGATACTTCCTACTTCGACAACCTGGGTGTACCCAAATTCTCCTGACCTCAACCACTCGAACCGCCCGGTGCGGACCCGCATGCCGGGTGGTGTGGGAGGGGTCCGGTCTGTGATGACCGGCCCCTATCCCGATTTCGTGTGGTTGTTTGAACGCAGCGACCGAAGGGAGCGTAGTGAGTTCCACACGACCCCCTCGAAGACCGGGCGACTCAGCTTCCCCGCAAGGGGCGACGCTCACAGGCCGCTGTACTTTTGGTGACTTTTGGGACCTGCCAAAAGTTACTCGCCTGCCGGGGCGAAATCCCGGCGCGGCAGTGCCATGAACCAATCGGTTTGCGTTCAGCCCAAAAGAACCGACGAAGATGCGTCGAAGCACAAGCAGCTGCACATCGGACCTGTGGGCCCCGTCCTGCGACGGGGTGACCGAGGGTTGAGTGCGTACTCCTGACGAGTTACTCGCCCGCCGGGGCTAATACCCGGAGCGGTCAGGCCATCGAGTCCCCAGAACGTCAGACAACCCAGCCGCAAAGGTTGAATCCCCTCAACCCACCCCCAACTGACAACAAGACCCCGATCCACCCCAGGGGAACCATATCCCGGCCGCCACGATCCCAGGGTGGCATATGATCCACAACCATGCTTGAACAACGCATCCAACAGCAATTCTTCGACAGCGCCGATCTGAAATACGCGGCCGCTGAAATCCTGTCACGCCCGATTGCCGACGCGGTAAGCGCGGTCGTGGGCTGCATCACCGGGGGCGGCAAGGTGCTGGCCTGCGGCAATGGCGGCTCTGCGAGCGATGCTCAGCACTTCGCGGCCGAGTTCATCGGCCGCTTCGAGCGCGAGCGCCCGGGCCTGGCCGCCATCGCCCTGACGACGGACACCTCCATCATCACGGCCATCGGCAACGACTACAACTTCGATGTCATCTATTCCAAGCAGGTGCAGGCCCTCGGCCAGCCCGGCGACGTGCTGCTGGCCATCACGACCAGCGGCAACTCGGCCAATGTGCTGGCGGCGGTGGCCGCAGCACACGCCAAGGAAATGACCGTCATCGCACTCACCGGCCGGGGCGGCGGCAAGATGACCCAGCAGCTGCTGGAAACCGACGTGCACATCTGCGTGCCCCACGAGCGCACCGCGCGCATTCAAGAAGTCCACATCCTCGCGCTGCATTGCCTCTGTGACGCCGTTGATCTGCAATTGCTCGGAGAACAGGAAAACACATGAGTCTGAAATCTTTCCGCACCAGCGCCCTTCTGGCCGCGCTGGTGGGCAGCACCGTGCTGTCCGGTTGCGCCTTGCCCTTCCTCGTTGTCGGTGGTGCCATGGTGGGCGGCACGCTCATCGCAACCGACCGCCGCACCACCGGCACCCAGATCGACGACCAGGGCATTGAAGTCCGCGCGGGCAAGCCCATTCAAGAAGTCCTCGGCAACCGCGGCCACGTCAACGTGACCAGCTACAACCGCCTCGTCCTCGTGACGGGCGAGGTGCCCACCGACGCCGACAAGGCTGCCGTGGAAGCCGCCGTGGCCAAGATCGACAACGTGCGCAACGTGGTGAATGAGCTCGGTGTCATGACGGCGTCGTCGCTCAGCAACCGCTCCAACGACACGCTGCTCACCAGCAAGGTGAAAGCCACGCTGATCGACGCCGGCGACATTTCGGCGCATGCCTTCAAGGTGGTGACCGAGCGCAACGTGGTCTACCTGATGGGCCGCGTGACGGAGCGCGAGGCCACCCGTGCCGTCGACCTCGTGCGCACCATCAAGGGCGTGGAAAAAGTCGTTCGCGTGCTCGAGGTCATCACCGACGCCGAGCTGGCCGCCATCGACCCGCGCGCTGCACCCAAGGCCGCAGCCAACACGCCGCCCTCGCCTTCACGCTGAGCACGTTTGTCGGTCGCGGGCCTGCGCGATCCGCTTCGCGCTTCAGCGCAGGCGCTGGATCAGGCTCGAGGTGTCCCAACGGCGCCCACCGAGCGCCTGCACATCTGCATAGAACTGGTCGACCAGGGCCGTGACCGGCAGGCGCGCGCCGTTGCGCTGCGCTTCGGCCAGCACCAGGCCCAGGTCCTTGCGCATCCAGTCGACCGCAAAGCCGAAGTCGAACTTCGCCTCCACCATGGTGGGGCCGCGGTTGTCGAGCTGCCAGCTTTGCGCCGCACCCTTGCCGATGACATCGAGCACGGCCTTCATGTCGAGCCCGGCCCTCTCACCAAAGGCGATGGCCTCGGACAGTCCCTGCACCAACCCCGCGATGCAGATCTGATTCACCATTTTCGCGAGCTGCCCCGAACCGCTGTCACCCAACAGCGTGATGGCTTTGGCAAAGGCCAGTGCCACCGGATGGACCTGGGCGAACGCCGCGGCGTCTCCCCCGCACATCACCGTCAGCGTGCCATTCACGGCACCCAGGTTGCCACCCGACACCGGCGCGTCGATGAACTGCAGGCCGCGTTCGCGGGCGGTCGCGCTCAAGGAGCGCGCCACATCGGCTGACGCGGTGGTGTGGTCCACGAACACGGCGCCTGCACGCATGCCGGCAAACGCCCCATCGTCTCCCAAGGTCACTGCACGCAGGTCGTCGTCATTGCCCACGCAGGCGAAGACGATGTCGGCACCCGCCGCGGCCTGGCGTGGCGTGGGCGAGCTCGCACCGCCGTATTCAGCCACCCAGCGCGCCGCCTTGTCGGCACTGCGGTTGTAGACCGTGACCCGGTGCCCGGCGCGCGCCAAGTGGCCGGCCATGGGATGGCCCATGACACCCAGGCCGATGAAGGCCACGGTCTGCGCGGGCACGGAGTTGTAGGTCTTGGTGGTCATGAGACAGCCTCGAAGGAATTGGAAGATGACCTGGAAAACAAGCGGCACAAACGACAACGGCCTCGCAAGAGGCCGTTGTGCAAGGCAGACCGCTCAGACGATGGTCAGGTGCTCGGTACCAGCCGACAGGTCGCTGTTGCGCGCCCGGTTGCTGTTCAGCTTGATCTGCAGCCGCAGGTCGTTCACGGAGTCGGCATTGCGCAGCGCGTCTTCGTAGGTGACGAGCTGGTTCTCGTAAAGGTCGAACAGCGCCTGGTCGAAGGTCTGCATGCCGAGCTCGCGCGACTTCTTCATGATCTCCTTGATCTCGCTGACCTCACCCTTGAAGATGAGGTCGGAGATGAGGGGCGTGTTCAGCAGGATCTCGACCGCGGCAATGCGCCCGCGGCCTTCCTGGCGGGGCAGCAGGCGCTGCGACACGAGGCTCTTCAGGTTGAGTGACAAGTCCATCAGCAGCTGAGCACGGCGTTCTTCGGGGAAGAAGTTGATGATCCGGTCCATCGCCTGGTTGGAGTTGTTGGCGTGCAATGTACAGAGACAAAGGTGGCCGGTCTCGGCGAATGCGATCGCGTGATC
>JBEGTX010000182.1:0-15782 GCA_041179165.1 Pseudomonadota bacterium | reverse complement strand
CTCGTGGGCCCGGGCACGCGTGTGCTGTCGGTCTGCAACGGCTACTTCAGCCGGCGCATGTCCGAGATGGCCACACGGGTGGGTGGGGAGGTGGTCGTGATGGACGTGCCCGACAACCAGGCCGCTGATCCCGCCGAGGTCGAGCGCCACCTGAAGTCCGGGCGCTTCGATGTGCTCACCATCGTGCAAGGTGAAACCTCGAACACCGTGTGCAACCGCGAGCTGGCCGCCATCTCGAAGCTGGCGCACGAACACGGCTGCGCCGTCATCGTCGACGCCGTCTGCACGCTCAGCACGATGCGCTTCGACATGGACGAGTGGAAGGTCGATGCCGTCATCACCGGCGGGCAGAAGGGCTTGTCGTCGATTCCCGGCGTGTCGTTGGTGGCGTTCTCCGACCTCGCCTGGGCGCGCATCGAAGCGCGCAAGTCGCCCATCGCCCACTGGTGCCTTGATGCGCTGCTGGCCGACAAGTTCTGGAACCAGCGCTCGTACCACTACACGGCGCCGGTCTCCGGCATCCTCGCGCTGCACGAGGCCTTGCACCTGGTGTGCGAAGAGACGTTGCCGCACCGCTTCCATCGGCACGAGCTGTGCTCCAAGGCGCTGCAGCACGGCATCGAGGCCATGGGCCTGAAGCTGCTGGTGCCCGAGGCTGCCAGGCTGAACTCGGTGCTCGGCATCAACGTGCCCGACGGCGTGTCGCCCGACGTGGTGCGCAAGCACATGTCCACCGCCCACCGCGTGGAGATCTCCGGTTCGTTCGGGCTCAACATCGTGCGCATCGGCCAGATGGGCGAGCAGAGCCGCGCGCACAACCTGTTCCGCACGCTGCATGCGCTCGGCTCGAGCATGCAGTACGCTGGCGCCAAGCTCGACCTGCCCGCAGGGCTCGCCATGCTGGAGCGGCACCTGTCGAGTGAGTTGTCGTCGTCGTTCGTGAATTGAGTCGGATGTCTGCGCCATGAAACCTGCGGTCCAACCCGACAAGATCGTTGTGCTCTCGGGTTCCGGCATCAGCGCCGAAAGTGGCATCCCCACCTTCCGCGATGCCAAGGGCCTGTGGAACTCGTACTCATGGGAAGAGGTGGCGAGCCCCGAAGGCTGGGCGCGTCATCCTGAGGTCGTGCAGGCGTTCTACAACGAGCGCCGCGAGAAGGCCTGGGCCGCTGCAGCCAATGCGGGGCACCTTGCACTCGTGGCGCTGGAAGCGGCGTACGAGGTGGTGGTCATCACGCAGAACGTCGATGAACTGCATGAGCGCGCCGGGTCGAGTCATGTGATTCACCTGCACGGCCAGCTGGCCTGGGCGCGTGGCACCTCGCCCGCGCGGCACCGCGTTCGGGTTGAGAGCGCACCCATCGCCATGGGCCAGCTGTGCGCAGACGGTACCCAGCTGCGGCCCGACATCGTCTGGTTCGGTGAAGAGACACAGCACATGGACGAAGCACGCCAGCACGTCGCCACTGCCGCCAAGGTGCTGGTTGTGGGCACCTCCTTGTCGGTGTACCCCGCCGCCTCGTTGGCCACGGCGGCGTCCCACCATGCCCAGAAGGTGCTCGTGTCGCTGGAGATCGACCGCGTGCCACACGGGTTCACCTTTCTCAAGGGCAAGGCGGGCGACGTGCTGCCCGGGCTGGCGAGTGGGTGGCTGAGCGAGGCGCGGCAGCCGTGAGCGAGTCAGCGAGTTTCAGTCGTCGCTCAGAGCAAGCCACGCGCGCGCCGGTTCGACATCAGCACGTTGTCTTGTGGCAAGGCGGCACCGGCTGCCACGGCGCCGACCCACACCTGTGTGTTCGCCACAGCCGCGAAGCGGGTGTGAAAAACCACGCTGAACACCCGATGGATCTCCTCTGCCGTGACAGCGCCTGCGCTGTTGGCGTACGGGAGCGCCCCGCTGGCATCGGCCAGAAACTCCACCTGAAGGCCGCGGTGCGTGGCCTCGAAGATGGTGGACGCATCGCAGTTGTGCGTCATGTAGCCCACGACGGTGAGGGTGTCGATGTGGCGGGCGGCCAGCCAGTCGGCGAAGTCGGTGCCGGTGAACACACTCGGCCAGGCCTTGTCGATGTGGTGGTCGGCCGGCCGCGCGGCCACCTCCGGATGCAACTGCCATCCTGGCGTGCCGCGATCGAACACTGGAAACCCGGCCGGTGCCGTGTTCTGCACCACCACCACGGGAACGCCGGCAGCCGTGGCGGCATCCATGGCCTGCGCGATGCGGGGCAGGGTGTCGGCGATGGGCGGAAACTCGATGGGCAGGCCACCGTCGGGAAAGTACTCGTTCTGGACGTCGATGACCACAAGGGCTCGGCGGGGTGTGGGGTGGGTCATGAGGGGCTCCTGGAGCGCCCGGATCGGGCGGGTGTCGATGAGCGATTGTGGAAACAATCGGCCTACTCGCCTATTGGCCTGAAGGTCACTCACCAATAAGATCGGGCCATGTCTGCCCGCCCTCGATCCGCCCGTTCGGCCGCTGCGCCAGAACCTCGCCGTTTGGCCTTGCCACCCTCGCGGGAACGATTGGTAGGCGTCGAGACCATTGCCGTCATCGCCTTCGATGGCATCAGCCCGTTCCATCTGTCGGTCCCTTGCCTGGTGTTCGGCGAAGACCACCACCATGACGCCATGCCGCGCTATAGGTTGCGTGTGTGTGCCGTGACACCAGGGCGGCTGTCCACCAATGCCGGGTTTGCCATCGAGGTGCCGCTCGGCCTCGGGGTCTTGCGTCATGCCGACATCGTCATCGTGCCCTCATGGATTCACCATGCGCCGGTGCCCTTGCCGTTGCAGCGTGCGCTGCAGGCCGCTCACCGCCGGGGTGCCCGCATCGTCGGCCTGTGCCTCGGTGCCTTTGTGCTGGCCGAAGCGGGCCTGCTCGATGGTCGGCCGGCCACGACCCACTGGATCGTGGTCCAGGAGTTCGCCCAACGATTCCCTCAGGTGCAGCTGCGTCCCGAGGTGCTCTATGTCGACGATGGCAGCGTGGTCACGTCGGCGGGCACCGCTGCAGGCATCGACTGCTGCCTGCACCTGGTGCGCCAGCGTCATGGGCTGGAGGTGGCCAACCGCGCCGCCCGGCGCATGGTGGTGGCGCCCCATCGCCAAGGCGGGCAGGCCCAGTACATCGAACAGCCCCTGCCCGAGGCGCGCGAGCAAGACCGGTTGTCGGCCCTGCTCGAATGGCTGCTGCAGCATGTGGCCGAAGACCACACGCTCGATTCATTGAGCGCACGCGCGCTGATGAGCCGCCGAACCTTCACACGCCGCTTTCGCGAGGCTACCGGCACCACGCCGCTGCAGTGGCTCAAGGCCCAGCGGTTGGCACTGGCGCAGCGGTTGCTGGAGGGCAGTCCGCGGTCGATCGATGCCGTGGCGCTCGATGCCGGCTACGGCTCGGCGTTGTCGCTGCGTCAGCATTTCGCTGCGGCCCTCCAGACCTCACCGTCGGCTTATCGGCGGCAGTTCCGCGAGTTGGCTTGACGTTCACAGTCGCCCGATGCGGCCCCGGCTGGCGGCTTGGCGCTTGCGAAGCCGTGGCGCTTTCGGGCCTTCGCGTCAAAGTGTGTGTATTGGGGTGCACTGCACGCGCGATACTGAGCGCCATGATGACTTGAGAGCCCAGTTGCAGATGTCCATGAGACCCTTCCGTCGCCGCATCCGCCCCCACGTGAATGCCGAGCTGTCATTCGCCGCCCGTGCTGAAGCTGGCGGCGACTTGCTTGGCGCCTTGACCCATCTCGAACGGGCTCATGTGCTGGGCCAGTTGTCCACAGCTGAACATGTTCGGGTGCACTGGCGCATGCTGCTCTGGGGTTGGCGCCGACGCAGCGTGCAAGAGTGCGTGGGGCAGCTGTTCCGGCTGACTGGCGCCGCCACGAAAACCGTGTTCGGCTGGGTTCCCCATGGCAACACGGGTGGTGCCAACGTCAGCCCGTTCAAGCCCATGCCGGTGGCTGCGGAGTTGCAGCGGCTCATCGATCAGGCCCGGGCGCCTCTGAGCTGAGTGGATCGCACCTCCTGCCCGACTTCACCCTCATTCCACCATCCGAACGCCGGTGCAGCAATGACAGCTTGATGACAGTCACGGCCTGACTGCAAGGGCCTGAAGTGTCGCATCGGCACCGCGGCACTTGTCCTGTCGGCAACGCATTCGGTAGAGTACGCCCCACAAACAACCAACGAAGGGGATCATATGAAACGGGCAGTGACGGCGGAATTCTTGGGGACGTTCTGGCTGGTATTGGGAGGGTGCGGCAGTGCGGTGCTGGCTGCGGCCTTCCCGGGTGTGGGCATCGGCCTGCATGGGGTGTCGCTGGCCTTTGGCCTGACGGTGCTGACCATGGCCTTTGCCATCGGCCACATCTCGGGTTGCCATCTGAACCCAGCCGTGTCGGTGGGCCTGTGGGCCGGCGGCCGGTTCCCGGCCAACAAGCTGCTGCCCTACATCGTGGCGCAGGTGCTCGGTGGCATTGCCGCGGGCGCGGTGCTGTATGTCATTGCCAGTGGCGCGGCGGGCTTCGACGTGACCAAGGGCTTTGCGTCGAATGGCTTCGGCGATCACTCGCCAGGCAAATACTCTCTGGTGGCTGCGCTCGTGACCGAAGTCGTGATGACCATGTTTTTCCTGATCGTCATCATGGGCGCCACCGACAAACGCGCTCCGGCCGGCTTCGCGCCCATCGCCATCGGCCTGGCGCTCACGCTCATCCACCTCATCAGCATCCCGATCACCAACACCTCGGTGAACCCGGCCCGCAGCACGGGTGTGGCCTTGTTCGTCGGCGACTGGGCGATTGCCCAGCTGTGGCTGTTCTGGGTCGCCCCGATCGTGGGTGGCGTGCTGGGTGCCGTGGTGTACCGGTTCATCGGCAGCGAAGAGCGCTGAGCCACCGATCAGAGGCGCGCTGCGGGAGCGGCGGGCTTCTCTCAATCGGACGATGCCGTGTTCTCGGCATCGTCCGTCTCTTTTCAGCCGCCGATGGGCGAACACAGCTCCACCAGCGTGCCGTCCGGGCAGCGCACATACGACACCACTTGGCCCCACGGCTTGGTGGTCGGTGGCGCGAGTTCAGCGGCGCCCGCCTCCACGGCGCGGCGATGGGCTGCGGCTACATCCGGCGTGACCAGACCCAGCTCCATGCCCAGCGGCGTGGCCGATGCCGATGCGGCCACGTGCCCGCCGGGGAAGTTAGACGAAGCCAGCTCGTGTGCGGCAAATGACAGCGTGGTCGCCCCGGTGTCGAGTTCGCCGTAGGTGCCCGACTCGTGCAAGAACTTTCGTGGCAAGCCGAACGCACGCTCGAAGAACGTGAGCGACGCCTCGACGTCTGGCACGTAGACAATGGTGTATCCGAACTTCATGGCAACTCCTGTTATGCGATGGATTGGACTGCCCACCGTTGTACCCTGATTCAATGGCATCCTCGGCCTCCCCTGACTCACCCTTGACCATGGCGCGTGCCACTCCCGCCCATGTGCCAGGCATCGGCCAGCTCATCCGCAGGCTGAGCCGTCCCTTTCTGCTGCATCCTTCTGGCGAAGGGGCCGAACGGTTCTTGGCGTCGGTGAGCGACGAGGCGATTCTCGGCTTCGTGACGGCTGAGAACTTCGTGTACCTCGTGGCCGAAGTCGACGGGCGTCTGGCTGGCGTGGTGGCGGTGCGCGATCGCACCCACCTGTTTCACCTGTTCGTGGACTTGGCGTTCCAGAAGCAAGGCCTGGGCCGCGCGCTCTGGCAGCGAGAGTTGGACGCTGCGTTGCACCCAGGCCATCTGGGGAAGTTCACGGTCAACGCCAGCCTGAATGCCGTCCCCGTCTACACGAGGTTCGGTTTTGTGACGCAAGGGCCGGTGGTGCATGCGAACGGCGTGGCGTTTCAGCCGATGCAGCTGATGCGCGAGCACCTCGGCCCAACGCTTCCTTGACCCCCATGTCCTGCCGCGTCCTATAGTCTTGGGTGTTGCCGCCGGGTTCCATGTGAGGTTCCGGCGAACCCGTTCACTCCATCGCACGGCCCTTCGATGTCTCTCGATCCCTACCTCCCCCCGTCTCCCTTCATCGACTTCGAGACACCGCTTGTGCGCGACAAGGCCCGTGAGTTGGCCGCAGGGCCGTCGGGCGAACTGGCGCTCGTGCAGCGCTGCTTCGAGTTCGTGCGCGACGAGATCAAGCACAGCTGGGACCATCGTCTGAACCCGGTCACCTGCCGCGCTTCCGATGTCTTGCGCCACGGCACCGGCTACTGCTATGCCAAGAGTCACCTGCTGGCCGCGCTGCTGCGCGCCAATGGCGTGCCCACGGGGTTGTGCTACCAGCGTCTGTCGTTGGGCACGGCCGGCGCACCGTACTGTCTGCACGGCCTGAACGCTGTCTTCCTGAAGGAGCACGGCTGGTACCGCATCGACGCCCGCGGCAACAAGCCCGGGGTGGCCGCGGCCTTCACCCCGCCGCGCGAGATGCTGGCTTTTCCCGTGCTCTTGCCCGCCGAGCGCGACCTGCCGGAGATCTGGCCCGAGCCGCTGGCCGTTGTGGTTCGTGCACTCGAGTCACACCTCACCGTCGAGCACGTGCATGCGAACCTGCCCGATGTCGAGTTGTTCGGCTGACTTGCCCGCGTTGTCGATTTCAGCTGTCATCCCATGGCCTACCGTTGCGTGCAACTCTGTTTCCCGCCTGAGGCCGAGCCTCGGCAGATGTCCGGTCTGGTCGAGATGGCGCAGTCCATGACCAGCCTGAGGCTGGTGGTGAAAGAGGGCACCGAAGGCCGGCAGTCCGTGGCCTTCCAGTCCCACGCCCCCCGGTGGGTGGACCTCCATTCGAACGGCCCGCGCCGCGTCTTCATCAGCAGCCTCACCGCCCCGACGCTCTACCAGCTGATATGGATGGCGGCGGACCCCCGTGCCTGCTGCCGCCCCTGCCTGTGCCGCTCACCGCAGAAGGGCTCGCCCGCGCCGAGCGCCGCGAAGCGCGGACGGCGGCCTTGGTGATCGCGTCGATAATTCTCACGGTCATCGCGGGGGCTGCGGTGATCGTCTGGCTCGTCCGGTGGCTTGCTGGCTGAGCTTCTCTCTTCATTCAATGCGCTGACCATGCTCGATGTTGTTCGCAAGTCTGTGGTTCACAAGGTCGCCTTGGCCCTGGAGGGTGCGGGCATGGTCTCGTCCTTGGTCGGGACCGTCGTGGCGAGTGCCACGGGAAGGTTTCCGGTGGCGGTCATCCTGGGGGCGCTGGCCGTGGGCCTGTTCCTGCGGCTTTCGGGTCGGCGAGCTGCAGCGCTGGAAGCGGCTCCTCCCCTGCCGGTGTGGGTGAGGCCCATGGCGGTGCTGTTGGCTGGCGTTGAAGCCGCGGCCCTGGTGGAGGCCGTCAACCTGCCGGTGCGTTTCAATCAGGCGGGGTTCCAGTATGGGCACTGGGCGCTGCTGGCCCTCGCGTTGCTCATCTTGTATGCCGTTCAGATGGCGATCTTGTCTTCGCTGATCGCGAAGTTGCGCCAACGGCAGCGGCGCTGAGGTACAGCGAGAGCCAAGGGGAGGCGTCCTGGGTGAAGCATTTCACGCTGCGGGCCTGGGGCCGCTGCAGGCGGTGGGGACAAGCCCTGATAATTCTCTGACATGGCGGGCGCGGCGAGAGCTTCTTCTCTGGTGCGACGCAATGCCAGAACAGGACCTCCGATGTCGATCCGAACCCTTCTTCTGCTGACAGCCCTGGCCGGCGCCTCCCTCGCACATTCGCAAGGGGTGTACAAATGGACCGATGAAAAGGGCCGTGTCCATTACGGCAGCGTGCCGCCTTCGAACACGGCGGCTCCACCCAAGGCGGTCGACCTCAAGACGACCCAGCCGACGGCCGTCGACCGCATCGAGGCCGAAGAACGCAACAGGCGCAACCAGGAGCTGATTCGGCAATCGCAAGGCACACAAGGCGCACAAGGCACGCAAGGCACTCGCCCGACGGCGGTGACGACGGCAGGCAACATCCCATCCAGCAAGCCGAACCCCAGGTTGTCGGCCGATCAGACCCGCTGCCAGCAGGCCTGGAAGGAATACCAGGATGCCGACAGGTGCTTCGCCGTTCACCGGGACAAGAACTGGAACATGCGGCCTGAAGCCTATCGGCGTTGCAAGGAAGTGCCTCGCCCGGCAGAGGCCTGCCGTTGATGCCGGCCGGAAACCCGTTGTGATGCGACGGACGGCGTGGGGCCTGGCCGCCGTGGTGCTGCTGCCGGGCTGCGTCATTCGAACCGTTGTGGTTCACGATGGCTTGACCACCACCGTGGTCGATGCCGCTTCCAGGCAACCCTTGGCCCAGGCCTTTGCCTACGACCAGGTGGCCTCCAACGACAAGCCTGTCGTCCTCGCCCTCAGCAACACGCAGGGCGAGCTGCAGCTTGAAGGGCGGCGCCGGCTCACGGTCACGCCGCTGCTCGGTGAGGCGATCGTCTTCAGGCAGCTGTGGGTCTGCAAAGAGGGCTACACGCCCCGCCTCGTGGGCGTGAGCAGTGGCTGGAACTCCGACTACGGCCCGACCAGGGCGTACACCCCGCAGGTGGTCGAGCTGGTGCCGTCGCCGCTGCCAGCGGCCGCGAGTTGCTCGGCTCCGGCGTTCGCCTGTGCCATCGTCAATCTGCCGGGTTGCGCGGCGCTTCCGTGATGCGCTGACGTCGGGAGCGGGGAGCGGGCAGGAACGCCCGTGCGACTCACGGGCGCTCGCCGGCGACGGGCCCGCGCAGCACGCGCCCTTGCTGAATCTCGATCAGCTCGCCACCGAAGCGGGCCACGTCCTGTTCGTCGTGAGTGATCACCAGCAGGGGAATGTTCAGGCGTGTCTGCAACTCGGCCAGTTCATCGCGCAGCCGCGCGCGCAACGCGGGATCGAGGGCCGCGAAGGGCTCATCGAGCAGCAGCGCGCGGGGCTCGGTCACGAGCGCGCGGGCGAGGGCCGTGCGCTGGCGTTGTCCGCCCGACAGCTGGTGCGGATACTGTTGTGCGACGGGCAGCAGCTCGAAGCTGCGCAGCCAGTGCTCAACCTCGGGCGACATCTTTCGGCGGCGTGGATTCAGCCAGCCGCGGTGCTGGCTGAAGGCCAGGTTCTGCGCCACCGTGAGGTGAGGGAACAGCGCATAGTCCTGGAACACATAGGCCAGACCGCGCCGACGTGCCGGCACGTTGATGCGCTGCGCGCGGTCGACGAGGGTCTGGCCGCTCACACGCACGTGGCCCCGGTCGGGTTGGGCGAGACCCGCCATCAGCATCAGCGTCTGGCTCTTGCCCGCCCCTGAGGGGCCGAACATCACGAGGCGCGGGCTGCTGCTGACAAAGCTCACATCGAGCTCGAATCGCTGCCCGGCGTGTTCGAGCCGGCGCTGCACGTGAACTTCCCACAGCGGCGCGCTCATGGGTTGGCCACTCGCCCCGGCACCAGCCGGCCGGCTGCGAGCAGCAAGGCCACGCAGGTGATGGAGGTCACCATCACGAGGAAGTTGGCGACGTCGTCCTGGCCGGCCTGCACCGCTTCATAGATGGCCACCGAGAGCGTTTGCGTTTTGCCGGCGATGCTGCCGGCCACCATCAGCGTGGCACCGAACTCTCCTGTGGCCCGCGCAAATCCCAGCAACAGCCCGGCCAGGATGCCGCGCCACGCGAGGGGCAAGGTCACGCGGAAGAACACCGCCCGCTCGTTCTGCCCGAGCACGCGCGCGGCCTGCTCGAACTGCGGCTCCACCGATTCGAACGCGGCGCGCGCCGACTTGAACACCAGCGGAAAGGCAACGAGTGTGGCCGCGATGACGGCCCCCTGCCAGGTGAAGATGAGCTGGATGCCAAAGGTCGATTGCAGCCACGCGCCAATCGGGCCGTGGCGGCCGATGAGCACCAGCAGGTAGTAGCCGAGCACGGTGGGCGGCAGCACCATGGGCAGGGTGAGCACGGCGTCGAGCACGTCGCGGCCGAAGAATCGCTTGCGGGCCAGCAGGTAGCCCACGCCCACACCCAGCACGAGGTTGAGCGCCGTGGCCCAGCAGGCCACTTTCAGCGTGAGCGCGAGGGCAACCCAGGCGCCGTTCATCGCCGCACCTCAGGGCACTGGAAGCCGAGATGGCGCACCGAGTTGTCACACGCAGAGGGCGGCGTCGGCAGGGTCACTGGGCAAGTCCAAATGGAAGCGAGCGTCATATCGGCAATGATATGACGCTCGCGTTGGAAGTTGCCGCCAGCTGCTGCCAGCCTGGGGAGTCAGCGCGTGGCTGGGGGTTCGGTCCAGCCGCCGCCCAGCGCCTTGTACAGCGTGACGAGGTTCTGCGCTTGCGCGGCCTGCACCTGGACCACGGCCTGTTGCGCGGCGAAGAGCGAGCGTTGGGCATCGAGCACGTCAAGGTAGCTCGACGCGCCGTTGCGGTAGCGCAGGTCCGCCAGCTTGAAGCGGGTTTCCTCGGCATTCGACTGGGCCAGTTGAGCGCGCGCCTGCTCGCCGAGCGTGGCACGCCCGGCCAGTGCATCGGCCACGTCGCGGAAAGCCGATTGCACCGTGCGTTCGTACTGCGCCACGGCGATGTCGCGGCTCACCTTGGCGACCTCGAGGTTGGCCTTGTTGCGCCTGCCGTCGAAGATCGGCAGCACGATCTGCGGGGCGAAGCTCCACACGCCGGTGCCGTTGTTGAAGAGGCCCGACAGGTCGGCGCTGGCCACGCCCGCGCTGCCCGTGAGCGTGATGCGCGGGAAAAACGCGGCGCGTGCCGCACCGATGTTGGCATTGGCCGCGATCAGCTGCTGCTCGGCCTGGCGCACGTCGGGGCGGCGTGTCAGCACCTCTGACGGTATGCCGGCCGGCAGGTCGGGAATCATCTGCTGGTCGGTGATAGCACGTCCTGCGGGCAGGTCGGCCGGCAGGCCTTGGCCCACCAGCAGCGTGAGGGCGTTTTCATCGAGCGCGCGCTGGCGTGTGAACTGCGCGAGCATGGCGCGCGCGCCTTCGAGCAGCGACTCGCCCTGGCGGAAGTCGACTTCGGACGACGCGCCGTTGTCGAACTTGAGCTTGGTGAGCTTGAACGACTCCTCGCGGGTGCTGAGCGTTTGCTGCGTGACATTGAGCAAGGCCTCGTCGGCCAGCAGCGCGTAGTAGGTGTTGGCCACGGCCGCGATGAGGCTGATCTGCGTCGCCTTGCGCGCCTCCTCGGTCGCGAAGAACTGCGACAGCGCGGCATCGCTCAGGTTGCGCACGCGGCCGAACAGGTCGAGCTCGTAGGCCGTGACCGAGAGGCCCGCCGTGTACAGGCTGCTGATGTTGCCGCCCGGTGCCGCCTGGCGCTGGCCGGTGATGCCTGCACCCACGGTGGGCAGGGCATCGGCGCGGCGCACCTGGTACTGCGCACGCGCTTGCTCGATGTTGAGCGTGGCGATGCGCAGGTCGCGGTTGTTGGCCAGCGCCAGTTCGATGAGCCGCTTCAGGCGTTCGTCGGCGAAGTAGCGCTGCCATTCGATGTCTGCCGCGGCTGTTGCAGTTCCGGTCGCGGGCCCGCTGGCCGCCACGTTGAAGCTGGCAGGCACCGGCGCCGCAGGACGCTCATACGTCGGGGCCAGAGAGCCGCAGGCGCTCAGCAGCGTGGCGCAAGCCAGTGCCACCACGGAGGCGGCCGAAGAGGAGAAGCGATCAGCCATGGTGGCCTCCAGTCGGTGCGACGGCGGCGTCAGGCGCGCTGTCGTCTTCATGCGCATACTTTTTTCGTTGGCGTTCGCTGCCCTTGAAGATGCGGCGCACCACCACGAAGAACACCGGCACGAACAGCACGGCCAGCACCGTCGCGGTGATCATGCCGCCCATCACGCCAGTCCCGATGGCGCGTTGGCCTGCCGAGCCTGCGCCAGTGGCCAGCACCAGCGGCAGCACGCCCAGCGTGAAGGCCAGCGAGGTCATGATGATCGGGCGGAAGCGCAGGTGGGCTGCTTCAAGCACCGACTCCACGAGCCCCTTGCCTTGGGCGTGCAGGTCTTTCGCGAACTCGATGATCAGCACCGCGTTCTTGGCCGACAGCCCGATGATGGTGATGAGCCCCACCTTGAAGTACACGTCGTTCGCCAGGCCGCCAGCAAAGCCGCCGAGCAGCACCCCCAGCACCCCGAGCGGCACCACCAGGATCACGGCCAGCGGAATGGACCAGCTCTCGTAGAGTGCAGCCAGACACAGGAACACCGCCAGCAGCGAGAAGCCGAACAGGATGAAGGCCTGAGCGCCCGAGAGCTTCTCTTCGCGAGATTGGCCCGTCCACTCGAACGCGAACCCGGCCGGCAGCTGTCCGGCAAAGCGTTCCATCTCGGCCATGGCGTCACCGCTGCTGAAGCCCTTGGCGGCCTCACCCGAGATGCGCATCGTCGGATAGCCGTTGTAGCGGATCGTCTGCATCGGCCCGGTGGCCCAGCGCGTGGTGGCGAAGGCCGACAGCGGGACCGGCTGGCCCTTCACGTTCATCGCGCTGATGCGCAGCAGGTCGTCGGGCTGCATGCGGGTGGGCGCGTCGGCCTGCACCACCACCCGCTGCAGGCGGCCGGTGTTGGGGAAGTCGTTCACGTAGGTGGAGCCCAGCGCGGTGGAGATGGCCGCGTTGATGGCATCGAACGGCACGCCCAGGGCGCTGGCCTTGTCGCGGTCGATGTCGAGCTGCAGCTGCGGCGCGTCTTCGAGACCGTCCGGGCGCACGTTCATCAGCAGTTTGCTCTTGGACGCCATGCCCAACATCTGGTTGCGTGCAGCGAGCAAGGCGTCGTGTCCCTTGCCGCCGCGGTCTTGCAGGCGGAAGGCAAAGCCCGAGGCCGAGCCGAGTTCGGGAATGGGCGGTGGGCTCAACGGAAAGATGAACGCATCGCGAATGCCCATCAGCCCGCCGAAGGCGCGACCCGCCACGCTTTGGGCCGAATGGTCCTTGCCCTTGCGTTCGCTCCAGTCCTTCAGCGTCACGAAGCCCAGTGCGGCGTTCTGGCCGGTGCCCGCAAAGCTGAAGCCGAGCACGCTGACCATGCTTTGCACCTCTGGCTGCTTGAGCACGTAGCCTTCGACCTGTTTCATCACCTCGAGCGTGCGGTTCTGTGTGGCGCCTGGCGGCAGTTGCACGTTGACGAGCATGGTGCCCTGGTCTTCGGCCGGCAGGAACGAGGTGGGCAGGCGCGAGAACATCAGGGCCACCACAGCGATGATGGCGGCATAGATGATCAGGTAGCGCCCCGCCTTCTTCAGCATGCGGGCCACGAGGCTTTCGTAGCCCTTGGCCGTGCGTGTGAAGCCGCGGTTGAACCAGCCGAAAAAGCCGGTCTTTTCGTGGTGGTGGCCGGCCTCGACCGGCTTGAGCAGCGTGGCGCACAAGGCCGGCGTGAGCGACAGCGCCATGAAGGCCGAGAACAGGATGGACGTCACCATCACGGCCGAGAACTGGCGGTAGATGTTGCCCACCGAGCCACCGAAAAATGCGAGTGGCACGAACACCGACACCAGCACCACGGTCACGCCGATGATGGCGCCCGAGATCTGGCCCATGGCCTTGCGCGTGGCGGCCAGGGGCGACAGGCCTTCCTCGCTCATGATGCGCTCAACGTTCTCGACCACCACGATGGCGTCGTCGACCACGATACCGATGACCAGCACCATGCCGAACATCGTGAGCACGTTGATGGAAAAGCCCATGGCCAGCAGCACCGCGAAGGTGCCCATCAGCGTGATCGGGACCACGATCGTCGGAATGACGGTGTAGCGAAAATTCTGCAGGAACAGGAACATCACCAGGAACACCAGCACGATGGCCTCGACCAGGGTCTCGACCACCTGCTTGATGGAGATGTCGACGAAGCGCGACGCGTCATACGGCACGGCGTACTTCACGCCGGCGGGGAAGAACTTGGACAGCTCTTCCATGCGCGTGCGGATCGCCTTGGCCGTGGCCAGCGCGTTGCCGGTGGGGGCGAGCTGCACACCGATGCCGGTGGAGGGGTTGCCGTTCAAGCGGGCCGAGGTGGCATAGGCCTGCGCGCCGAGTTCGACACGGGCGACGTCCTTCACGCGCACGGTGGAGCCGTCGGCGTTCGCACGCACGACGGCGTTCTTGAACTGATCGACCGTGCTCAGCTGACCTTGCACGACCACCGTTGCGAAGATCGACTGGCCGGGCACATTGGGCAGGTCGCCGATGGTGCCGGACGACACCTGGGCGTTCTGGGCGCGCAGGGCGGCCACGACGTCGGTGGTCGACAGGTTGAAGCCGACGAGCTTGGCCGGGTCGATCCAGATGCGCATGGCGCGTTCGGTACCGAACAGCTGAGCCTGGCCCACGCCGGGCACCCGCTGGAGTTCAGGCAGCACGTTGCGCGAGGCGTAGTCGCCGAGTGCCACCGGGTCGATCTCGGGGTTGTCCGACGACAGGATGGTGAAGAGCAGGAAGTTGCCGCGCGACTTGTCGACACGCACACCCTGCTGGGTCACGGCCGAAGGAAGGCGCGGCGTGGCGCGGCCGAGCCGGTTCTGCACGTCCACCTGCGCGAGCTCGGGGCTCGTGCCTGGTGCGAAGCTGAGGGTGATGCTCCCCGTGCCGTCGGCCTGCGCGACCGACTCCATGTAGATCAGGCCGGGTGAGCCGTTCATCTCGCGTTCGATGACGCTCAACACGGCGTCTTCGAGCGTCTGGGCCGACGCGCCCGGGTAGGCGGCCGACACCACGACGGACGGTGGCGCCACCGGTGGGTACTGGGCAATGGGCAGCTGCGTGATGGCCACGCCGCCCATCACCAGGATGAACAGCGCGATCACCCACGCGAAGATGGGCCGCTCGATGAAGAATTTCGCCATGGCGGGCGCTCCTTACTGCGCCGACGCGGCCGAAGCGCGCTGGGATGCAACCGTGGGCGACGAGGCAGCCGAGGCCGCAGCCGGCGCGGCACCTTTGGGTGTCCACGGCACGGTCTTCACCGGCGCCCCGGGCACCATCATTTTCTGGAAGCCATCGACGATGACCTGCTCGCCGGGCTTCAACCCGCTGAGAACGAGCCAGCTGGTGCCTTGGGCCGAACCGATCTTCACGGGGCGAGGTTGCGGTTTGTTGTCGGGGCCGACCACCAACACCGAGTCACCCTGGTTGGTGCGCGTGACGGCCTGCTGCGGCAGCAGAATGCCCGAGGGCAGTTCGGCCTGCGACAGCCGCACCCGCACGTACTGGCCGGGCATCAGCTGGCCGTCGCTGTTGGGCACTTCGGCGCGCAGCGTGATCTGGCCCGAGGTGGCGTCGACCGTGACGTCGGAGAACAGCAGCTTGCCCTGGCGGGGCAATTCGGTGCCGTCGTCGAGCACCACACGCACAGCGACCGTGCCCGATTCAGCGCGCACCTGGCCTGCAGCCAGCGCCCTGCGCAGGCGCGAGAGTTCGCTGGCCGATTGGGTGAAGTTCACATACACCGAGCTGGTCTGCTGGATGACGGCCAGCTGCGTCGCTTCGGCCGCGCTCACCAGCGCACCTTCGGTCACCAAGGCACGTCCGATGCGACCCGAGATGGGCGCGGTGACCTGGGCGTAGCCGAGGTTGATGCGAGCGCTCTGCACAGCAGCCTTGGCCGAGGCCACGTCGGCTTCGGCCTGCTTTTGCGCGGCGACCACGTTGATGTAGTCCTGCTTGCTCACCGCGTTGGCTTCTGCCAGCGGCTTGTAGCGCTCGGCCTGGGCCCTGGCTTGGGTGAGGTTGGCCTCGGCCTTGGCCTGGGCGGCGGCGGCGCTGTCGGCCGTGGCGCGGTAGGGCGCGGCGTCGATGCGGAACA
>JBEGTX010000181.1:0-3931 GCA_041179165.1 Pseudomonadota bacterium | reverse complement strand
GGCCTTGAACGCCACGCTGTGGTTGCGGCGCCGGCGTCGACCTGCGCCGCCTTCATCGGAGATAGTGTTCACGTGTCCACCAAGAGTTAAGTGGACACGAGGCTCCTACAAACTTCTATCTGGCCCAAGATGCCGCGGCGAGCCGCTTACCTTCAAAGGACATCTGGAACTCCTCAAGCGTGCCCAATCCCGATCCGGGAATTTTTCCCCCACGGCAACCAAGGCGACGCGCCCGTTGGTGGCGTGAACTGCTGCTGACCAGCAGCAAGCTGATGGCCGTTCGGACAACGAACAAGCGCTCGCCTCGGATGGTCAAACGCAGGAACTCGCCCTACATGTCGCACGACCGCTCCGTGAAGACTCGCGTGCCGATGGAAGCTTGCCCCGCGCCACTTCCGCCTCGACCGCTGAGCACCCGTCGAAAGACGCCTCCTCGACCGAAGGACAAGATGTGGTCGCCCGAACATCCCACGGGAAGTTTTGCCTAAAGTAACAGTATTGGGTCAGGTCTGAACTATGAACTTCATACTTCAGACCTGACCCTCACTGCCATGCTCCCCTCTCACTCCCCTGACCCTCACTCCCCTGCTCAACGACGTTCACGGCCCGCCAGCCGGTCTTGCCCTGCTTGTTGGTGCGCCTGATGGCCAGACAAGACACGTCGTATCGCTGCCCCGGTGCAAACTCCGTGGCGAGCGCCGGAGACACAAACACGTCGTCCCGGCCAGTGCGGATGAAGGTGAAGTCTTTGTCCGCCTGCCGTTCCAGGGTGCCGGAAAGCGTCTCGCACAGCCCCGGCAGCGATTGAGCCTCGCACGGCCGCCAATCCAGGGGCGGCCCGTCGGGCGTCGCACGGCCAATTTCCACCAGCGTGCCGGGCGGCATGGCTGCCAGCTGGGGAAACTTGCTGTGCAGCAACGCGAAGCCTGCGCTGATGCTGGTGGCGACGTAGCTGAGCGCCTTCTCGGCATTGATGTGGTCGACGACGCCCTTGGTGTAAGTGAGGCTTTGTCGATCGAGCTCGTGTAGCAGTGCATTCGCCGCAGTCTGCACATTGGGCAGGTTTTGCAGCTTGTTTGTTGCCACCGCTTGCTGGTACCAGTCACTGGCAATCTGTTGCGCTAACTCCTGTGGCACCTTGAACCCGTTCTGTTCGCGATACTTCAACGCTAGGCTCGCCTGAAGCGCAGCTTCATTGAAGCGACCCTCCAGCGCCAGCCGCTGCGCAAGGTGGATGCGAACCTTGGCGACCTCTTGCTCTTCACGGGCGATTTGGGCGGCGTGGGTGTAGCAGATAAGCGCTTCGCCTGGCCTTGCCGCTTCCAGGATATCACCCAGCAGCGCCCAGGGCCAGGCCGCCCTCGACTGCCGATGCAGCACGGGTGCCAAGCGTCTGACTGCAAGATCAGCCTCGCCTCGAGCCAAGTGCAGCTTGCTTTGGTAGTAGTTCAGCCACTGATCGCCGGGTTCGTCCTGCAGGGCTTGCTCCAAAACGCCCAGGCCCCAGTCAATGAGTGATGGGGCCGATTCCGGGTCGGCTGCCTCGGCCGCTGCCTCTCGGCAGATGGCCCTGATGAATCGACGCTGCAAGCTGTCGAGGGTCTTGCCTTGGTCGTTGACGAAGGCGGCCTTGTCCTCGTCAGAGAAATCGTCTACGCCGGCCCAACAAGCGAAAGCCAAAAACCACTGCCAGTCCTTCGACACCTTGCCTGCAAGGCGGATCATTTGCGAGAAGGCACTATCCTTGCGCAATGGGCCCGCGATCACGGTGAACTCACGCATGCAAGGCGTCAGTTTACCGTTCAGTGCACCGGCCGAAAGACGCTTCTGTTCATAGTCTTCGACGAGCTTCTTTGCTTGGTCGTACAACACCCAAGCGTATGCCCGCAAAAACCAGACATCGTTCGCGTGTGACTCGTACTCGGTCCGCGCCATCTCCAGTGCTTCTGCTGCGCGCCCCTGCTTGCGCAGCGCAAAGATCTCGTTCGAGCTCATGGGGCGGTGCCTACTTGTTCGCCGACATCAGGCGCTGCACTTCATCGTAGAGACCGCGGCTGCTGCCTGGGCCTCCGACTTCCTGTGCGGCCGTCCAAGTCGAGGACCCGTCGTATGTGAAGTCGATGTCCCCCTTTCGTACATCATCTGCAAAGCTCACCCGCAAGCGATAAGGCAGTGACTTATACCCCGTTCGCCGAATGTCCGAGCCACGGAGTGATGTCTCCAGGCGGTCGAGGAAGTTTTGAACGAACTGGTCAGGCTGTGGTCCAGCTTGCGTACTCGCCAGCGCGTGGAGGGAGATGAGTGCGTCGTTAGCAAGCTGACTGTGATGGCGTGCGTTGCCAACAGCGTTGGCGCGGCCCGGACGATGCTTACCGTCGTAGTAGTACTGGACCAACGCACGCTTACCGCTGCGCGCCAGGGTATAGCGTTCGCAGTACTGGTGGTGCTGCAGTTGCTCGATGCTGATGGCCTGAGCACCCCATGCTGCCCGCAGCTTCTGGTGGATGGGCATCAGAGGCGCAGTCGCCGCTGAAAACGATAGCCGGAGCCAGTCCGGGTCGGTGGTGAAGTCCGGGGTGCCTGGCTGACTGAGGCCAGTGCTCGCGGCTGCCGGCTGCGTCCACGCTATGTCACTCACTGGCGAAAAGTCCGGCGGGTTGACAACGACGAGCTTGTTGACTGCACGGGTAATCGCCGTGTAGGCCCAGCGGAAAAAGGATACATTCCGGGAGCCGGCGTTGGACTCAAAATCCACAATGACCGTGTTCCACTCGCCACCCTGAGCCTTATGGCAGGTCAGGGCGTATCCGTATTTGACCTGAAGCGCATTAAAGTACGGATCGTTGCGGATGGTGCGGCGAAACTCAGCCGACTTGGGATGCAGATCAGGGTGACGTCTGCGAAAGTCCACTAGCAACGCCCGCTGCTCTAGTGGACTCAGCTCGCGATGGGGTGAGTCGAGCAAATTCTCCAGCGCATAACAGCGTGTCTGGATGATGCTGCCATCCGCGTCGCGGAAGGCCACCGTAATCCCACGGAACGACAGGACAACATGATGCCCACCCTTGAGGCCAACTGGAATCTGTTCCGATTCCGCATTGACCTCCATGACCTTGACGAGATCGCCATTGCTAAGAAGGTGCGTCGGTGAGTTTCTGTTCACCAGAAGCGTCTCGCCCACTTGAATGGGCAGGCTCGAATCACCCCATCGTCGGTCGCGAATGTTTCGGTTGTACTCCAGCGCCCTGGCATTGGAGTGCACGACAGCGACGTTCGATTCTTTCGTCTGTAGACCTTGAACGATCAGTTCGACCGCGCCGGTTGCATCGACCCGTTCAATCTCTTTGCCGTTCGGCTGCAATGAAAAGGCATTGAAGCGGCTGGCCATCATGGCATCGCGCAGTTCTGTTGCACGGTCAAGAATCGCGCTGCCGTGAGCCTGGCGCATCACCGCAGACAGATCAAACGAAGCGACCCGCAGCTTGAAGTGTTCGGCCAGATAGGCATCCGACAAAGCTGGTGACGAGTTTTCTCCGACTGGGGGCAGTTGCGCCGGGTCGCCGACAAACAGCAGCTTGGTGAGGTGATCAACGGGGCGACCAGGCCGCCTCAATCGAGCAAAGGTGACGATGTCCTTCAGCAGTCGACCAGAGCCGAACTGCATGAAGTCACCGTGGCTCTCCTTGTCCCCGACCATCGACGATTCGTCGACCACGAACAGTGACGCCGTCGACTCTTCCTCCTTGAGGGGGAAGATCATTCGCACGCCCGGGTCGTTGGCGGTCTCCGCCTCTTCGTTTACCTCGACATGGGTCAGCGTGTAAATCGCCCGATGGATCGTCGAACCGTCGTGGTCAGGCCTGCCGGTGCTCTGCTTGATCTTGTTTCCGAGGATGCGTGCGGCTCGCCCTGTTGGGGCCAGGAGTGCGCA
>JBEGTX010000180.1:0-4698 GCA_041179165.1 Pseudomonadota bacterium | reverse complement strand
GCGCACGGTGGATGTGGTCTCCAAGGTGCCGCCCAACATGATTGCCCTCACGCTGGCGCTCTACCTGCTGGTCTATGTGGCGCTGATCATCGCCTACGTGGGCGTGGTGAAGTACATGGCCGAGAAGCCCGAAGAGGTGCTCTACAAGGACGCCATCGACCAGGCCCGCACGCCGCCTGGCGCCCTCACCGCCAACCTGCCAGCCCATGAAGGAGACAAGGCATGAGCTTCGATCACATCCTGCCCATGATCTTCATGGCCCTGATGGGCGTCTCGATGCTGACCTACGTGGTGCTCGACGGCTACGACCTCGGTGTGGGCCTGCTCATTCCGCGCGCGACGGACGATCAGAAAGACATGATGATCGCCTCCATCGGCCCCTTCTGGGATGCCAATGAAACCTGGCTCGTGCTCGGCGCGGGCATCCTGCTCATCGCCTTCCCGAAGGCGCACGGCATGGTGCTGACCGCCCTCTACCTGCCGGTGGCCCTCATGCTCATCGGCCTCATCCTGCGTGGCGTGGCCTTCGACTTCCGCGTGAAAGCGCGCGACCACCACAAGCCGCTGTGGAACAAGGCGTTTTTTGCAGGCTCCGGTTTGGCGGCGGTGTCGCAAGGCTGGATGCTCGGCCACTACATCACGGGCTTGAATCAGGGCTGGCAGTACGACGTGTTCGCCGCCGCCATCGCGCTCGCGCTGCCGGCGGCCTACGTGCTGCTGGGCGCCGGTTGGCTCATCATGAAGACCGAAGGCGAGCTGCAAGAGCACGCCGTGAAGTGGGCCAAGATCGCCTGGTTGCCCGTGGTCATCGGCATGGCGCTCATCTCGCTTGCCACACCGTGGGTGAGCGAAACCGTGCGCGGACGCTGGTTCAGCATGCCGGCCTTCATCGCGCTCTTGCCCATCCCCATCATGACCATCGTCGCACTCGGTCTGCTGCGCATTTCGCTCAACTGGAAGCGTGTGCTCGGCCGCCAGTGCTGGGTGCCCTTCGTGCTGATGGTGACGGTGTTCTTCCTCGGCTTCTTCGGCCTCGCTTACAGCATCTACCCGTTCGTCGTGATGGACCAACTCGACATCTGGCAGGCGGCGAGCGCGCCCAACTCCCTGAAGGTGATCCTGGTGGGCGTGGCCATCACCGTGCCGATGATTGCGGCTTACACGGTGTTTGCTTATCGGGTGTTTTGGGGGAAGGCTGGGGAGTTGAGTTATGCATAGCCGTCCTGCGTAGTTTGAGGAAAGTGGAAAGTTTCTTGGGGTTGTGCACGCACTCCGTGGGGCACTAGCTCAAATACGCTTCCGAGATCGCCGAAGAGCTGCAGCCAAACTACTTGAATTTTCCGTGAGTCGAAAAAAGATGATCCGCTCAATTTCCACAATTGAAATTGGCCCTGGATGCCCTGACTCCACATACGGGACGACCATCTCGGAGGAAACACCGTCCTCTTTAGATCGGCTCCAAGGAATAAGTTTTTGGTAGACAGTGTCTTTTAGAAGTAGCACGGCTATGCCAAGACCTCCTGGCTCGGCAGGTTGAAATGGCGAGCATCGAGCCCGAAACATTCGGATCTCTTCGTTTGGAGCAATTCGATAGTCAAAGACCGATACACACCCACGGTTTCTGAAGTACGAGTTGCTAGAAAACCCGAACGTACTAAAGAGGGTGCCGCCTACGTTCGGTCGGATTTCACCGGCCGCTGCAATTTCCGCCCATGACTCTCGACGCGTGACATGGAATACCCGACCTTCCAGCACATCTTCAACGTCGACGAATGAGGCACCTTCCACCCGTTCGACTTCGGTGATGTCTGTATTGCCTTGCACACTACCGCCCTGTCGAAGGCACACCATCCACCCGCAATGGCGTTCCATCTGGCGCAGTAACCGGCGTGCGAGCGATCGGCGCCAGATGCAGCACCTGCGTGCCAGGCGACTCCAGCAAAGTAGTGACAGCCCCCAACCCCAAGTCCTGGCTCGCCCCCACAGCCCGATACCGCCACTGCGCCTGGTTCCGCCAGGCGCCTGAGCGCTCCACGCTGCGGTTCACGATGGGCGTGAGCTTGTGCCCCTTGCCTTCCAGGCGGCCGATCAGCACACTCAAGGCCTGGCGCAGTGCAGGGCCGCTCACGCGCTCGGCCCACACCGAACATTGCCGCTCGGTCACGGCCAGCATCACTCGCCCGTAGGTGCCGGGGGCGACGAGCACGGTGCCCGCCTTGCCGTCGAGCAGGCCTTCATCGGCGCGCATCGGGTCCACGGGCTCGAAGCCCTGTCCCAAGGCCCAATCCACCGCCGGGCCGGCTCGCCCTGCGGTGTCGATGCAGGCTTGATCGAACACCCGCACCAAGGCATCTGGTGCCAGCTCCGGCGGGTCTTCGAGCGGCACGATGTTGATCTGTGCGAGCAAGGGCATGGCGGCGAACGTTGCCGCCAGGAACACCCATCGGAAACTACGCGTCATGGCCGGCTTTCAAGATGCTGGGGACGATGAGCCCCGAGGCTCGAGGCCTCGGGCTCACGCGGAATATCACACCCGCTCGGCGACCCAGGCTGCGACCGACGCCAGTGCTGCGTCCAGCCCCGAAGGATCGGTGCCGCCAGCCATTGCCATGTCGGGCTTGCCGCCACCCTTGCCGCCCACCTGCTGCGCGACGAAGTTCACCAGCTCACCCGCCTTCACGCGCGAGATGCTGTCGGCCGTGACACCGGCCGCCAATTGCACCCTGCCGCCGTCGACCGCGGCCAGCACGATGGCGGCCGTCTTGAGCTTGTCTTTGAGCTTGTCGAGTGTGTCGCGCAGGCCCTTGGCATCGGCGCCTTCGAGCACGGCTGCGAGGACCTTGAGGCCCTTCACGTCGACCGCCTTGGACAGCAGGTCATCACCTTGCGATGAAGCCAGCTTGCCCTTGAGCGACGCGAGTTCCTTCTCCAGCGAACGCACTTGGTCGAGCACCTGGCCCAGGCGGGCCGGCACCTCGGTGGTGGACGCCTTCAAGGCGCCTGCCACTTGCTTCACCGTGCCTTCGAGCGACTGCAAGTAAGCCAGCGCGTTGTCGCCTGTCACGGCTTCGATGCGGCGAACGCCTGCCTGGATGCCGCTTTCGGACACGACCTTGAAGAGGCCGATGTCGCCCGTGCGCTGTACGTGCGTGCCGCCGCACAGCTCGCGGCTCGTGCCGATGTCGAGCACGCGCACCTCGTCGCCGTACTTCTCACCGAACAGCATGGTGGCGCCGGTCTTCTGTGCTTCCTCGATGGGCAGCACACGGGCGAGCGTGGGCAGGTTGGCGAGGATCTCGGCGTTCACGATGGCCTCGATCTGCAAGATCTCAGCGTCGGTGAGGGCTGCGTTGTGGGCGAAGTCGAAACGCGTGCGCTCTGCAGTGACGAGCGAGCCCTTCTGCTGCACGTGGGCACCCAGCACCTCGCGCAAGGCCTTGTGCATCAGGTGCGTGGCCGAGTGGTTGCGCACCGTGCGCGCGCGGCGCTCGGCATCGACCTTGGCAACGAGGCTGTCGCCCACACGCAGCTCACCTTCGGCGAGCTGGCCCTGGTGGCCGAACACGGCCGCCTGGACCTTGATGGTGTCTTCGACGATGAAGCGGGTGGTGGCGTTGCGCAGCTCGCCGGTGTCGCCCGCCTGGCCGCCGCTTTCGGCGTAGAACGGGGTTTCATCGAGCACCACGACCACGTCGTCACCGGCGCGGGCCACGTCGACGGGTGTGCCGTCCACATACAAGGCCGTGACCTTGCCGACCTCGCGCACCAGGTGCTCATAGCCGTGGAAGGTGGTGGCGGCACCCGTGTACTCGAGGCCGGCGGCCATCTTGAACTTGCCAGCCGCACGCGCCTTGTCTTTCTGGCGCTTCATGGCGACATCGAAGCCCTCGCTGTCGACCGTGACTCCGCGTTCGCGGCACACATCGGCCGTGAGGTCGAGCGGGAAGCCGTAGGTGTCGTGCAGCTTGAAGGCGGTTTCGCCGTCCACCGTCTGCGCGCCGCCGGCGAGTGCCGCGTCGAGGATTTCCATGCCGTTGGCGATGGTGCGGAAGAAGCCTTCTTCCTCCTGCTTGAGCACCTCGGTCACGCGCTTTTCGGCTTGGCGCAGCTCAGGATAGGCCTCGCCCATTTCCTTGGAGAGCGCCGCCACCAGCGTGTAGAAGAACGGCTTGCGTGCACCCAGCTTGTAGCCATGGCGAATGGCGCGGCGCGCGATGCGGCGCAGCACGTAGCCACGGCCGGCATTGCTCGGGATCACGCCGTCGGTGACCGTGAAGCTGCAGGCGCGGATGTGGTCCGCGATGACCTTGAGCGAGGGCGAGTCGGCATCGACGTCACCGCCACCGGCGGCGTCCACCGACTGCTTCGCCGCAGCCAGCAGGGCCACGAACGTGTCGATCTCGTAGTTGCTGTGCACGTGCTGCAGCACGGCGCACAGGCGCTCGAGGCCCATGCCCGTGTCCACGCTCGGCTTGGGCAGCTTGTGCATGACACCCGCTTCGTCGCGGTTGTACTGCATGAACACGTTGTTCCAGATCTCGATGTAGCGGTCGCCGTCTTCGTTGGGCGAACCGGGTGGGCCGCCGGCGATCTCGGGGCCGTGGTCGTAGAAGATCTCGGTGCACGGGCCGCAGGGGCCGGTGTCGCCCATCATCCAGAAGTTGTCGGAGGCGTAGCGTGCGCCCTTGTTGTCGCCGA
>JBEGTX010000179.1:0-3658 GCA_041179165.1 Pseudomonadota bacterium | reverse complement strand
GACCACGGGGCGGGCAGCTTGTTGGGGCTGACCAGCTCCAGCGCGCAGAGCGTGCTCCACACCACCAACAGCACCACCACCGAGGCCAGGCCGGTCAGGCGCCGGGACTGGGGCGACAGCGTCGCAAACGGGTTCCAGAACGCGCGTGCATCAGCCATGGGCCGGGCCCTCCGCCGCGGCAGAACGTCGGGTCATGGCAGCAGCCTTCACCGCGACAGCACCGCAGCGCGTGTGGAGCGGTTCATCGCGCGGCAGGCTTCGACCGTGAGGTTCTCGGCTTCGGTGCGGTTCTCATCGCACAAGGGGGTGTCAGGGCCATTGCCCACCACCTTGAAGCGGGTGCGGTCGAACTCCCATTGCTTCACGAGGTAGCTGACCACGGCCTCGGCACGGGCGCGTGACAAGCGCAGGTTGGCGTCACGTGTGCCCACGCTGTCGGTGTTGCCCGAGATCTCGAAGTACGCCGAGCCGTTGTTTTCGATGAACGGGGCCATCTCGTCATCGAGCGTCTTCTGCGCGCGCTTGCTCAGCTCGGCCGACCCGCTGGCGAAGTTGACCGACACCGGCTTGGTCAGCGTGGGGGCCTTGGTGGCCGCCCGTGCGCGTTCGGTCTCGCTGAAGCTGAACTCGGGCTTGGCCGCCGATTGCTGGGCGCCCTGGTCCTTGTTGAGCAGCGCCTTGATGTAGCGGTAGTCGAACGAGTCTTGAGGTGCAACAACCGGCGACTTGGGGTTGGCCAGCGCGCCGGCGTTGCGGTAGATGCCGTCGAAGCGCGCATAGACACGCTCGTAGTGGTTGGTGCCACCCACCAGACCCAGGATGCGAGCGTTGTCGTCAAGGCCTGTCCAGACCAGGTTGCCGAACAGCGACTTGATGAACGGACGTCCCTGGTCCTTGGCCAGCAAGGCAAAGAACTCTTCGGTCTTGACGAGGGCTTCAACGGCGCCATCGGGTTGGGCACGTGCGGCCTTCACGCCGGCCATCCAGCCCGACACGAAGCCTTGCATGGCAGGCTGGTTGTCGGCGGCATCGAGCACGCGTTTGTCGCAGACCATCACGTCATAGATGAGGTTGGTGGCCGTGCGGGTGGAATACACCACGGTAGCACCAGGAATCTTCTTGAGGGCGAGCGAGAGGTCAGGGTCCCACAGGGCCGCGGCGTCGACGTTTCCGGCTTCGAGCGCGGCGCGCACGCCGGCCGTGCCTTCGTCGGCATTGATGAACACGTACTTCACCGACGACTTCTTGCGGGCCGTGAGGCTGGAGCTGTCGATGGCGTCGATCACCATGCCGTGCGACGGCGTGAACTGCAGCAGGGCCACGCGGCGGTCAGCCAGGTCTTCGACCTTCTTGATGTCGGGGGTGCGCGAGATGATGGCGTCGGCACCTTGCGTGTTGTCGACAACCATCACGGCGCGGGCGTCGAGGCCGCTGTTGCGCAGGTTGGGCTGCTCTTGCGCCCAGAAGTCGGACGTGCGCCAGGCGCAGTGGGCCGCCTTCGATTCGAAGATGGTGGTCAGCGTGGGGATGTCGTCTTGAATGACGAACTCCACGAACACGCCGTTCTGTTCGAACAGCGAGCCTTTTTGCGTGCGCAAGGCGTTGCCGTTGGCCATCAGACCCGGGGCATAGCCGTGGAAGCTCACGATGCTCACGCGCAGCGGGTTGCTGGCGGTGCCAAGCGCGCCGGAGGTGGAGCGCGGCGCAGTGTCGGCCTTGGGGGCCTGGCCGCTGCCGCTGCTCGGTGCGGTGTCGGTGCCAGAACCACTGGTCGAGGCGGGCCCCGACAAGGTCACCGTGCTGCCGGAGCCTGCCACGATGTCCTTGAGACCGAGCCGCCACGCGGCGGCACCCGCCACACCGACGATCGCCACGGTGATGAGACCTTTTGCAAGAGGGGTCAGTTTGGCCATGAGTGGATTGCTTCAGTAAGTGGGGGAGTGATCAGGCTGCTGCGCCCGAGCTGGGCGAGAAGATGCGGGGCAGTTCGGCCAGCCGCAGGATCTCTGCATCGAGGCGGGCGCGTTCGGTGACGCAGGCATTATGGAGGTTCAGCGCGTCCTGCTCGATGGCGGTTTTTTCTTGCGCGCCACGGGTGAGTTCGCGCTGCAGCAGGCCTTCGAGTTCGGCGATCTGCTGGCGGATGCGGGCCACGGCGTCTTGCAGGCCGGCTTCGCTTTGCGACACCCGTGCCACGGCTGCGGCCTGCGCATCGGCGGCCACCTTCTGCAGGCGCTGGCGTTCGTCGTCGAGTGCCTGGGTCTTGCGTTGCGCGTCGAGCAGCACGTCGTCGACGCTCCAGGCGTCGTCGGATGCATCCAGCGCCATCACCGCAGCCTTGCGGGCCGAGGGTTCGAGCGCCTTCAGGCCATCAAGCACCTTGAGCAGCTTTTCGGCCGGGAACGGAGAGGCGCCGATCTGGGCAGCGGCGTAGATGTCGACCACGCTGCGGGCGATGTCGGCCATCACGTCGCCATGGGGAAGCGCGTTGAGGGCCTGGGGCACGGCGACGGGCTCGCTGGCCGCAGGCGCCGACTCGGCGGCACGCTGGCGGCGGAATTCTTCGAGGACCGCATCGGTGTCATCGGCAGACGCCGTGGACGCGCTGCTGGCGTCTTCCTGGTTCTCCAGGTCGACGAGACCGGCCTTTTGCAACGCTTTGAGAAATCGACTCACTGCAACCCCCATGTTGTGTCTGCTCGCGGCAGCTGCTCCGCAGCGCCGCCACGGCACAGCCACCGACTGCGCGTCGTAGTTTAGCCCCCTCGCCCCCCCGGAAAATCCGCCTCCCCCCACGGTGGGGGGAGCGGCCTTCCTCCCATCGGTTGTTGCGCTTTTCCACCCCGCTTGTGCAGGCGGTCGGAAGCCCGGGCGTTCCTACAGTGAAGACCTTGCCCACCGCCCCATCCGCATGTTCGCGCTTCATCCTCCCGCCCACCGCTGTCTCGGCTTCACGCTCATCGAAGCGTGTGCCACCGTGGCCGTCCTGGCGGTGTTGATCACCCTCGTCGCGCCCTCGCTGCGGCAAGCGCTCGACACCCGCCGCCTCGATGGCGTGGCCACGCAATTTGCAGCCGACCTCGCCTTTGCCAGGTCTCAGGCCCAGGCCCGCAACATGCCCGTGCACCTGCGGTTCTCGAGCGGGCCGTCCGGTGCCAGCTGCTATGCGGTGCAGGCGAGCGTGGGCGCCCCGGCCGAATGCCCTTGTGTGCCGGGGGCCGTGTGCGTCCAGAGCCTTCGCTTCGTGGCCCTGGGCCCTGCCGATGGGGTGCAGCTGTCGAGCAGCGCCGCCAGCATGCGGCTCGATCCCCGCCATGGCACGAACACGCCCACCAGCACCATCCGCGTGAGCAGCCGCGACGGCCGCAGCGTGGTGCAGGCCGTCAACCTGATGGGCCGCGTGCGCAGCTGCTCGCCCGAGGCCCGCGTGCCGGGTTATCCGGCCTGCTGACCATGAGCGTCCGCCCTCATTGGCCTGCGAAGCCGCTGTGGCCTGACCGCGGCTTCAGCCTGATCGAGACGCTCGTGGTGCTGGCACTGCTGGGCATTCTGGTCGCCATCGCCTACCCCTCCTTCGCGAACTCACTGGCAAAGGCACGCCGCATCGACGGCCGCGTGGCACTGCTGGAGCTCCAGCTGGTCCAGGAACGTTGGCGCA
>JBEGTX010000178.1:0-8263 GCA_041179165.1 Pseudomonadota bacterium | reverse complement strand
GCCGCCCAGAGGTTGTTGCGTGACCAGCGAGTACGGTCCGGTGGAGCGGGCGTGCATCTTGTCGTCGACCAGATGGTGCAGCTTGAGCACGTGCATGTAGCCGATGGTCACGGGACGCTCGAAAGCGTCGCCCGTGCGGCCGTCATGCAACGTGGCCTGCGTGCGCGCAGCGGTCAGGCCCTTGGCCTTGGCGATGTCATCCGGGTAGGCGAGCTTGAGCATGCCGCGGATTTCTTCTTCGGCTGCGCCGTCGAAGACTGGCGTGGCGAACGGAACACCGTTGCTGAGGTTGGCCGACATCTCAAGGATTTCAGCGTCGCTCAGGTGGTCCAGACGTTCGGTCTTGCCGCCCGACTTGTTGTACAGCTCGTCGAGGAACTTGCGCAGATCGGCCACCTTGGCCTGCTCCTGCAGCATGTTGCCGATGCGCTGGCCGATGCCCTTGCCTGCCCAGCCCAAGTGGACTTCGAGCACCTGACCCACGTTCATGCGCGATGGCACGCCCAGCGGGTTGAGCACGATGTCGCACGGCGTGCCGTCGGCCATGTAAGGCATGTCTTCGACGGGCGCGATCTTGGAGACCACACCCTTGTTGCCGTGACGGCCGGCCATCTTGTCGCCTGGTTGCAGACGACGCTTGACGGCCAGGTAGACCTTGACCATCTTGAGCACGCCCGCAGGCAGCTCGTCGCCCTGCGTGAGCTTCTTGCGCTTTTCTTCAAAGGCGAGGTCGAAGCTGTGGCGCGTCTGCTCGAGCGAGTTCTTGATCGACTCGAGCTGGTTGGCGATTTCGTCTTCGGCCGGGCGGATGTCGAACCAGTGGTAGCGCTCGACGGTGTCGAGGTACGCGCGGTCGATGGCCGTGCCCTTGGCGATCTTTTGCGGGCCGCCGTTGGCGATCTTGCCGACCAGCAGCTTGCCGATCCGGTCGAAAGCGTCGGCTTCAACGATGCGAAGCTGGTCGTTCAGGTCGAGGCGGTAGCGCTTGAGTTCATCGTCGATGATCTGTTGCGCGCGCTTGTCGCGAACGATACCTTCACGGGTGAAGACCTGCACGTCGATGACGGTGCCGCTCGTGCCTTGATCGACACGCAGCGACGTGTCTTTCACGTCCGAAGCCTTTTCGCCGAAGATGGCGCGAAGCAGCTTTTCTTCAGGCGTCAGCGTGGTTTCGCCCTTTGGCGTGACCTTGCCGACCAGCGTATCGCCGGGGTTCACTTCGGCACCCACGTAGACGATGCCCGACTCGTCCAGACGCGACAGTTGCTGCTCGCTCAGGTTCGGGATGTCACGGGTGATTTCTTCGGAGCCCAGCTTGGTGTCGCGCGCCATGACCACGAGTTCCTCGATGTGGATCGAGGTGTAGCGGTCTTCGGCGATCACGCGTTCCGAGATGAGGATCGAGTCTTCGAAGTTGTAGCCGTTCCATGGCATGAAGGCCACCAGCATGTTCTGGCCGAGGGCCAGTTCGCCGATGTCCGTCGATGCGCCGTCGGCGATGATGTCTTCTGCAGCCACCTGGTCACCGCGCTTGACGATCGGGCGCTGGTGGATGTTGGTGTTTTGGTTGGAACGCTGGTACTTGATCAGGTTGTAGATGTCGACACCGATTTCGCCAGCCACCGTTTCGTTGTCGTTCACACGAATCACGATGCGGTTGGTGTCGACGTAGTCCACGGTACCGCCGCGGCGAGCTGCCACGACCGTGCCCGAGTCCTTGGCCGCCACGCGCTCCACGCCCGTGCCCACCAGCGCCTTTTCAGGACGCAGGGTCGGCACAGCCTGGCGCTGCATGTTGGCGCCCATCAGTGCGCGGTTTGCATCGTCGTGCTCGAGGAACGGCACGAGCGAAGCAGCCACCGACACGATCTGGGTCGGGGCCACGTCCATGTACTGGATGCGTTCGGCCGAGGTCAGCACCGATTCACCGTTGTCACGGGCGCTCACCAGCTCGTCGATCAGGCGGCCTTCGCCGTCCAGCGTGGCGCTGGCCTGGGCGATGACGTACTTGCCTTCTTCGATGGCCGAGAGGTAGTCGATCTGGTTCGTGACCTTGCCTTCGGTGACCCGACGATAAGGCGTTTCCAGGAAGCCGTACTCGTTCAGCTGTGCGTACAGCGCGAGCGAGTTGATCAGGCCGATGTTCGGGCCTTCAGGCGTTTCAATCGGGCACACACGGCCATAGTGGGTCGGGTGCACGTCGCGGACTTCGAAGCCAGCGCGCTCGCGGGTCAGACCGCCAGGGCCGAGCGCCGAGACACGACGCTTGTGCGTGATCTCGGAAAGCGGGTTGGTCTGGTCCATGAACTGCGACAGCTGCGACGCACCGAAGAACTCCTTGAGTGCCGCGGAAATCGGCTTGGAGTTGATCAGGTCGTGCGGCATCAGCGCTTCGGTTTCGGCTTGGCCAAGACGTTCCTTGACGGCCTTTTCAATACGCGCCAGACCACTGCGGTACTGGTTCTCAGCGAGTTCGCCGACACAGCGCACGCGGCGGTTGCCCAAGTGGTCGATGTCATCGACTTCGCCACGGCCGTTGCGCAGCTCGACGAGGATCTTGACGACGTCAAGGATGTCGTCGTTGCTGAGCGTCATTGGGCCTTCGGCGCTGTCGCGGCCCACGCGGGCGTTGAACTTCATGCGGCCGACGCGCGACAGGTCGTAGGTGTCCGGGTTGTAGAACAGGCGGTTGAAGAGGGCTTCAACTGCATCTTCCGTAGGCGGCTCGCCAGGACGCATCATGCGGTAGATGGCAACGCGGGCGGCCAGCTGGTCGGCCGTTTCGTCTGCTGCCAGTGTCTGCGAGATGTACGCGCCTTCGTCGAGCTCGTTGGTGTACAGACATTGCATGTCTTTCACACCTGCCTGGCGCAGCTTCTTCAGCAGCGCTTCGGTCAGCTCTTCGTTGGCCTTGGCGATGATTTCGCCGGTGTCGGCGTCCACCATGTTGCGCGCAATGAGGCGGCCCATCAGATAGTCTTCAGGCACGCTGATGAATTGCGTTTCCGAGGCTTCGATGGCGCGGGTGTGGCGCGCGGTGATGCGCTTGTCCTTCTCGACCACCACCACACCGTTCTTGTCGGTGATGTCGAAGCGGGCGATTTCGCCACGCAGACGGTCGGCGACGAATTCCATCTGGGCACCGGAGTCCATCAGACGGAAGTTGTCGAACACGAAGAAGTTCGCGAGGATCGATTCCGGGTTCAGGCCGATGGCCTTCAGCAGGATCGTGACCGGCATCTTGCGGCGGCGGTCGACGCGGAAGTACAGGATGTCCTTCGGGTCGAATTCAAAGTCGAGCCACGAACCACGGTAAGGGATGATGCGTGCGCTGAACAGAAGCTTGCCGCTCGAGTGCGTCTTGCCCTTGTCGTGCTCGAAGAACACGCCTGGTGAACGATGCAGCTGAGACACGATCACGCGCTCGGTGCCGTTCACGATGAAGGAGCCGTAGTCGGTCATGAGCGGAACTTCGCCCATGTAGACCTCTTGCTCCTTGATTTCCTTGACCGTCTTGGCCTGAGGGCTCTCACGGTCATAGATGATCATCTGCAACTTGGCGCGCACAGCGGCGGCGTACGTGAGGCCGCGCAGCTGGCATTCCCGCGTGTCGAACGCAGGCTTGGCCATGTTGAACTCGATGAATTTCATCTCAACGAAACCATTGTGCGAAACAATGGGGAACGCGGAGATGAATGCGGCCTGGAGGCCCTCGGGTTTGCGCTTTTGAGGCGGTACGTCCTTCTGAAGGAAGGCAACGTACGACTCCTTCTGCATGGTCAGCAGGTAGGGAACGTTGAGAACACTTTCACGCTTGCCGAAGCTCTTGCGAATACGCTTGCGCTCGGTATAGCTGTAGGGGGTTTGTTGCTGTGCCATACACACTCCGTCTCAGGGAACTCAGCCTGGCCTTGGCTTTGCCCCCATCGGCGACTGTCTTTCGAACCTTGCGTTCGAAGCTTGGTGGTTGGCCACTACCAACCGCTGGCGGACAACCCCGGCATTGCACCGAGGCCCGACCAAACCCGTTCTCTGCAGTCGGATCAGAGAACACTTGAAAAGCCCATGATTATCCAACCGGGGGCTTTTCAACTGTTCTCCAAGGGTGATGGCGTCACGACAAGCACCAAAACCCCTGAAGCGCAAAAGGCTGAGAGCCGAAACCGGCTCCCAGCCCCCTGCGGGCCGAGCGCAATTACTTGATTTCAGCCTTGGCGCCAGCGTCTTCGAGCTTCTTCTTGGCAGCTTCGGCGTCGGCCTTAGGCACGGCTTCCTTGACTGGCTTCGGAGCGCCGTCGACCAGGTCCTTGGCTTCCTTCAGGCCGAGGCCCGTCAGTTCGCGCACGGCCTTGATCACGGAGACCTTGTTCGCGCCGGCTTCGAGCAGCACGACGTTGAATTCGGTCTTCTCTTCAACAGCAGCAGCGGCAGCACCGCCACCACCCGATGGCGCTGCAACAGCAGCAGCGGACACGCCGAACTTCTCTTCGATGGCCTTGACCAGGTCGTTGAGTTCGAGAACGGACATGGAGTCCAGCGAGGTCAAAAATGCGTCTTTATCGAATGCCATTTTGGTTTCCTAAATACAGTTGAATGTGTGGGGCTTGTCGGGGGCGACTCAGGCTGCAGCTTCGGCTGCTGGTGCTTCTTCTTCTGCACCAGCGGCTGGGCCGCCCTTGGCTGCGGCGACCGCACCAACCACGCGTGCGAAACGCGAGATAGGCGATTGCAGCAGGCCGGCGATCTGGGTCAGCAGCACTTCGCGGGAAGGGATGGATGCCAGGGCTTTGACACCCTCTGCGTCCAGCGCCTTGCCACCGAAGGCACCAGCCTTGACGACCAGCTTGTCATTGCTTTTGGCAAAGTCATTGATGACTTTGGCCGCGGCAACAGCGTCTTCCGAAAAACCATAGATCAGCGGGCCGACCATGCTCTCCGCGACCACTTCGAACGGCGTGCCAGCAACAGCACGGCGAGCCAGGGTGTTCTTCAAAACATGAAGGTACACGCCCTTTTCGCGCGCTTGCTTGCGCAACGCGTCCAAGTGAGCCACGGTGAGGCCACGGTATTCAGCCAGCGCCAACGTTTGCGACTTGGCCGCTTGGGCCGCCACATCCGTCACCACGGTTGCTTTCTCGTTGCGATTGAGACTCAAGGTCTACTCCTCACATCTCGTGCCGTTGAGCGAAAAATTCGCCGCCCGGCACACTTCGTTTCAGCGACCTCTGTCAGGGAACCAAAAATTCCTTGCAGCGGGACCGCCATCTGCGCGGGCGTCAGGGAGGGACTTGTGATCCACCCCGTCGATTAAGCGGCCTTGCGGCCACACCTGCGGTCTTGGATGGCCTGAGCGTGTCGACCCTGCCTTGCGACAGGACCTTCACCCTCAGCCCACCAAACTCATCAGACCGCGCCAGACTCGCGCGGCCCTCAATTTCTTTACGCCTGAGCGGTTGCGTTCAGCGACTGCACGTCGACACGGGCGCCAACGCCCATGGTCGAGGACACAGCGATCTTGCGCAGGTAGATGC
Source organism: Pseudomonadota bacterium (assembly GCA_041179165.1). Lineage (GTDB taxonomy): Bacteria > Pseudomonadota > Gammaproteobacteria > Burkholderiales > Burkholderiaceae_C > Rhizobacter. Next base: position 2,732 of record JBEGTX010000178.1, on the reverse strand, counting down.
CCTTGCTCGATGCTGGCTTCGACTTGTTCAGAGCTTCGATCAGCGCGCGCAGGTTGCCGGCGAGCTTGTCGGAGTCGAACGAGCGACGGCCGATGGTCGAGTGAACAATACCGGCCTTGTCGACACGGAACTGCACTTGGCCGGCCTTGGCGTTCTTGACCGCGGTGGCGACGTCAGGGGTGACGGTGCCGACCTTCGGGTTAGGCATCAGGCCGCGTGGGCCCAGGATCTGGCCCAGCGTACCGACAATGCGCATCGTGTCTGGCGACGCGATGACGATGTCGAAGTTCAGGTTGCCGGCCTTGATCTGCTCAGCCAAGTCGTCCATGCCAACGATGTCGGCACCAGCAGCGCGGGCTTCATCAGCCTTGGCGCCTTGGGCGAACACAGCGACACGCTTGGTCTTGCCGGTGCCGTTCGGCAGCACGACAGCGCCACGAACCACTTGGTCGGACTTCTTGGCATCGATGCCGAGTTGCACAGCGACGTCGATGGATTCGTCGAACTTGGCGGTGGCCAGTTCCTTGACGAGTGCCAGGGCGTTGTCGAGGGTGTACAGCTTGGTCGTTTCAACCTTACCAGCCAGGGCCTTTTGCTTTTTGGTCAGCTTTGCCATGTCAGATGACTCCTTCCGAGGTCACGCCCATCGAGCGGGCGGTACCGGCGATCGTGCGCACTGCGGCGTCGAGGCCGGCAGCGGTGAGGTCTTTCTGCTTGATCTTTGCGATTTCTTCAAGCTGGGCGCGGGTGATCTTGCCGACCTTGGCGCTGTGCGGGGTGCTGGAACCCTTGTCGAGCTTGATGGCCTTCTTGATCAGCACCGTTGCAGGTGGCGACTTCAGAATGAAGGTGAAGGACTTGTCTGCAAATGCCGTGATCACGACCGGCAGCATGAGGCCAGGTTCCATGCCAGAAGTCTGGGCATTGAACGACTTGCAGAACTCCATGATGTTCAGACCGCGCTGACCCAGTGCTGGACCGACTGGGGGCGACGGGTTGGCTTTGCCTGCAGGAATCTGCAGCTTGATGAAGCCGATGATTTTCTTTGCCATACTTTTCTCCTAGAGAGCCCGAGCAGAACGCCTGCATGGCGCGCTGCCGAACCCCTGAGTGCTAACGCACAGGGCTGGTTACCTGTGCTCCTCTTGCCGGCGTCTCGTCTCCGGCTGGCTACGGGTGCAGTTCACGTCGGCCTTGCGGCACATGGCCTTGGGGCTTTCGCGAGCCCTGCACCGGGCTCGTATTCTTGCGCCCTCCGCGTGCAGCGGAGGTGGTGGCTCAGACCTTCTCGACCTGCGAGAAGTCAAGCTCGACCGGGGTGGCGCGGCCGAAAATCGTGACCGACACACGCACCTTGGACTTGTCGTAGTTGACGTCTTCGACGGCACCATTGAAGTCCGTGAACGGGCCTTCCTTGACACGCACCAGCTCGCCCACTTCCCATTCGACCTTCGGACGCGGCTTCTCGACACCCTCTTGCATCTGGGTAACGATCTTGGCGACTTCGGCCTCAGAGATGGGCGACGGGCGATTCTTTGCACCGCCCACGAAACCGGTCACCTTGCTGGTGTGCTTCACCAGATGCCAGGTGTCATCGGCCATGTCCATTTCGACCAGCACGTAGCCTGGGTAGAAGCGGCGCTCGGTCACGGACTTCTTGCCGTTCTTGAGCTCAACGACTTCTTCCATCGGCACGAGGATGCGGCCGAACTTGTCTTGCATGCCGGCGCGGTCAATGCGCTCGCGCAGGTTGCGCTCGACAGCCTTTTCCATGCCTGAGTAGGCGTGGACGACATACCAGCGCTTGGTCGAGGGGGCGGCCACCACGGCTGCCGGTGTCACTGCGGGGGTGGCGTCGGCGTTTGTGTTTTCTTCGGTCATCTGGGTGCCCTCACTCATTTCGTCCAGCCGAGAATGAGGTCAAGAATGACCCACTCCAGCGTCTTGTCAGTCAACCACAGGAACAGGGCCATCACCACCACGAAGATGAAGACATAGAGCGTCATCTGGCCGGCCTCTTTGCGGCTGGGCCAGACCACCTTGCGCACTTCGCGCCAGGAATCCTTGCCAAAGGCGATCAGGCGCTTGCCCGATTCGGAGGTAAAGAACACCACCACGGCAGCCAGCAACAGACCGAGCAGGGCACCGACGCGCAGCCAGGTGTCCGACTCCTTGATGAAGTAGAACGCGACCACGGCACCCACGGTCAGCAGGCCGACAGCGGCGAGCTTGGCCTTGTCGGCACCCGTGGAAACAGTTTCGATTTGCGTGTTGGACATGTCGCTTCTTGCTCGTTGACCGCTTTTTGGCTTGCTTGTTCTTGGCTGGTCTGGTTCACCCGGCGCCATCAATGGCCGCTTCGTTTTGCCCTACCGGATCAGGCGGCACAGCGGATAAACCCGACCTCAAAACACTGCTGCCTTTCAGCAGCAAAGCCCGCCGGGGAATCCACCGTGCGGGCTGCTTTGTTTGCCACTCTGTTTCGCCGAGTTCAGGGCTGTAGGTTCATCAGCCTGACTTGGCAGGGGCGGGGGGAATCGAACCCACAACCTCTGGTTTTGGAGACCAGCGCTCTGCCAATTGAGCTACACCCCTGTGGCTTGACTGAACCTTAAGCGAGGATCTTCGCAACCACGCCGGCGCCGACGGTACGGCCGCCTTCGCGAATGGCGAAACGCAGACCTTCTTCCATGGCGATCGGGTTGATCAGCTTCACGGTGATGCTGACGTTG
>JBEGTX010000177.1:0-4011 GCA_041179165.1 Pseudomonadota bacterium | reverse complement strand
TCGCCCACCTCCACCTCGACGACGTCGAGCACCTCGGAGCCGCCGGTGCGGTGGATGTGGATGGCGGTGGTTCGCATGGTGGTCCAGAAAGACGGGGGAAAGCGGTGGGACCGCAGAAGCGGCAGAAGAAGCAGAAGAGCAGCCAGCCGGGCTCAGGCCTTGGCCGAAGACCGTGTGCGCTTGGTGGCCGGTGCCGTGGGCGACGCTGCCGCGCCCTTGCCGCGCGGCGCCTTGGCAACCGGTGTCACGGTGGGATGGGTCATCGTGGCGATGGTGTCGGCGTAAACATTGCCGCCGCTCGAGATGTGGCCGGTCATGGCGCGGTAGGCCCCTTCTTCATCGCCATCGAGGATGGCGCGGAGCACGGCCTCGTGTTCGGCCAGCGAATGGCGGATGCGGCCCGGCCGATCGAACAGCGAGTCTTGCGGATGCCGCATGCGCAGGCGCATGGCGCGCAGCTGGCGGGCCAGCACCTCGTTGCGGCTGCCGTCGTAGATGATTTCGTGGAACAGCCGGTTGGCATTGCCGTAGGCCTCGGCGTCATCGGCCGCCGCGGCATCGGCACACGCCTTGGCCGACTTCTCGAGCTCGCGACGTTGCGTGGCCGGCATGCGCCGGGCCGACAGGCGCGCGGCCAGGCCCTCGAGCGTCATCAGGATCTCGAGCATCGAGATGTATTCGGGAAGCGACACGCTGCTCACCACCGCACCCTGGCGCGGCACCGAGGTCAGCAGGCCGGACGACATGAGCTGCAGCAGCGCCTCGCGAGCCGGGGTGCGCGAGACCTCGAAACGCTCCATCAGCATCTGCTCTTCGATGCGGGTGCCCGCCGGCAGCTTGCCGGAGGTGATCTCGGCCTCGAGCGCTGCACGGATCTTGTCGCTCAGGTTGACGCGGGGCGTCTGGGTCATCGGGCTCTCCTCTGTCGTGGAACCGATTGTAGGCAGGATGGGGCAGCAAGTGAGCCAATAAAAATACTGATAAACCCCATTTGCATTTTTATACGCTCGATTCGTACACTGCACCGAGACCCTGGGCCCTTCAACCGGATGAACTCCCGATGACGATCACGCGACGCCACTTCAGTGCCCTGGCCGGCACCACATTGCTTGCCCCCTATGCCACCAGCCACGCGCAAGCGCCGCTCGCCGGCCTGTACGAGGCGGCCAAGAAAGAAGGCGAACTCACCTGGTACATCGTGTTCCTTCCTTCCGAAGAAGCCGAGATGACCGCACGCGCCTTCACCGCACGCTACCCCGGCGTGAAGGTCAACGTGGTGCGCACCACGGCCCAGGTGGCGTTTCAGCGCCTGAACCAGGACCTGCGCGCCGGCACCGCCAACTGCGACGTGTTCTCGTCGACCGATGTGTCGCACTACTTGGACCTCAAGAACCGCAAGCTGCTCACGCGCTTCGTGCCGGCGGCTGCTGCCACACTCGACAAGCGTCTGCAGAACATCGACCCCGATGGCTACTACCATGTGGCCAGCGTGTCCATGGTCGGTCTCATCTACAACACCAACAAGGTCAAGGCGGCCGACGCCCCCAAGAGCTGGAACGATCTGACCGACCCCAAGTGGAAGGGCCTCGTGTCCGTCGGACACCCTGGCTACAGCGGCTTCATTGGCGCCTGGGGCATCGAGATGCGCCGACTCTACGGCAACGGCTGGTTCAAGAAGCTCGCCGACAACAAGCCGCAAGTGGGCCGCTCCATCATCGACACGGTGACCACGGTCAACTCGGGCGAGCGCTCCATCTCGGCCGGCCCGATCAACCTCGCCGCGAGCGTGGCGAGCAAGGGCAACCCGCTGGCGGTCGTGGCCCCGGCCGAAGGCACGCTGGTGATGATGTCGCCGTCGGCCATCATGGCCAACGCACCACACCCCAACGCGTCCAAGCTCTTCATCGAGTGGCTGATTGGCAGCGACGATACCGACAAGCTGATGGTCGAACACTACGGCGTGCCCATCCGCGCAGGCTCCAAGCCGCGCCCGGGTGTGCTGGGCCTGAGCGACGTGAAGATCGTGCTGCGGCCCACCGCACAAGAGGTCGTGACCGGCGTGCCCGAAATCGTCGACCTCTGGCGGGATGCCTTCGGTGTCTGACGGCATGGCCTTGGCCGCGGCACCGCGGCCAACCAGCGGCAACGCGCTGCTGAAACCCCCGTCGCGCTGGGCCGACCCCTCGCTGTGGCTGTTCGGCGTGCTCATCGTCGCGCTGGTGTTTCTGGTGGCCAACCCCATCGTGCGCCTGGTGTGGGACAGCTTTCACACCACAGCCGGCGAATGGACGTTCGCCAACTACGTGGGCGCACTCGGGCGCCCACGCCACCTGCAGGCGCTGCTCAACTCGCTGTACCTCGGTGCCACGGTCACGGCCATGGCGCTGGCCATCGGGGTGCCGCTGGCCCTCGCCGTGTCGCGCACCAACATGCCAGGCCGCGGCTTCACGCACTTCAGCGTGCTGGCCGCCTTCGTGATGCCCAACTTTCTGGGTGCCATCGCGTGGATCCTGCTGGCCGGCCCCAACGCGGGCTGGCTCAACCGCGCCTGGGTGGCGGTGTTCGGCACCGAACAGGGACCCCTGAACATCTTTTCGTTCACGGGCCTGGCCTTCGTGATCGCGCTGTACACCTTTCCGCTGGTCTACGTGTTCACCAAGTCGGCACTCGACCTCATCTCGACCGAACTCGAAGACGCCGCCGCCATCCACGGTGCAGGCACCTTCCGCACGCTCACCCGCGTGACGCTGCCGCTGGTGCTGCCGTCCATCCTGGGCGCGGCCATCCTCACCTTCCTCGAGACGGTGGCGCTGTTCGGCACGCCCGCCCTCATCGCCATTCCAGCCGGCCTCAACCTGGCCACCACGCAGATCAGCGCCTTCTTCGAGTACCCCACGCGGGTCGAACAGGCGGCGGCGTACTCCATGCCCATCCTGCTGCTGACCATCGCGCTGCTGTACGTGCAACGCCGCCTGCTGTCGCGCAAGGGTTTCGTCTCGGTGTCGGGCAAAGGCGGTGAACGCCGCAGCGTCGACATCGGCTGGTGGAAGTGGCCTCTGCTCGGCTATGCCGGGCTGGTGTCGCTGTTGACCGTGGTGCTGCCGCTGCTGATCCTCGTGCTGGCTTCGCTGTCCAAGGCCTGGGGCCGGGGCGTCTCGGCCGGCAACATGACGCTCGCCAACTACTACAACATCCTGTTCGAGCAGGTGACGGTGCGCTCGGCCGTGGTCAACACGGTGCTGTACTCCGGCGCCACGGCCTTCATCTGTGTGCTCACCGGTCTGTGCGTGGCCTATGCCACGCAGCGGCGCATCACGCCGTGGCCGGCCCTCGTGCAAGGCCTGGCACTCGCCCCGGTGGCGGTGCCCGGGCTCATCCTGGCCATCGGCTTGTACGCGGCCTACGCCGGCCCGCCGTTTTCGCTGTACGGCACCGGCGCCCTGATCGTCATCGCCTTCACGACCCGCTTCTTGCCCATCGCCGTCACCGCCTGTGCCGCGGCCGTGCGCTCGCTCAATCCGGAGCTCGAAGAGGCGGTGCGGGTGCTCGGCGGCGGGCGTCTCACCGTGCTGCTGCGCGTGGTGTTCCCTCTGCTCAAGAAAACGCTGGCGGGGGTCTTCGTGCTGGTGTTCGTCATCTGCACCAAGGAGCTTTCCACCGCCGTGTTCCTCACGGGCCCGACATCGCGCGTGGTCTCGGTGCTCACGCTCGACCTGAGCGAACAGGGCAACTACGAAACCCTGGCCGCCATGGGTGTGGTGCTGGTGGTGATCGTGACCGCCGTGGTGGCTGCAGGCATGCGGATCGCCGGGCGAGACTTCATGCTGCGCAGATCCTGAACCGAGGCCCTCTCCATGTCCAAACTCCAACTTTCGCAAGTGGGCAAGACCTACGGCGACGTGATGGTCGTCGACCAGCTTGACCTGTCGCTGCAGCAGGGTGAACTCGTCACGCTGCTCGGCCCCTCGGGCTGCGGCAAGACGACCACGCTGCGCATGATTGCCGGCTTCA
>JBEGTX010000176.1:0-10283 GCA_041179165.1 Pseudomonadota bacterium | reverse complement strand
CCCGAACAGGACAGTGAAACGCCTCAGCGCCGATGATAGTGCGGGTTCCCGTGTGAAAGTAGGACATCGTCAGGCTATTATTTGCATCGCCCCTGTCACCCAGTGACAGGGGCGTTTGCTTTTGTGGATCCGTTTTATTCCCTGGCATGGATTCAAGGCGGTTCGGAGAGCTCATATCCCGCCGCTTTCAAAAACTGGAGACCAAATCGTTGCCGTCTCGCAGAGGCATGAGGTCGAACCAGCAGTGTCCACTGCGACGGTGTGTTGAACCCGTCTGCTTGAGATCCATCACCTGGATCAGCGGGTTGGGTGGGGCAAATTACTCGAAGTAATGCGGGCCCTTCCATTCTGCCGGCAAGGCACGGTCGTGGACGGCGCCTGTGATCAGTCGGGTGCCGTTGGTGACTGTATTGCCGCGGGACGTGAGGCGGCGGCCACCGAACACGAGGTCTGTCGAGGTGCCCGTGCCGTGTACGAAACGATTGTCCTCGACAATCACGTTCTCAACGCCTTCGGCATATTCGGGATTCTGAGAGCAGATCGCAGCGGTCCAGCCATTGTTGGCGCTCGCGTTGCCGATCAGATTGTTGGCCACGACGATTTGATTCGAGGCCCATCCGCCCTCGCCGCTGCTGTTGTTGATGAACGCATCGGTGTAAGGATTCAGGCCGCCGCTGTGAATCTTGATCGCGTGGTAGATGCCCTCGCTGGACACGCCCTGCGCTTCGTTGTGTGCCACGACTCCCCTATGCAGAGAAGTCATGCGAATCGAGTGGTACTTCTGCCATCCGAGTGTGTTTCCCAGCAAGGCAACTCGTGAGCCTGACCCAAAAATGCCATAGGAGGCGCTGGTGGTGTCGGTGTTCAGCGCATTGTTTTCCACGAAGAAGATTTCTCGGGCGTTGTAGAACGCGCTCTGCGCCACGGTGCGATAGGGATCCACCCTGTACCAATAGTCTTCGCCGCCCAGCGACATGCTCAGGCCAGCACCCGAGGTGTGCACATCATTGCGATAGAACAGCACGCGCGAGCCCATGGTTTGATGCATGCCATTCTTGACATCCAGGTTCATCACGCTGATGTCGGTGGCAAAGGCTGCGCTCCCCGGGCGCCAGTTGCCTACCGCTGCCGAGGCCACGCTGGGCTTGGCGCCGGAGCCATAGCTGCTCACTTGCACGCTGTTGTTGCCGTCCTGAATGTCGATGGGGCCGAAGGTTTCACCGGTGTGCAACAGCACCCGTTTGCCGCTCCACGCAGTCGGATAGCCCGTTTGACGGGCCGCGCCGCTTGGGCACCCGGTGTAGTTGGCGGATGGTGAGATGCAGATCGTATTGGCACCAGCGTATACCGTGTTCGGATCTTGCACGATCCACGGCGCCGGCCGAGTTGGTGCCAGTGGCGTCGAACATCACTGCCAGTGGGGCGGGGCCGCTCAAGCGCGTCGCCTGAATGCTGGCGACCATCGTCGAGGGCGATGAGCCGGGCGGCGCGGGCGATGGTGAAGCCGGCGGCGAGGCGACGGCTGGCGGTTCATTGCTTGCCGTGGGCGCGTTGGCACCTCCAGAGCCGCCCCCGCACGCGCTCAACATGGCGACAGCCCAGACACACGCATAAACTTCGCGCTTGTGTTTACGCTCGGAACTCATGGATTGCAAAGCCTTTGACATGGTGGGACTGGATCGCTGCATGTGGGCCGTGAAGCCTGCCGGTTTGCAGGCCGCCTCCTCCGCGCCAACGGAGCCGTGAAAGTGTGACCGTATGGCACGGACCTGTTGTCGGAATTTGTAACGACGGCACCATCAGCGAGCCCCTCACACGGCTGGGCAAGCTTTGCCGTGGCGTGTTGCTGATTCCTGCGGCCTGGTCGTTCAAGCATCAGGAGGTCCGTCCGTCCCGGTCACTTTGACCCTCCAATACGTTCCCGACTTTGCAGGCTGTCGCAAGGTCGTGAATGCGCTCCTCTGGGCCGATCGGACGGGAGCATTGCTGACGTAAGCCGCGGCAGTTCCCTCCACAGGGCGATGCGCAGTCAGGCCGTCCTACCTCCAGCGGGGGTGGTGGCAACGGAAACTGGCTGGTAGCCTGATGGCCATCATGTTGAACACCCCCGCCCCCCCCGATCAACACAGGCCAGTCGTGTGACGCTGGCTCTGGCCTCACTCGCAGTGGCATGCGCTGGCGTCACACTCCTCGCCAGTGCCGAGGCGGCGCTGCTGCCGTCCACCCGCACCACGCTGATGGGAGCGGCGACGACGGCCACCGGCTTCGCGAGCGAGCCCGTGGCAGAAGCACCTGGCACTTCGGTCCCGTTCGAGCTGAGTTCGGTTCCCGACTTTGCCGGCTACCGCGCGGCCGTGTCCCGCTATCTCCGGGCCCGCACGCCCCACCGGCTCAACCACGTCTGCGTCCTCGGTGAACAACACGGCGACGGCAGCCGTTCGGCGTGGGTGATATGGCAGGAGGGTCGTGAAATGGTTCTGTGGGATGGCGGTCGCGAGCCCCTTGTGAATTCGCGCAGAACCTTGAATCTGAGACGGGACGTGGTGGCGACCGAGGCCGAGGTGGCTGGCAGCACCTACCGGGTCACTCGCGCCTGGGTGCGCCTGCAGCAGCAGCGCTGCCAGCGCCTCGGCAGCCGGCTGGAACTCACTCGCCATCAACTCAACCAGCGTGGCCGCGCGGCTCCCTGATGGACCTTGCCCTGCGCACCGACACGGAGAACCCTGATGATCACGTTGCCCGAAAAGAAAAGCGACGACGGCGTGGAAGCGCGTGTTCTGCTGGCTGAATGCCGTGGCCCTGCGGCGTCCAGCTACACCATCGAGCTCGCCGCCGAGGCGATGCAGCTGATGGATGCTGTGTTGTGGAACCGCATGGCCAACCCGGGGCCCTACATGGCCAAGGGGGCCAAGACGCTGGCCGACATCGTGCGGGCGCCCAAGCAATTCGAAGGCTTCGGCAAGTACCCTGATTACGACCCCAAGATTCGCCAGCGCATCCAGGACGCCATCGACATCGCGAACAACCCGAAAGACTCCCGCCAAGCAGCCTATGCCGAGTTCGTGAACAAGGCGATCGAGATCGCGAAGTCGGCGTACTTCACCGACCCGTCGCCTGGGACGCTGGCGTCTTGGAGAACGGCCAACAGCGGCTCGCCCGGGAAGAACTTCACGCTCTACAAGACTCTACTGGGCAATGACTACTACTACGTGTGACTGACGCTTCGAACCTGAGCGCGCTCAGGCCGCGCGAAGTTCACGTCGAAGGATCTTGCCCACATTGGTCTTGGGCAGATCCGTGCGGAACTGAATGAGCTTCGGCCGCTTGTAAGCGGTGAGGTTTTCCCTGCAGTATTCAGCGAGCGCCGCCTCGGTCAATGCCGGGTCGCGCCGCACGACGAACAGGCTGACTGCTTCGCCCGAGCGCTCATCCTCGACACCGACTGCGGCGCATTCGAGAACGCCTGGGTGCATTCCCACCACCTGTTCGATTTCATTCGGGTAGACGTTGAAACCCGAGACCAGGATCATGTCCTTCTTGCGGTCGACAATCTTGATGGCGCCCGTCGGGTCCATTACGCCGATGTCGCCGCTCTTGAAGAAGCCATCTGCAGAAATGGCATTGGATGTTTCTTCAGGACGGTTCCAATAGCCCGCCATGACCTGTGGCCCGCGAATGCAGATCTCCCCGCGTTCACCGAGCGGCACCTCGTGGCCGTCATCGTCCCGAATCTCTACTTCGGTCGAGGGAATGGGCAGGCCGATGGTGCCTGTGAAGCCCGTGATGTCGATGCTGTTGATGGTGGCCACGGGCGAGGTCTCGGACAGGCCGTAGCCCTCCATGATGTGGCAGTTGGTGAGCTTCAGCCACCGCGCCGCGGTAGCCTGTTGAACCGCCGTGCCTCCCCCGTTGGACACCACGAGTTCGGAGAAGTCGACCTGCTCGATGCCCGGCGCTTCGGCCAAAGCATTGAACAAGGTGTTGACCGCCGGGAACATGTTCACCTTGTGCTTCTTGAGAACGCCGATGAAGCCAGGAATGTCGCGTGGGTTCGGAATGAGGATGTTCTTCATGCCGAGCCGAGCACCCAGCATGTAGCAGCAGGTGAGCGCGAAGATGTGATACAGCGGCAAGGCGCACACCATCACAATGGACTGGCCGTTCACCTTTTTCAGCAAGGGATTGAACCAAGCCTCGGATTGCAGGATGTTGGCCACCACGTTGCGATGCAACAGCGTTGCGCCTTTCGACACCCCTGTGGTGCCACCGGTGTACTGCAGAAAGGCGACGTTGTTCGGACCGAGCTCAGGGCGCTTGAAGGGCAACGACTTTCCACCCGAGACGGCGTCATTGAAGCCCGTGACGCTGAGGGTCGCGCTGGGCCTGAATTCAAAGGCCGGCACCATTTTGCGAACATGGCGCACGGCGAAATTGACGATGGTGCCCTTCACTGCGCCCATCATGTCACCCATGGTTGCGAGCACCACATGCCGGACTGAGGTCTGGTCGATGACCTTCTCGAGCGTGGCTGCGAAGTTCTCGAGCACGATGATGGCCTCAGAGCCGGAGTCCTTGAGCTGGTGCTCGAGTTCGCGAGGCGTATACAGCGGGTTCACGTTCACGACAACATAACCGGCACGCAGGATGGCCGCAATGGCGACCATGTACTGCAGCACGTTGGGCATCATGATCGCAACCCGCGCGCCGGGCTGCAGTCCTTTGGACTGAAGCCAGGAGGCCAGTCCGAGTGAATGGCGATCGATCTCGCCATAGGTGATCGACTTGTCCATGCAGACGGCGGCTTCCCGGTCTGCGAAGTTCTTGAACGAGGCTTCGAGCAACTCGACCAACGACGCGTATTGCGACATGTCGATGTCTGCAGGAACACCTGCGGGATAGTGGGCGAGCCAAGGTTTTTGCATGAGAGGAGGATCGGGAAACTGCAGGATTCAGCCTATGGTCCTCCGTCACACGGTGTTCCGCTATGGTAATTGTCCTAAGCAGTTGGCATCATTTGTCAACGTGGCAGGATCTGTTTCAAACAGCATTTTCGCAAGCGAGTGCTCGCGTTCAAAAATCAGTGACAAAAACGGCTCTGCGCCCTTCATCGCGCGAAACGTGTCGAAGCCTGACTCGAGAAATGTCTGCAGCGCCGACAACCCCGCGGCGCGTGCCGGCGCCCTCATGAACCGGAGCGACTGTCGAATCAGCACTTGGCGAGTGAGCTGGTCGAGCGATCGGCCGACTGACAGCATCTGCTCGATCTGCTGAGACCGTTGAGCTGTCGTGGAGGCGGCCTGCCAGGCCTTGGCATAGAGGCCTGCATTCACCTCAGCCGATTGCAGCTGCTGCCCCATGCGGGTGTCCAGCTGTTCTGACAGCGCGTGAAGTGACGCCAGCGAGGCAACGGTGCTGACGATGTCTGCAGGAAACAGCCGCACCAACGCGGGCACCACGCGAGCGAACTGAGCGTCTCGCTGACTGAAGTCGGCGGGGCCGTACAACTCATCGAGAAAAAAACGGGCGGCACCCGAATACCTCGGCGAGGCGAGCAGGTCGGCATAGGTGAGTTGGAACCGTTTTTGCTGGTACTGCTTGACGGCACTCACCCGCGCCTGCAAGGCAGCGTCGGCCCCTCTCAATTGCCGCTCGTGGTCGACGGCGCTGAGGTGCGTGAGGATGGCTTGCTGTGACGCGGCGGCAGACATGGCACCAGTCTACGGCGGACCGAACGACTTCGCACTGGGGCGCAACCACCATGAAAAAGGCCCGCTTCGCAGCGGGCCTGGTGTCGCGGCCGTGGATGGGGGGCGCCGTCGTTTACCAGTCGGCCTCGTTGCGGCGCGGCTTGACGGGCGCCACACGCTCGTCCATGTCGAGTTCACTGCGGCGGCCTTTGCCCTGGGGTTTGGCCGAGCCAGCCGTGGCGGCCGGGGCTTCGGTTTTCTGGCGCGCCACGTTCTCGCGCACGAGAAGGCCACCAGCCGGAACGGCGTCAAGATTGATGGCGACGCCTTCCAGGTGGCCGTACGACAGTGTGGGGGTCACGCGGTCGATCACGACCTCGCAGCAAGCCGACTCCACACGACCCAGCGACTGTCCGGTCTGCGGGTCTTTCAGCTCGGCCCCGAGCGCTACCACCTGGTAGCGGTTGCCTTGGCGCAAGGCATTGGCCCCCTGGCTCAAGATGACGGCATTGCCATCACGTGAGACCACGCTGACGGGAAAGCTGCTCGACATGATGGAGTTCACCACCTGCTGGGCGATGCTTGTGGCCATGTTATTGAGGGTCTTGTCACTGTCGACCGACACACCCAGTGTGGTGGGGGCAGTGGAGGGTAATTGCTCTTGCAGCGAATTGGCAACCATCACCTGGCGGGTGGCCACGTTGACGAGTTTTTGCGAGACGGCCCAGCCACCGGAGTAGCTCACCAGCGAGCGGTCGGTGGCGCGCAGCTCGCGGCTGTGGCGCACATAGCCAAGCGACTTGATGCGGCCGATCCAGATGAGGTCGGCGCTGAAGGCCTGACCGAGTTTGCCAAACTGGCTGTTCGGCGTCTGGCCCGACTCGACCATGTCGAGTTCTTGCTGGATTTCGTTGTCGAACTCGCGGTCGAGCACGGCAAAACGGCCCGACTGGCTGAGGCTTTCGAGAATGCGGTTGCGGATGTCCTGGGCCACCTGGGTGGCGGCAATGGACCGCCCACCCACCGTGAACGACTTGACGTCGAAACGGATGGGGGCGATCACGAGCTTGATCTTCTTGGCATCGGCGGCCGGCGGCGCGTACTTGGCCACCTGGGCTTCGATCCAGACCTTGTAATTGCCGGAGGCGTCCGGCCCTTCAACGCTCTCGAGCTTGAAGCCGGTGAGCGCGCCACGCGAGCGCTGCTCCACCACGCTGGCAAAGCCGGCTGCGCGAATGCTCGCGTCAGCATAGTCCGTTGCCACGTCGAGTGCGAACTTGAACTGCTGTGATGTCAGGTCGACACTCGCTCCATTCGCCTGAAGGATGGCGGTGCGCACGGCGTCGTTGACGGCGGCCGAGACCGACTTGCCACTGCCAAGCGAGCGGGTGGGCTGGGTGTAGGTCTTGCCGACATCGAGTCCCGCCACCATGGGGGCTGGCGTGACGGGGGGGACAGGGGGGGCTGCCACCGGCGCAGCGACAGGCGCCGAAGCACCCGCGCTGAGGGTGGCGCTGGCCACGGGCGCTGAGCCCGAAGGGCCGGAGACCGTGATCTCCGGTTTGTCGCCCTTCGAGTCGCACGCGCTGAGCGCGATGCAGACCGAGACAATCAACAGGCCTTGAATCTTCATCGCTTGACTCTTCATCAATTTCGCTCCGCGGTGCTTCGTTCGTGGCGCAGTGGTTTACAGCAGGCTCGTGGCTTCGGCTGGCACAGGGATGTCGTGGTTCTTGGCGTAAGCCACGGCGGTGCTCAGCGTGCCGGTCAGGTTCTTCACGTGGCCGGGGGTCGAGGTCACGATGTACTTGCCTGCGCCGAGCTTGGTGGCTGCGGTCAGCATGCCGGCCGCGCCGCCGCCGGTCACGGCAGCCTGGAAGGCCTGGATCGGCTCCCTCAGCTTGGAGTACTTCTGAATGCCTTTGGCCAGTGCGCCCAGCGCTTCCGAGAACTTCTTCTTGCCGGCGCTGTCGAGCTTGGTGTTGCTGTCGTTCAGCTTGGCCTGGATTTCTTGAGCGGCTTCGCTTTGCATGGTTTCGGAGGCTTCGAGGCTGTCCTTGGTGGCGCCTTGGCTGAGCGCCTGGCTGGCGGCGTTCAGCGAAGCTGCGCGCTCCTTCAGGCCCACGGCTTCGGCCATCTTGGATTGGGCGTTCAGCACTTCCTTGTCGGCGCCAACGTAGGCGGAGACCAGTTGGTCTTGCTGTGCAGAGGCGTCGCCGCCAGAGCTGGTGTTGCCGCCGCCGCCGCCGAACGAAGGCACCTTGAACTGGGCCACGGCAGCGCCGGGAGCGAGCATGAGGGCGGCCAGGGAAGCGGCGGCGAGTGCGGCGACGAGGTTCTTCTTGGAGGTCATGGTGATTTCCTTGTGATGCAGATGGAAAAATGAGAGGCGTAGGATCAACGAACGCCGACGTTGTTGATTTGGCTGACAAGCTCGCGAGCAGCACTGTCTGCAGCCAGCTTCAAGGCATTGGTCTGGGCCACGCTTTCGGTAGGGCCGGTGCCGGCGAACTGCACAGGACCCACCGACGACACGGTGCGTGGGAAGCGCGAGTTCAGGTCGAGGATCTTGCCGGTGACCGTGACGTACACGCGGACCAGGCCGGTGCCGGGATCGGTGTCCTTCACGCCCACGTCGAGGGTGCCGAGCGCGAGGTACGGGATCTGGGCGTTCTTCAGGCCTTGAGCCGTGTTGCGCAGGGTTTCGGGGGCGAGGTCGTTGCCGGTTTCGTAGTCGCGTTCGATGGCTTTCACGCTGAGCAGGCCTTGCGATTGCGGCTCGACGTAAGCGGCTTCGACCACGTCGAACCCGGCTTTGGCAAACACGCCTGTGAACTGCGCGTTCAGGCTTTGAGCTGGAATCAGGCGCCATGCGGTGTCGTCGGCCTTTTGCAGGCGGCTGCCACCCGTTTCAACCGTCAGGGAGCGCTGGGCCGACGCAGTCATTGAGCGGTCGGCGGCGGCGCCGGTCTTCACGCTGCCACCACCAATGCGTTCGGACTCGGAGGTCTTTTCGCGGTCAGAGCGGTTGGCCGATGCTTCGCCACGCACTTCGACGCGTTTGACCTGACGTGCATCGTATTCCTTGACCGACGCCACCTGGCGCGCCATGAACACGAAGGTCAGGGGCGACTTGTTGGCGGCCGCCGTGCTGCCGATGGCCGAGTTGGCCTTCAGCGTGTTGCGCAGCTTGGCCACGTTCAGTTCGATGCGAACCACCACGTTGTATTGCTTCTTGTCCGGAAATTCTTGTTCGCTGATCAGCGAGGCGCTGAGCACGAACTTGTCGAGGTTCTCGAGCACCTTGTCGCGCACGTTGTCGAAGTTGGCGCTCTCGGAGTCACCGCTTTCGGCGTAGTAGCGCTCCACGGCCTTGACCTGGGCTTCGCGGAAGGCCCTGTTCTTGTCTTCAGGCTTGATCTTGCCCGCGTAGGTCACGGTGGCCGAGCCCTTGGCGTTTTCGATCTGGGCCAGGGCGAACTGGCTGCTCAGTGCCAGCACGGCCAGCAGGAGGTATCGGATTACTTGCATGATTGGAGTACCGTTTTGGTTGCGGAAATTTGGGCGTCGAGGTTCGCGCCCGTGGCGGCGGTCTTGAGCCAAGGGTCGTCCTTGCCGGCGAGCACATTGCTGAGCTTGCCGAACAGGCCGCGGATGGAATCGGAGTAGGCGGGGAAGTCGTCGGTATCGACCTGGGCTGCCGGCACCATCTTGACTTCGCCATTCTTAAACTTGGCGTCGAGGTAGGCGCGATTGGACAGCGGCTCCACGAGCTTCAGTTCCATGTAGGAACCGTAGACATAGCTGGCTCCGGCCACGGACTCACCGCTCTTGATGCGCTTGAAGCCGGTGAGGTCGATGGAGAACGCGTAGTCGGCCTCGGGAATCTTGAGGTTGAACACGGTGCCGTCGGCAAAGCGCATGGCCATCACGTTGCCGATGGCGTAGCCCTTGGCGTAGGGCAGGATGGGCACGCCGGTGCGGCTGGCGATCATTTCGCTGAGCTGGTCGGCAAGCCAGGTTTCAGCAGTACCCGGCGTGGCCTTGAGGGCCTCGGGCAGCTCGGCGCGGGCTTCCGGCGAAATGGTGACCTTGTTCACCTGCAGGAAACGGGGCACGTTCTCAGGCAAAGTGGCCGCGGCCAACTGCGAGCCGAAGCGCTGCAGCAGACCGGGCTTGGGGCCGCCGAGGAACAGCGTGCGCACGCGCTCGTCGATCAGGCTCGGGCTGGGGGGCTCGGCCAGCAGGTCGATGTAGGCCGCCGTGACGGGGTAGGCACGCAGCACCGACATCGTCTTGAAGTCGAAGAACAGCACCTGCGCGCGCAGGTTGATGAAGAGCTTGTAGGCCCGTCCAATCTGCTCGTACGACACCGTTTCGCTGGTCATGACCATCGACACGGCAATGGCCTGGTCGCGTCCCTTGAGCGTCGCAAGTTCACCCTGTTGCAGCGTGAAGTTCTCGAACTTCATGCCGCTGACCATCTGGTTGATCAGCTTGTCGGGAGACGAGCTTTGCGCCGCCAGAGATTCACTCAGGCGTTGCGTGTACGGAAAGCGCGATTTGATGGATTGGTAATCGCCGGCATACGAAAAG
>JBEGTX010000175.1:0-11148 GCA_041179165.1 Pseudomonadota bacterium | reverse complement strand
GCAAACTCGGCATCGCGGAATTCACGCAGCAGCTTGCCGTTCAGAAAGAAGCGCAAGCTGCCGCCAGGCTGGTAGGCGCCCGTGATGCGGTCGTTGGCCGACACGTCGGGAAAGGTGGCGCCCATGTCGGCCAGCCATGCCGCAGCGCGGGTGTCGTCCAGTGGGCCCGCGCGTTTCATTTCGGTCAGCGATCGCTCGGCGATCTGCTTGCCGTCGAGCGACCGCGCATAGACGAGCTCGAGTGCCAGCGGATGGCGCTCGAAGTTCTCGGCCGTGAAGGCCGGGTCCACCCACAGTTTGCTGTCGTAGATGCGCAGCCCGAGGAAGCTGAGTCGCCCTGCGCCTTGCAGCCGGGCCGTGGGCAGCTCGGTGCGCACCTCGGCCGGCAGGGAAGCGGGCACCACAGCGGTTTGTGCCCAGCTCCATGCAGGCAAGCTGCCGCACAGCAGCCATGCGCCGCCTCGCAGCAGGCGGCGGCGATCGGTGAACAGGGGGCGCTTCATGGTGATGAGCCCGGTGCTCAGGCGCGCTGCAGGGTGAACTGCATGACGCCCGTGCTGCCCGTGTCGAAGGCCGCTTCGCAATAGGCGAGGTAGAACTCCCAGATGCGAATGAAGCGTGTGTCGAAGCCCAGCTGGCGCACGCGCACGTCTTCGCTCAGGAAGCGTTCACGCCAGCGGCGCAGTGTCTCGGCATAGTCGGGGCCGAACGACAGCTCGTTCACCACCTTCAAGCCCGCCTGGGCCGCTGCGGCGCGGAAGGCACTCGGGCTCGGCAGCAGGCCGCCGGGGAAGATGTACTGTTGGATGAAGTCGGTCGACTTCACGTAGCGCTCGAACAGGTCGTCGCGGATGGTGATGCTTTGCACACACGCGGTGCCACCCGGCTTGAGCTGGGACTTGAGGGTCTCGAAGTAGCTCGACCAGTACTCGCGGCCCACTGCCTCGAACATCTCGATCGACACGACGGCATCGAAGGGCCCGTCGGCGATGTCGCGGTAATCCTGGTAGCGCAGGTCCCCGGCCAGACCGGCCTCGCTCAGCCGCGTTTGCGCGTAGGCGAGTTGTTCCCCAGACAGCGTCACACCGTGCACCGTGGCTCGGAAGTCGCGGGCCGCGCATTCGGCCAAGGCGCCCCAGCCGCAGCCGATCTCCAGCACGCGGTCGCCTGCCTTGACGTGGCACTCGCTGAGCGCGCGGCGCACCTTGGCCCATTGGGCGTCGACCATCGGCTTGCTGCGATCGCCCTCGTACCAGGCGCTCGAGTAGTTCATCGTCGGGTCGAGCCAGAGCTTGTAGAAGTCATTGCCCAGGTCGTAGTGGGCGTGGATGTTCTTCTTGCTGCCTTGGCGCGAATTGCGGTTGAACAGGTGCTTGGCGCGGTACAGCAGTGAGCCCCACCACGTGCCGTAGACCATCGACTCGATGGCCTCGCGGTTGAGCAGAAACAGGCGCATCAGGGCCGCCAGGTCGGGGGAGGTCCAGTCGCCTGCGATGAAGCCTTCGGCAAAGCCGATGTCGCCCGACTTGAGGGCCGCCGCGCAAGGGGCCCAGTTGCGCAGCCGGATCGAGGCGCGCAGGCCGTGCTCGGTCAGGTTGCCGAACCGCGCCAGGCTGCCGTCGGGCATCTGCACGTCGAGCACGCCGTGCCGGATGTTCTTGAGCAGGCGGAACACCGCGCGGGCAGCCGCGGGCGCCGACTGCGGAAGGTCGGCCGGATGGAAGGAGGTTTGTGTCGTGGTGTTCATCGGCGGATCGCGGCAGAGGTGGATGTCAGCGGGTCACGAAGGTCTCGGGCGGAGCGGGCTTGCTGAAAAACGGAACCCGTTTTCGCCACAGCCTGAAGGCCTGCCAGTGGATGCGCGCCACGACCCCGAAGGTCATCAGCGGCATTCCGAAAAAGGCGGCCCGCAGACTGCGCGGTGTGATCGGGACCAGCTTTCCCGACACACTCGTCCGGATCAGCGGCCCGTGCTCGTCGTGGTGGTCGATGCACGCAACGGTTCTTGCTTCTCCATTACGTGCAGCATCGGCAATTGGATGCAGACTGGATGGCAGGCCCCGGTGCATGAACCGGAACCGGTAGTGCCCGCCCACCGAGCAGAAGGGAGACACATGGAACACCTTGCTGGCCTGCAGCTCGCGCCCGAAGCCGAGCTCCGGCCCTTCGAGCAGGTAGCAATGGCGCTCGCCGAAGGTGTTGTTCACCTCCACCACCACGGCGGCCAGGCTGCCATCGGCACGGTGGCAGTACCAGAAGCTCACCGGCTTGAAGGTGTGCCCCAGCACGCGCGGGTAGCAATGCAGCCAGACCTCGCCCTGGGCATCGGTCACGCCGTGGGCGGTCAGCAGGCCGTCGAGCCAGACGAGCGCATCGTCGCTGCCATCGCCGTGGTCGCGGTCGTAGAAGCTGATGAGGCCGAACCGGTTGCGCGGCAGTGCGGCCGAGGGCGCGGCCTGCAGGCTGCGCATCGGCAGCATGAGGAAGTAGGTGGGGTATGAGAACGAATTGGCTGCCGGACGCACCCGGCTGTGGCGAACTTCGCCTCGGCCGATGAGTGCGTGGGACTGCAGCATGGTGGCTCGAGGTCAGGCCGCTTGCTGCGAGGCGGGTCGGCTGCCCGATTGCCACTGCGCACGAAGGCCCTCGGCCACGGCCAGCCCGGACATCAGCCCGTCTTCATGGAAGCCGTAGCGTGTCCACGCGCCGCAGAACCAGGTGCGGCCCACACCCTGCAAGGACGGCACGCGCTGCTGTGCTGCGACCGCGGCCGCGTCGAACACCGGGTGCGCGTAGTCGAACTCTCCATGCACGGTGTGCGGACGCGGCTCGGTCACCGGGTTGAGCGAGACCACCACGGGCGTCTTGAAGGGGAGTGGCTGAAGGCGATTGAGCAGGTAGTGCAGGCACACGGCGGCCTGCTCGCGCGAGCCTTCGGCCGCACGCTCGTAGTTCCATGAGGCCCATGCCAGTTTGCGGCGGGGCAGCAGCGAGGTGTCGGTGTGCAGCACCGCGCGGTTGCGGTGGTAGCGGATGGCGCCCAGCACCGCGCGCTCATCGGGCGTGGGGTCAACCAGCAACTCGAGCGACTGGTCGCTGTGGCAGGCCATCACCACCTCGTCGAAACGCTCGGTGCCATGGTCGGTGCTTACCAGCACGCCATCGCCCAGGCGCCGCACGCTGTGCACGGGTGTGTTGAGGCGCGCGTCGGGAATGTGCGGCAACATCTTCTGCACATAGGTGCGCGCGCCGCCTTTCACCGTGAACCAGCGCGGCCTGGCCGTCACCTGGATGAGACCGTGGTTGTGGCAGAAGCGGATCATGGTGCCGATGGGAAAACGCAGCATCTGGTCGGTCGGGCATGACCAGATGCAGCCGATCATCGGCAGGAAGTAGCCGTCGCGGAAGCTGTCGGAGAACGCATGCTGCTGCAGGAAGTCGCCGATGGGCTGCTGCAGCGTGGCATCTTCACCGGCCTCGGCCAGCGCCGTGCACAGCGTGTTGAACCGCCCGATGTCGAGCAGCATGCGCCAGAAGGTGGGGCGCAGCAGGTTGCTGCGCTGGGCGAACACGGTGTTAAGGCTGGAACCGCTCCACTCGAAATCGGTGTCGGGTACCTTGACCGAAAACGACATGTCGGAGACCGCGGTCTCGACCTGCAGGTCGGCGAAGAGCTGAATGAGCTTGGGGTAGGTGCGTTCATTGAACACCAGAAAGCCGGTGTCCACGCCGTGCGTCACGCCGTCGAGCGTCATGTCGACCGTGTGCGTGTGGCCGCCGAAATAGCTGCCGGCCTCGAACAGCGTGACATGGGCCTGGCCCGTCAGCGCGTGGGCGGCCGACAGACCCGAGATGCCCGACCCGATGATGGCAACGCGGCGCATCAGCGGGCCCGGCGCGTAGCGCCCGGTGACAGGGCATCACCGGCGCGCAGCAGAAAAACTGCCGCGCGGCGCCCCGAGACGAAGGAGGAGGGAGGGAGGGAGGAGGAAAACCGTCTCGGGATTTCAGCCAGCGAGGCTGGCCGGCCGCAGGGCAGGGAAAGAGCATGTGACCGGGTGCGGGACCCGGCAGAAGACCCTGAGGTCGTCTGGCGAACTGCTCTTTCGATGCATGACATGGGGGTGAGTTCCGTTGATTTTGAGAAGGTTTTCACAACGCGGGCCCGGGCTCATTGGCTCGCAAGGGCTCCCGGCCGGAGGGAAATCCGATGGCTTGAACTTCTGAGTATTAAATATAACTCATCAGTCTTCATTTTGCATTCAGTAGTTTTTCCAGGGCTTCCACGAAGGCCTGCTCATCGGGCGAGGTGGTGGTGCCGAAGCTCTGGACCGTATGACCATCGCGCGCGATGACGTACTTGTGGAAGTTCCAGGTAGGGGTCTTGCCGGTGCGTTTGCCCAGCTCGGCGAACAACGGGTTGAGTTCGCCCCCGGCCTTGGCCACCACGTGCGACTTCACGAACATCGGGAATTTCACGCCGAAGGTGTTCTCGCAAAAAGCCGCGATCTCCGCATTGCTGCCGGGCTCCTGGGCGCCGAAGTCGTTCGAAGGGAAGCCGAGCACCACCAGGCCGCGGGCGGCAAAGCGCGCATGCAGAGCTTCGAGCGCCTTGTACTGGGAGGTGAAGCCGCAGAAGCTGGCCGTGTTGACCACAACCACGACCCGGCCGGCGTACTGGCAGAGGTTCTGCGGCTTCTCGTCTTGCAGGCGAAGGGCCTGGCGGTCGAGCAGGGTGGGGCAGCCGGCGGCCTGGGCGTGCGCTGCGGCCATCAGCAGGGCGGACAGGGCCGCCAGGCGGGACAGTTTGCTCAGGGAGGAACGAAGGGTTCGCATGGGGAATGTCCTGGTAAAAAACCAATGTCGCGGGGGGCACAAGGGCTGTCAACGCGGACAAGCCTGGGGGCTTGCAGCCTCCCCGGCATGATTGTCATACGCAAGGGCTAAGGTGCTGGATGCAGACCCGGCCCACCCGTCTTGCGGACGGTGCGGAGGCCATGCCCTTGACGCCAGAAGGTCAGCCGAAGCGCCCGGCGTACTGTCGCGTCTAAAATGCAGCAACTTCTCAGATGGATCGACACCATGCTGTACCCAGAACTGTTCAAACAACTCGAAGCTGTGCGCTGGAACATGGACACCGACATTCCATGGGACCAGTTCGACAGCAGCAAGCTCACCGAAGAGCAGGCGCAGACCATCAAGATGAATGCCATCACCGAATGGTCCGCCCTGCCGGCGACAGAAATGTTTCTGCGCGACAACCGCGACGACAGTGACTTCTCCGCTTTCATGAGCGTGTGGTTCTTCGAAGAGCAGAAGCACTCGCTGGTGCTGATGGAGTACCTGCGCCGCTTCCGCCCCGACCTCGTGCCCACCGAAGCCGAGCTGCATGAGGTGCGCTTCGAGTTCGATCCGGCCCCGGCCCTCGAGACGCTGATGCTGCACTTATGCGGCGAGATCCGCCTGAACCACTGGTACCGCCGTGCGGCCGAGTGGCACGCCGAGCCCGTCATCAAGGCCATCTACGAAACGCTGGCCCGCGACGAAGCTCGCCATGGCGGCGCCTACCTGCGCTACATGAAACGCGCCATGCAGAAGTTCGGTGACGAGGCCCGTGCGGCCTTTGCCAAGGTCGGCGTGCTGATGGCCAGCGCGCGCCGCACGGCCCAAGCGCTGCACCCCACAAACCTGCACGTGAGCGAAAAACTCTTCCCCCGCGACACCATCCAGAGCCGCCTGCCCAACCCGCAGTGGCTCGAGCAGTGGCTCGACAAGCAGATCCAGTTCGACTCGGTGTGGGAAGGCAAGGTCGTCGATCGCATTCTGCACAACATGAGCCTGCTGCTCGAACGCAGCTTTGCCAGCGTGCAAGAGCTCAACCGCTACCGCAAGGAAATGGCGGCGGCCGTGGCGGCTGCCGCCAAGGGCAAGGGCGCTGCACCAGGGTCCCAAACCGCCTGAGCGCGCGCGGTACTCGGCCCAAGCGGCTGGTGGTCCGGAGGGACGCCAGCCGTTTTTTCATGGGCCGTCGCACAACCACTCTGTCATGCCGCCGCAGGCCGATACCCGATCATGCACGCCACGCCGCTGCGTTCACCGCTCGGCCGTGTGAAGAGTGGGTGCCGACCTTCGTCGGCATGACCGTTCGGGTGTGCCGAGATCTCAGCGCTTCGGGTACTTCAATTCCTGGTAGGTCTTGCGGTCGGCCGACACACGCTGTGCCGATGGACGCTCACCGACCAGCTTGGAATACGGCTTCCAGTCGATGCCGCCCGTCACCAGCAGGTCTTCGCCGTAGATCGCCTTGGTGGCCAGAGACACCAGCGGCAGGCTCACCCAGGCCGCACAGTCGGCCTGCGTGAACTGATCGCCCGCGACATACGGCGAGAAGCGCGCGAGGCGCTTGAAGGCCGCGATATTGCGCTCGAGCAGCAAACGGATGCGCGCCTGGTTGGCCTCGCTCACCTTGCCGCCGAAAAACGCCTGCGGGTACAGATCGCGCACCACGAGCTCCAGGTGCAGGTCGATGAAGGTGATCAGCTCGCGCACCTTGGCGGCGTCCCACGGGTCGGTGGGCATCAGCGACGGATTGGGATGTGTCGCCTCGATGTAGTCGATGATCACCTGGCTCTCGCACAGCCCGCCCAGCGGCGTGCGCAGGAAAGGCACCTTGCCGAGCGGCGAGTCCTTCAGCACGGCTTCGTCCTTGCTGCCGGTGGGCACGTCGTCTTCCAGAAAGGGCACGCCCTTCTCCAGCAGCGCCAGTTTGACCTTGTTGTAGTAATTCGACGTGGGGAAGCCGCACAGGGTGATCATGGTTGTCTCCGTTCTTGTGGGTGGGTGGGCAGTGTGTGTCCGCTGGCCAGTCTATGCGGGTGGCGATGCCGCGCTTGGCGCGCAGGCGACAATGAGCGCATGGCTTCTTTCCTCGACAAACTCTGCACGCCCGAAGACCTGATGGCCCGCGTGGCGGCGCTGCCGCTGCCGGTCGTGTTCACCAACGGCGTTTTCGACATCCTGCACCGCGGTCATGTGAGCTACCTGGCCCAAGCGCGCGCCCTCGGCGGCAGCCTCGTGCTCGGCCTCAACAGCGACGCCTCGGCACGCCGGCTCGGCAAAGGCCCTGACCGCCCGCTGAATGCCGAAGGCGACCGCGCCTGCGTGCTCGCTGCGCTCGAGAGCGTCAGCCTCGTGCTGCTGTTCGACGAAGACACGCCGGTCGAGTTGCTCAAGCGTGTGCGCCCTCAGCTTTACGTGAAGGGGGGCGACTACGACATCGAGAAACTCGAAGAAACCAAGTGGGTGCGCAGCTGGGGCGGCGACGCGCGGGCGCTGTCGTTTGTGGATGGGTACTCGACGACGAATCTGGTGAAGCGGATTCGCAGCTGAGCGGGTTGCGCATCACCACTCAGACCACCGACATCAGGCGGTGCTCGGTCAGATGGGCCATCAGCTCGTCCAGGCGTGCCTGATCGACATCAAGGGTGACAGCATGCCCGCCCTTGCGGTGAGGCTCGATCTGTTTGATTTTTTCGATGCCGGGCGCGGTGAGCAAGATGCCATGGAGCCGAAGTTTCGATCGTGCAGGATCGAGTTCGGCCGGTTGTTCATCGAGAAGGCGAAGGTACAGGTGCATGGCACGTCATCCAGCCCTCAGAACCGCCATCATGAGCGCACAGCAACAAGCCGTGTTTGCAAGCAGGGTCAGCACGGTGATGTAGATCATTCAATGCTCAAGCTGATCGCACGAGTTGGCGCTTGGTCAAGAGGTGCGCGCCCGCACAGCAGACGAGCCCCACCATCAACCCGAACGCATGCGCCACCGGCGCGACGGGAATGTCCCAATCCGCCGTGTGCTGAATGGCGCCTCGCCACGGCGTTTCGGTCAACACCTTCACGATGAGCATCACGCCCACGATGCCGCCGATGATGCGGTCTCGGCGCGGGCCGGCCAGCACGAGGTGCAGCGTGGCCACGGCCACGCCTGCATGCATCAAGCCTGAGAGACCCCCGTAGTGGCGCAGCTCAGGCTGGGAGAGCAGGGCGAGGTGCATCAGCGGCCATGAGACGAACCAGGCGATGGTCGCCCGCAGCGGCATGCGGGCGGCCCAACCGAAAGCGGCGACCAGCATGGTGGCGAGCACGTTGCCCCAGAAGTGCGGCTGGCTGTAGTGAACGAAGACGTTGGTCCACCAGCGCCACGGCTCATGCCAGGCGAGCGAGGGCTGCCAGTCGATGGCGAGGTGGTCGACCGAGCGGGTGGCAAACGCCACCAGCACCAGGCCGAGCGCCATCACACACCAAGCCACGCCGGGCCGGCGCGCCAGCACGGTGCTCACGAGGCTGGCGGCAGCGACACCACAACGGGCGGTGCATCAGACGAGGCAGCAGGAAACACCGCATGCCAGAGGGCCAGCACGGCATCTCGCTCGGCCGTCACGCTGGCCGGGTCGACCTGAGTGGGCTTCTCGTCGAGGCGGGCCCGGTGTTGCAGGCGGCGCAGCTCGCGGTAGGCATTGGCTGCATCGTGGCCCACACCTTCGGGCAGCAGACCGCAGGCTTCTGCCCGGTGCAGCAAGGCGATGTTGCCCACGTTGTCTTGCAGCTCGGGGTGCGCAGCGCTCTCCGACAACACCAGCACCTGCACAGCGAACTCCACGTCCATCATCGCGCCCGCGCTGTGCTTGACGTCGAACAGGCCGGGCTTGATGGGCTGGGCCGCCCGCACGCGTTCGCGCATGGCATGCACTTCGGCGCGCAGCGAGACGGGGTCGCGCGGTGCACACAACACGGCACGCCGCACGGCCTCGAAGCGCGGTGCGAGCGACGGCGCGCCCGTGGAAAAACGGGCCCGCGTGATGGCCTGGTGCTCCCAGGTCCACGCCGTGTTGCTGCCGCGGCCCTTCTGGTAGTTGTCGAACGAGGCGATGGACGTGACCAGCAGGCCCGAGCTGCCGTTGGGCCGCAGGGCAGTGTCGATGTCGAACAGCTCGCCGACGGCGGTGCGGGTGGTGAGCCAGTTGATGAGCTTGCGCACGAAGGCGGTGTAGACCTCGGCGGCGCGGTCGGTGTCGGGCTCGTCGGCATCGTCGTACAAGAAGACGACATCGAGGTCGCTGCCGTAGCCGAGCTCTTTGCCGCCCAGCTTGCCGTAGGCGATGACGGCGAAGCAGGGCTCCTCGCGGTGGTGCTGGCGCAGGTGCTTCCAGGCCCAGCGCAAGGCGCAGTCGAGTGTGGCGTCGCTGAGCGCAGAGAGGTCGTCTGCGACCTGCTCGACCGTGATGTGGCCTTCGACGTCGCGCACCAGCGTGCGAAAGACCTCGGCATGGTGGGCGCGGCGCAGGCTGTCGAGCAGTGATTCTTCGTCGGCCTGGCCGAACCGGCCCCAGGCCTCGTGGCGGGCTTCGAGGTCGGCGATGTAGCTCTCGCGGTCGAAGCGGCCATGCAGCAGGCGCTCGTCAGCGAGCTCGTCGATCACCCCCGGATGGCGCATCAGGAACTGCGCCGGCCAGCGGGCCAGGCCCAGCAGGCGCAGCAGGCGGTTGAGCACCTCGGGGCGCTCGACCAGCAGCGCGAGGTAGCTCTCGCGGCGCAGCAGAGGTTCGAGCCAGTCGATGAAACGGGCTGCAGCTTCGGGGCCGCAGGTGCCGTCTTGCACGGCTTGCGCTGCGCGTTGCACCAGCCGGCCGAGGCGCAGCTTGCTTTCATCGCGCAGCAGGCGGATGCGCGGGTGGTCGGCCCAGGGGCGCACGCGCTCGGCCAGCAGCGGCGGCAGGCGCTCCAGGAACTCTTCGCTGTCGACGGCAGCGGGCGTGGTGCCGCAGCTGCGGCAGCCGTTGCCGGGCGCACCGCTCACCGGGGCCTGGCCGTCGTGCAGCAGCGCGTCGAACTCCATGGCCACGAACTCGCGCGTTTCGCAGAGCGTGTCGAGCAGCTCGCAGGCATCGGCCGTGCAGGCGGCCATGTTCATGCTGCGGGCGATCCAGGCCAGGTCCGCATCGGCCGTGGGCAGCAGGTGGGTTTGCTGGTCGTCGAGGAACTGGATGCGGTGCTCGACCCGGCGCAAGAAGGTGTAGGCCTCGGCCAGGCGCTCGGCGCTGGCAGGCTTCATCAAGCCGCGCGCGGTGAGGTGGCTCAATGACTTCAAGGTGGAGCGGGTGCGGATTTCGGGGAACTGACCGCCGCGCACCACCAGCAGCAGCTGCACGATGAACTCGATTTCGCGGATGCCTCCGCGCGAGAGCTTCACGTCGTTGGCGCGCTCGGGCCGGCCGGCGGCGCGGCGCTGGGCCTCGTCGCGCACCTTGCGGTGCAACTGGCGCAGGCCTTCGAACACGCCGTAGTCGAGGTAACGGCGATAGACAAAGGACGTGACCGTTTCGCGCAGGGCAACCGCACGGCCGCTGGCCAGGCTTTGCACCGGGGCCACCACGCGGCTCTTCAGCCAGGCAAAACGCTCCCACTCACGGCCTTGCACGAGGAAGTATTCCTCGAGCATCGACAGGCTCACCACAGGGGGGCCGGAGTTGCCGTTGGGGCGCAGCGCCAGGTCCACACGGAACACGAAACCGTCGTCGGTGGTGTCGCCGATGAGGGTGTAGAGGTTGCGCGCCACTTCGGTGAAGTACTCGTGGGCGCTGACGACCTTGGGGCCGGTGGTCTCGCCGCTGTCCTCGTACACGTAGATGAGGTCGATGTCGGACGACACGTTCAGTTCGCGCGCGCCCAGCTTGCCCATGCCGACGACCCAGAAGTCGATGCGGCGGCCGTTGGCATCGAGCGGTGCGCCGAAGCGGGCGTCCTGGTCGGCAAACGACTGGATGACAGCGCGGTCGAGCGTGACTTCGGCCAGCTCGGTCATGACGGCCGTGACGGTGGGCATGGGCAGACCGGCTTCGATGTCGAGCACGGCCAGGCGTTCGATCACCAGGTGCCGCGCCACGCGCAGGGCGCTGGCCAACGAGCGTCCGCCTGCCAGCAGCGTGTCGATCAGGGCGCCGATGACCTCGGTGCCGGGCACGCCGGGCGGCAGCAGGGCCAACTCTTTGTCGTAGCGGCGGCGAATGCGTTGCACGAAGCGGCTGTGGTCGGCCAGCGCAGGGCTGCTCAAAGGCGACGGTGCAGTGGAGGTCAACGCATCGGTGGAAG
>JBEGTX010000174.1:0-27187 GCA_041179165.1 Pseudomonadota bacterium | reverse complement strand
GCAGGTCGGCAGACTGCAGGTTGGAGATGTGGTCGGTGGTGAGGCCGGCGACTTGGGCACTGGTCAGGGCAGCGACTTGAGCGGAGCTCAGGGCGACGATGGAGTCGGTGCTCAGGGCGTGAATGGCATCGGTGCTCAGCGCGCGGATGCCGGCGGTGCTGATGGCGGCCACGTCGGCCGTTTGCAGTGCACCCACTTGGTCGGAGGTCAGCGCACCCACTTGCGCAGCAGACAGCGCGCCGAAGTGCGAGGTGCTCAGAGCGTTCAGGTCATCGCTGGTCAGGCTGGCGATCTGGGCCGTGGTCAGCGCATTCACCTGGGCGTTGGTGAGCGAGGCCATCTGGTCGGAGGTCAACGCACCCAGCTGTTCGGTGGTCAGGCCGCGCAGCGCGCCCGTGGTCAGCGAACGCAGGTCGCTGGTTTGCAGGGCGGCAATCTGGTCGGTGGTGAAAGCGGCGACCTGGGCGTTGCTCAGTGCAGCGAAGTGGCCGGTGTTCAGGGCATTCAGGTCGTCGGTCGACATGGCGGCCACTTGCGTGGTGCTCAGTGCCACGACCTGCGCGTTGGTCAGCGAGGCGAACTGGTCAGACGTGAGCGAGTCGAGTTGCTCGGTGGTCAGCGCGCGAAGGGCCGCGGTGGTCAGCGAGCGCAGGTCGGCGCTTTGCAGGTTCGAGAGTTGATCGGTGCTGAGGCCGGCCACTTGGGCGCTGGTGAGCGCGGCGACTTGCGCCGTGGTCAGGGCCACGATGCTGTCGGTGCTCAGGGCGTGGATGGCATCGGTGCTCAGCGCACGAATGCCGGCGGTGGTGATGGCGGCGACGTCGGCAGTTTGCAGGCCGGTGGTCTGGTCGGACGTCAGCGCGCCCACCTGGGCGGCGCTCAGCGCGGCGAAGTGAGCCGTGCTCAGGGCGTTCAGGTCGTCGGAAGTCAGGCTGGCGATCTGGGTCGTGCTCAGAGCCTGGACTTGGGCATTGGTCAGCGAGGCGACCTGGTCGGAGGTCAAGCCGTCGAGCTGTTCGGTGGTGAGCGAGCGCAGTGCAGCGGTGCTCAAGGCGCGCAGGTCGGTGGTCTGAAGCGCTGCAACGTGGTCGGTGGTGAAGCCAGCCACGTGGGCGGTCGTGAGACCTGCGACCTGGGCAGACGTCAGTGCTTGAATGTGATCGGTGGTGAGCGCGCGGATGTCGTCAGAGCTGAAGGTGCGGATCGCTGCGGTGCTCAGCGCGGCAATGTCGGCGGTCTCGAGTGTCGAGATCTGCAGCGAGGTCAGCGAGGTGGCCTGCGCGTTGGTCAGTGCGGCAAAGTGGGCCGTGGTCAGGGCGTTCAGGTCTTCCGAGGCCAGGGTAGACAACTGCGACGTGCTCAGGGAAGCAACCTGCGCCGTGGTCAAGGCACCGAACTGATCGGACGTGAGAGAGCTCAGGTGCTCACTCGTCATGCCGCGCAAGGCATTCACCGAGAGGGCACGCAGGTCCTGCGTCTGGATGGCGCTGATCTGGTGAGAGGCGAGGGCGCCGATGGCAAAGCTAGACATGGAGCCGAATTGAGCCGTGGTCAGCGCCATGATCTGGTCGGTGCTGAACGCAGCCCAGTCTTCCGTCGTGAACGCAGCGATCGTCCGCGTGGACAGCTCGGAGATACGCGTTGTGCTCAGTACTGGAATGATGGTGGCCATGGGAAGTGTCCTTGTGCGCGGTATTCGTTAACTTGGGTTGTGAGGCGACGCGTGTCTTGTGGGCCCGTTCATGACGGGCACCCACGCGGCAACGCCTTTCCCCATTCCCTCGGAATATCGGTCCCCTAACCCCCTCACTTAAGGTGGATTTGAGGCAGCAAACCAGCCCAGTTCGTGAATTGCGTCCTTGGCCGCTATCGATGTGTGAAGGAAGTCGCAAAGGACGCCATGGGGGTCAGGGAACCCCGACAGCCCATCCCCGTCCGGTCTGACCCGCGGCGTAGGGCGGCTTCTCATATCGGGTAAATTGCAGCTTTCCCATTTGCAGGTTGGCCTCCATGTCGCTGAACGTCCTTGAATACGAAACGGGCCCCAATCCCACGGCCAGCATCCTCATCCTGCACGGGCTGGGTGCCGATGCGAGCGACTTCGTCTCCTTTGTGCAGGAGCTCAAGCTCAGCGCGGTGGGGCCGGTGCGCTTCGTGTTTCCCAACGCGCCGCAGATTCCCGTCAGCATCAACAACGGCTATGTGATGCCGGCTTGGTACGACATCCTCGGCACCGACATCGCTCGTCGTGAAGACGAGGCCGGCCTGCGCAGCTCGCAGGGGCTCATCGATGGGCTGATTGCCAAGGAACGTGCCCGCGGTGTGCCCAGCTCGCGCATCGTGCTGGGCGGGTTTTCGCAAGGCTGCGCCATGACCCTGATGACCGGTCTGCGCCATCCGGAGCCTCTGGCCGGGCTGCTGGGGATGTCGGGCTACCTGCCGCTCGCGGCGGTCACCGAAGCCGAGCGCCACTCGGCCAATGGCAAGGTGCCGGTGTTTCTGGCCCACGGCCGTCAAGATCCGGTCATTCCGCTGGAACGCGCCATCGCGTCGCGTGACGCGCTGAAGGCGCTCGGTCATCCGGTGGAGTGGCACGAGTACCCGATGCCCCACTCGGTGTGCGCTCAAGAAGTGGCCGACATCAACCGTTGGCTGTTGGGTGTGCTGGGCTGACACTCAGCGTGCCCCGTGTTGCCCGTTGACCGCGTGATGGGATCGGCCGCCGAGCATCCGCTGGGAGAGGGCATGCCGTTTTGCGTCGTGATCCCGGGCTTCCTGTCGGCGGACGAATGCGGGCAGCTGATCGACCGGGCCGAGGCACAAGGCTTTGCCTCGGCAGCCGCCGACTACCCGCCCTCCTATCGCAACAACGATCGGTTCGCCGGAGAAGATCCCGTGCTGTCGGCGGCGCTGTTCGCGCGCCTCAGACCCCACGTGCCTGACACATGGCCTGCTGACGATGTGCCGTCGGCCACGCCCTGGCGGCTGCACAGCATCAACCCGCTGCTGCGCTACTGCCGCTACCTGCCCGGCCAGGCCTTTCACCTGCACCAGGACGGCGTCTGCCACCGCCATGCCGGTTTGCGCTCGTGGCTCACGTTCATGGTCTACCTCACCGATGGGGATGCGTTCGAGGGGGGAGACACCCTGTTCCATGACCGCGGACCTGGGCCGACACAGCCGATCGTGCGCGCCCGGGTGCGGCCTCGAGCGGGCAGCCTCATCCTTTTCGACCACGCGCTGTGGCATGCCGGGGACACGGTCACGTCAGGAATGAAACACATCCTGCGCAGTGATGTCTTGTATGAGCGCACCGCGATGCCCGCGGCAGGCCGCGCCGCGCCGACGTCAGTCGGGGAGGACGCTGCTCCCTTCACGCCGGCCCACCGAGGCTATGTCTGGGCGTTGGCCCACACCGGCACCGGCCTCGTCGCCAGCGCGGGGCGCGACTGCGTCATTCGACTGTGGCACACCGACGGCCGCAGCGCCGGTGCGCTGAGCGGCCACACCCGCTCGGTGCTGGCCATGGCAGCCTTGCCTGGCGGGCGATTGGCCTCGGTGTCGCGCGACCGCAGCCTGCGCACTTGGGATCTGCAGGCGCAGGCCCTGCTTCATCAGTGTGTGGCCCATGAGGCGGCCTGCCTGAGCGTGCTGGCCCTGCCCGAGGGAGAGCTGGCCACGGGCGCGGCCGATGGACGGGTCGTGCGGTGGTCGCCCTCGTTGGCTCAGCGTGACTCGGTTGAGTTGGGGCACGGCTGGGTCTGGTCGATGGCCTCGGTGAATGACACGAGCTTGGCGGCCGCGTGTGAAGATGGTTGCGTCGTGCTATGGAACCACGAGGCCGCGCAGGTGGTTGGCATCTTGCAGGGCACGGTGCCTTTGCGGTCGGTGGATGCGGCCCATGGCCTGGTTGTCACGGGTGACATCAGCGGGCAGCTTCAGGTCTGGCGAGATGGCGAACCGCTGCAGCGGTTTGCGGCCCATGGTGCTGCGGTGCGCCGCGTTCGCTGGCTGGACGCAGACACCGTGGCCACGGCCTCGGAAGACGGCACGGTTCGCGTGTGGCGATGGGCTGACCAACGCCTCGTGGCCGAGGACCACCATACCAACTTCGCCACCGATGTGCTGATGGTCGGCCCCGGGCAATGGCTCAGTTGCGGCTACGACGGAGAACTCAGGGTGCTTCAAGCCGACATGGGTGCCTGAGTCTGCAGCGATCTGGCTGAGTTCGGGACCCTCAAGAAAAAGGCGCGCAACCGTGAGGTTGCGCGCCCGAAAAATCCCTTGCGGGACAGACAGAACTTTGAAGCAGGTTGACGTTTCCCGGCAGGCCGATGCCGTTTCAACGTCGGAAGGGTCGGTGAACAGCAGCGTTCACCTGGAGGGGGCGCCGTGTGGTCCAGTCAGGGACACAGAAAGCACACGCGGCGATGGAGCGTGCGAGAGAGGTGTGCAGACGCGACGGCACATTCGCGCAGTCTCAGCGCGCTGCGGCGAAGGGCGCGGGTTCGCGGGGCGCAGGCAGCTGGCCGGGCGCCATCAGCGGGCGAGCTTCGCCAAGCGCGCGGCGCCAGCGAAGCGGTCGCAACCAGGGCATGCCTTACCAGGGGCACGCTGCGGGGTGAAGTGTTCAAACGGTTTCTCCGTTGTTGTGGTCAGGGCAAGCAGAGCGAGCTGCAAGCTGATGCCATTGTGCGCAGCGCGGTGCTTGCAGGCTTGTATCGAGTCGGGCTGGGCGGGCTGAATGCCTTGGGGGTTTCCCCCGGAACGTGATGAATCGGGTGCCTCGACGGGCCGCGGGTGCCGATTTCGCCTGTGCTTATGGCGGGCGCATTTGCGGCGATCCGCGCTGCAAGCTGGTAGATTGCGCCGCATGAGCGATTTCACCTTCTTCTGGCACGACTACGAAACCTTCGGCCGCGTGCCACGCCGCGACCGGCCCGCGCAGTTCGCCGGCATCCGCACCGATGCCGACCTCAACGAGATCGGCGCGCCCGTCATGCTGTACTGCCAGCCTGCGCCCGACACCTTGCCCGATCCGGAGTCCTGTCTGTTGACGGGCATCGTGCCGCAGACCTGTCTGGAGCGCGGGGTGCCTGAACACGAGTTCGCCGCCACCATCGAGCGCGAACTGGCTCAGCCCGGCACCATCGGTGTGGGCTACAACTCCATCCGCTTCGACGACGAGGTCACCCGCCACCTGTTCTGGCGCAACCTGATCGACCCGTATGCGCGCGAATGGCAGAACCAGTGCGGCCGCTGGGACATCCTCGACGTGCTGCGTGTCACCTGGGCGCTGCGGCCCGAGGGCATCGTCTGGCCGAAACATGACGACGGGCGCCCGTCGTTCAAGCTCGAGCACCTCACCCGCGCCAACGGCCTCGCTCACGAGGCCGCTCACGATGCCTTGTCGGACGTGCGCGCCACCATTGCCCTGGCCCGTCTGGTCAAGACCGCGCAGCCCAAGCTCTGGGACTTCTGCCTGCGCCTGCGCCGCAAGGACGAAGTCGTGCGCGAGATGGGCGTGGGCCGGCCCTTCCTGCACGTGTCGGGCATGTACGGCACGGAGCGTGGCGGTCTGGCCCTCGTGTGGCCGCTGGCGCCTCACCCGACCAACAAGAACGAGGTCATCGTGTGGGACCTCGCGACAGATCCCTCCGAGCTGTTGAGTGCCGATGTCGAGAGCCTGCGCCAGCGCATCTTCAGCCGCAGCGATGCGTTGCCTGAAGGCGTGACGCGATTGCCGGTCAAGACGCTGCACATCAACAAGTCACCCATCGTCATCGGCAACCTGAAGACGCTGAGTGCCGAAACCGCCGCCAAGTGGGGCATCGATGTCGAGCAGGCGCTGAAGCATGCGGCCATCGTGGGCGAAAAAGGCCACACCCTGGCTGGCATGTGGGCCGAGGTGTTCGACCGGCCGAAGCCAGAAAGCGCACCCGACGTCGATGAAGACCTTTACGGCGGCTTCATCAACAACGAAGACCGCCGCACGCTGGAGCGCTTGCGTGGCCTGTCACCCACGCAGCTGGCCGACAAGCGCCCGGCCTTTGCCGACAGCCGCCTCGACGAGCTGCTGTTCCGCTACCGCGCCCGCAACTTCCCCGACACCCTGAGCGAGGCCGAGCAAGTGCAGTGGCAGCAGCACTGCGCCCACCGCCTGCACGACGGCGTGGGCGGGCTGATGACGCTGGCGCAGTTCTTCGAGCGCATCGACGAGCTGGGCGAAGGAGCCGACGACGAACGCAGCCAGGACATCCTCGGGGCCTTGGTCGATTACGCCACCGAGATCGCGCCGGACCTCGATTGAGCGTTGGCGTGAGGGGGGCGACAGCGTGCCCTCCAGGGCTCGCACCACACCAGGATCCATCAGCAGACGAAAAAAAGCCCACCGCAGGGGTGGGCTTTTGGCGGACGCCGTTGCCTCTCGATGCCCCTCGGTCAGAAGACCTCAGGGCATGAGCCACGCAGGGATCAGGCGGTGACTTTGTCGGCCGCTGCCGTGAACTCGTCGATCTTGTCGAAGTTCATGTACTGGTAGACCGTGTCGCTGGCGGCGGTGAGCACGCCCATGTCGACCAGGTACTCCTCGCGCGTGGGGATGCGGCCGAGCTTGGAGCAGATGGCAGCGAGTTCGGCCGAGCCGAGGTACACGTTGCTGTTCTTGCCCAGGCGGTTCGGGAAGTTGCGGGTGCTGGTGGAGAACACCGTGGCGCCTTCTTTCACTTGGGCCTGGTTGCCCATGCACAGGCTGCAGCCCGGCATTTCCATGCGCGCGCCTGCGTTGCCCAGCACGCCGTAGTGGCCTTCGTCACTCAGCTTCTTGGCGTCCATCTTGGTGGGCGGTGCCATCCACAGCTTGACGGGGATGTCACGCTTGCCTTCGAGCAGCTTGGAGGCTGCGCGGAAGTGGCCGATGTTGGTCATGCACGAACCGATGAACACTTCGTCGATCTTGGCACCGGCCACGTCGGACAGCGTCTTCACGTCGTCCGGGTCGTTCGGGCAGGCCACGATCGGCTCGACGATGTCTGCCAGGTCGATCTCGATGACGGCTGCGTACTCGGCGTCAGCGTCGCCTTGCAGCAGCTGCGGGTTGGCCAGCCAGGCTTCCTGCGCGGCGATGCGGCGTGCCAGCGTGCGTGCATCGGCGTAGCCTTCGGAGATCATCCACTTCATCAGCGTGATGTTGCTGTTGATGTACTCGATGATCGGCTCTTTGTTCAGGTGCACCGTGCAACCGGCGGCCGAGCGTTCAGCCGAAGCGTCGCTCAGCTCGAAGGCTTGTTCGGCCTTCAGGTCTGGCAGGCCTTCGATCTCCAAGATACGGCCGCTGAAGATGTTCTTCTTGCCCTTCTTCTCGACGTTGAGCAGGCCGGCCTTGATGGCGTACAGCGGAATGGCGTTGACCAGGTCACGCAGGGTGACGCCGGGCTGCATCTTGCCCTTGAAGCGCACGAGCACCGACTCAGGCATGTCGAGCGGCATCACGCCTGTGGCGGCAGCGAAGGCCACGAGACCGGAGCCTGCGGGGAAGCTGATGCCGATCGGGAACCGGGTGTGGCTGTCGCCGCCGGTGCCGACGGTGTCAGGCAGCAGCAGGCGGTTGAGCCAGCTGTGGATGATGCCGTCGCCCGGACGCAGGGCCACGCCGCCACGGTGGCTGATGAAGTCAGGCAGTTCGTGGTGCATCTTCACGTCCACTGGCTTCGGATAGGCCGCGGTGTGGCAGAAGCTCTGCATCACCAGGTCGGCGCTGAAGCCCAGGCAGGCCAGGTCTTTCAGCTCGTCGCGGGTCATCGGGCCGGTGGTGTCTTGCGAGCCCACTGAGGTCATGCGGGGTTCGCAGTAGGTGCCTGGGCGAACGCCCTGGCCTTCAGGCAGGCCACAGGCGCGGCCGACCATCTTCTGTGCGAGCGAGAAGCCCTTCTTGGTGTCGACCGGGCTGACCGGCAGACGGAACAGCGTGCTCGGGGCCAGACCCAGGGCTTCACGGGCCTTGGCGGTCAGGCCGCGGCCGATGATCAGCGGAATGCGGCCGCCGGCGCGCACTTCGTCGAACAGCACATCGCTCTTGACCTTGAACTCGGCGATGACCTTGCCGTCTTTCAGCGCCTGGCCGTCGTAGGGGCGCAGCTCGACCACATCACCCATGTTCATCTGGGCCACATCGACTTCGATCGGCAGGGCTCCGGCATCTTCCATCGTGTTGTAGAAGATCGGGGCGATCTTGCTGCCCAGGCACACGCCGCCGAAACGCTTGTTCGGCACGAACGGGATGTCTTCGCCCGTGAACCACAGCACCGAGTTGGTGGCCGACTTGCGCGAGGAACCGGTGCCGACCACGTCGCCCACATAGGCCACGAGGTTGCCGCGGGCGCGCAGGTCTTCGATGAACTTCACCGGGCCGCGCTTGCCGTCTTCTTCAGGGGTGATGCCGTCGCGCTTGTTCTTGAGCATGGCCAAGGCGTGCAGCGGGATGTCGGGGCGGCTCCAGGCGTCCGGGGCGGGCGACAGGTCGTCGGTGTTGGTTTCGCCGGTGACCTTGAGGATGGTCACGGTGATGCTCTTGGGCACTTCAGGGCGCGAGGTGAACCACTCGGCATCGGCCCAGCTTTGCAGCACGCCCTTGGCGTGCGGGTTGCCCTTGTCGGCCTTTTCCTTGACGTCGTGGAATTGGTCGAACATGAGCAGCGTGCTCTTCAGGCCCTTGGCGGCGACGCTTGCGACGATGGAGTCGTCGAGCAGGTCGATCAGCGGGCTGA
Source organism: Pseudomonadota bacterium (assembly GCA_041179165.1). Lineage (GTDB taxonomy): Bacteria > Pseudomonadota > Gammaproteobacteria > Burkholderiales > Burkholderiaceae_C > Rhizobacter. The sequence continues at coordinate 18,422 of JBEGTX010000174.1, read as the reverse complement.
TGTTGTAGCCGCCGAGCATGGTGCCCAGCAGTTCGGTGGCTTGCTCACGCGAGATCAGCGAGCAGGTTTCGGTGCCGTGGGCCACGGCGGCCAGGTAGGAGGCCTTCACCTTGGCGGCGTCGTCCACACCGGCAGGCACCCGATGGGTGAACAAATGCACCAGGGTGGAGCCTTCGCCCGCAGGCGGCGACTTCAGCAGCTCGATCAGCTCGCCGGTCTGCTGGGCAGACAGGGGCAGGGGAGGGATGCCGAGTGCGGCGCGCTCTGCAACGTGTTGGCGATAGGCTTGAAGCATGGTTTTTTCTCTCTCTCTGGGTGAAACTGGGACGGTGAAGTGTGTGGGCCGGGGATGTCCGAGGCGTGTCGGCACGCCTTGGGTCCCCGACGTGTCATGAGGCTTTGGGCAGGATGACCTTGAGGCCCTTGAAATATTCGCGGAAGAAAGCGGCGTCACTCGTGATGAGGGCATCGCATTGAAGCAATGCGTGTGCCCCGACGATGAAATCGGGCACGGCACGCTGCTGGCCGCTGCCTCGCTTGCGGTAGCGGCGCTGCATTTCGCCGGCGCGCACGGCCGATTTCTGTTCGACCGCGCTGTAGGTGATGCCCATGTCTTCGAGGGCCTGCAAGGCCTGGTCGCCGTCTTGCAGCGTGCTGCAGACTTCCGCGGCGGCGACGTCGCAGATGACGACCTGGCCGCGGCTCAGCGAGTCGCGCAGCGCGTGCTCGGCTGCATCGGCCTGGGCCGAGTTGCTCAGCAGGGCAATGATGACGGAGGCGTCGACAGCGATCATGCGGCGGAATCGGGGGCCTTGCCGCGCACGGCGCCCATGGCGTCGTCGACCGACTCGAAACCATCGAGCTTGAAGCGGCCGCGGGCCTTGGACACCGCGTCATCGACGTTCTTGCGCAGGATGATGCGCCCGCCTTCGAGTTCGACCTTGAGCTGCGTGCCCTTGGTCAGGCCCAGTGCATCGCGCACGGCCTTGGGCAAGGTGATCTGACCGCGCTCGGCGACGGTAGCTTCCATGGCACATCCTCGAATCGAAGTATGCATGAATTATACATACCGGCTCGTGCGTACCTCAAGAGAAATGCAGTGACACCGTGCACAGGTTGCGACGCAATGCGCAACGAAATCGGGGCCACCAGCGCAAGCCGTGGCCCCGAGTTCACGATCCGGCCAGGGCCGCCCAGTGGGGCGGCCCGAGGGCGATCAGCCCTTGGCGGCGATGGAGGCAGCGCGCTGCTTTTCGTGAACGCAGTCGTCCACCAGGCGCTGACCGGCCTTCACGTCCATCAGCATGGACTTGTTGGCGATCTGGATCAGCACGGTGCGGCCGGTCACGTCTTCCAGGCGCAGCGCGCCGGTGGACGATTGCACGGGCTTCATCGTGTAGACCTTCTTCTTGAAGTTCACGTCGACATAGCCGGCGTTCTTCGGGTTCATCGCGACGTCGATCGTTTGCTTGAAGTCGCATTCGTAGACGCCGAAGTGGGTGCGTTCGGCGGCGTCGAGTTGGGCTTGATCGGCTTGTGCGAGCGGGGCCGGGCCTTTGGGTGCCTTGGCGGCGGCTTTAGCAGCCTTGGCCGGCTTGGCAGCCTTTTCGGTCTTGGCGGGGGCGGCGGTCTGGGCAGAGACGGCAGCAGAACCCAGAGCGAGGGCAACGGCGAGCGCAACAGTACGGATCATGAAGAGGACTCCAGGTGTTTGGGAAGAGCGCATTGTGAGCCGTCACCAACGTCTGTGTGTCAGGGTCTCTCCTCGATTGCAACAATTTGCTGGCGGGGGCGAGGTGGCCTCGAGTGCATGATGCGGCGGCCAAGCGCTGGCGACACGCACGCGCGGCCCCGGCCCGTGCGCAAACTCACGAAGCAACGCATCTTCGGACGTCCCGCACGCGCGCCGTCGGGCGATGGCTGTGCTAGCCGAGGTGGCGCAGCGCCTCTCGGCACGGAAACACTTTGCTCACAATCTGGCCGGAACGGGCGTGGCGGCTCGGCCACGCCGTCATCAGTCTGCCGTGAAAAACGCTTCGCGCACCTCGGCCGGCAAAGGCTGCCCCGTGCGTTGCGCGCGCTCCAGCACATGCCAGAAATAGCGGTAGCTGGCGCGATCGTGCAGCGTGTCGCGGTGGCTGATGGGCGCCCAGTGGGCGGCTTGCGCAGCGAGGAGGATTTCTGTGGCCTCGTCGGTCTCGGCCACGCTCGGGGCGAAGGCCTCGACGATGGGGCGGATCTGGTCGGGATGGATGCTCCACATGCGCAGGTAGCCCAAGCTGCGTGAGGCCTTGCGCGCCGCCTCTTCGATCAGCGGGCGCTTGCGGAACTCCGTCACCACGCAATGCGAGGGGGTCTTGCGATGGGCGTGGCAGGCGGCAGAGATGTCGAGTTTGGCGCGCAGCACCAGCGGGTGCTCGAACTGGCCGGCAGCGCCCATGGCCGACTGGGGAATGGCACCCCGGTGGGCCGACACGAAATCCATCAGCCCGAACGACAGCGACTCCACCCGGGGATGGGCGGCGATCGCATCGACCTCGCGCAAGGCGCCGTGGGTTTCGATCAGCACATGCACGGGGATCTTGCGCTTGAGGCCCTGCGACAGCGCCGCCTTGTCGATGGCTTGCACCGCCTGCACGACCTCGGCCAGACCGTTCACCTTGGGCACCATCAGGTAGGCGAGGCGGGTGCCCGCGAGTTTCACCAGCACCTCGACGTCGTCGTTGAAGGCGTCATGGCTCAGCGGGTGCACGCGCGCGCCCACGCGGTCGAATCGATTCAGGGAGGAGGCCGCGAGCTCGGCGGCCATGCGCACATGCTCGTGTTCGCCGCCCACGGGCGCGCCATCTTCGCAGTCGAGCGTCACGTCGAAGACGGGGCCCATGTCGGCCTGCAGCTGCAGGCTCTTGTGCATGCGGGCCGACACGCCTGAGTAGTGGTCGCAGACGGGAAGTGACGGGGCGGTCTCGTGGCTGTCGAACAGGGCTTGGCTGGGGTGCAGGGGAGCGGTGGACATGGCGGAAGCCTTTGGGCGGGACACGAGGTCCGGGCAGAGAGAGCTGGGCATCGAAATGGGGAGCGTCTTCGGGCTGGAGAAGGTGTCGGGTGCACACGGGAGACGCTGCAGACAGAGGTGCATAAAGAAGCGCTGAGTCGGCACGATGCCAGACAAGCGCAGACCACACCAGAATGGGTAACCCGAACCCGTTGCGGAATGAAAAAAGCCAGCAGGCGGTGATGCGTGCTGGCTTGGCGTGCCGACTTCGGTGATGCGTGCGGTTGCCCGCAGCCTTCGGGGGGCAATCAGAGCAGGTGCTTGACCCCGTCTTGTTCTTCGGTGAGTTCGGCCAGCGTCAGGTTGATGCGCTCTTGGCTGAATGCGTCGATGGCCAGGCCTTCGATGATCTTGTACTTGCCGTTCTCGGTGGTGACGGGGAAGCCGAAGATCACGTCCTTCGGAATGCCGTATTCGCCGTTCGATGGCACACCCATCGTGACCCACTTGCCGCTGGTGCCGAGGGCCCAATCGCGCATGTGGTCGATGGCCGCGTTGGCAGCCGAAGCGGCCGAGCTCACGCCGCGAGCGGCGATGATGGCCGCGCCGCGCTTGCCGACGGTGGGAAGGAAAGTGTCACGGTTCCACACGTCGTCGTTGATGGCTTCCTTGACGCTCTTGCCTTCGATGGTGGCGAAGCGGTAGTCGGCGTACATCGTGGGCGAGTGGTTGCCCCAAACGGCCAGCTTCTCGATGCCGGCGACGGCCTTGCCGGTCTTGGCAGCGATCTGCGAGGCAGCACGGTTGTGGTCCAGGCGCAGCATGGCGGTGAAGTTTTCGCGCGGCAGGTCCGGTGCGCTCTTCATGGCGATGTAGGCGTTGGTGTTGGCAGGGTTGCCGACCACGAGCACCTTCACGTTGCGCGAAGCCACTTCGTTCAGCGCCTTGCCTTGCACCGTGAAGATCTGGGCGTTGGCGCTCAGCAGGTCCTTGCGTTCCATGCCGGGGCCGCGTGGGCGTGCGCCGACGAGGATGGCGTAGTCAGTGTCCTTGAAAGCCGACTTGGCTTCGCTGTGGGCTTCAATGCCGGCCAGCAGCGGGAATGCGCAGTCTTCGAGTTCCATGATCACGCCCTTGAGTGCGTTCTGGGCCTTCTCGTCAGGGATCTCCAGCAGTTGCAGGATGACCGGTTGGTCCTTGCCCAGCATTTCGCCCGAGGCGATACGGAACAGCAGGGCATAGCCGATTTGGCCAGCAGCGCCGGTGACGGCAACGCGAACAGGTGATTTGCTCATGAGAGGACTCCGCAGGAAGTTCAGGGGGTATGGAGAAAACGCAGGAAACGCAGGAAAACAGGGTAACCGGGGGCGCAGCCGCACGCGGACGCGCGGGGGGCAAATCGGAAGTGTAGGGCAGTCTAGGGAACAACCCGGCATTCGTCAACGCTCTTATGTCTTATATAAGACATCAGTCAACCTTTCATGGACGGGAGGCAGGCCATGTGCTGCAATTCGGCCCATGGTCACCTCGCCACCTTCCTCATCCACCGACATCGTGTCGGAAGGGCCGGCGTTCAGTCCGCTCTATCAGCAGATCAAGGTGCTCATCACGCGCAGTCTGCAAGGCGGCGAGTGGCGTCCTGGCGAGGCCATCCCCAGCGAGATGGAACTCGCGGCGCGCTACAAGGTGAGCCAGGGCACGGTGCGCAAGGCCATCGACGCCATGGCCGACGAAAACCTGCTCGTGCGCCGCCAGGGCCGGGGCACATTCGTGGCCACCCATGCCGAAGAAAAGATCCAGTTCCGCTTTCTGCGCTTGAAGTCCGACGGCGGCGAGCCGGCCAAGGTCACGCGCCGCGTCATCGACTGCCGCCGCCTGCGTGCGCCGGCCGAGGTGTGTCGCCTGCTCGAACTCACGCCGGGCGACATCGCCGTGCACCTGAAGCGCGTGCTGTCCTTCGGAGAAACTCCGGTCGTGCTCGATGACATCTGGCTCCCCGGGCACCTGTTCAAGGGCCTGACGGCAGAGCGCCTCAGCGAATACCGCGGGCCGATGTACGGCCTGTTCGAAACCGAGTTCGGCGTGCGCATGATCCGCGCCGAAGAACAGCTTCGTGCGGTGGCGGCCGATGCCGCTGCCGCCGATGCCTTGCAGCTTCCACTGGGCGCACCCCTGCTCAGTGTGGAGCGTCTGTCGCTTACCTACGACGACAAACCGGTCGAGTTGCGCAGTGGCTTGTACAACACCGAGTCCCACTACTACCGCAACGAACTCAGCTGACCATGCGTTGTTTCACGGAGTATTCGCCGGCTTGTGCGTCGACATCGGCCTTTGCAGGCCGATGTGCAGACAAACGCGGCGATACTCAATTTTTGTCGCGTCTACACGAGCGTGCTGCGTTGCAATAAAATCCATAGGTTTACTGTGGGTTTCACATCAGTCACATAGGTCACATCAGATTAACGAGGTTGGGAATGTCAGAGACAACAACAAAACAACGACCAGGCACGATGCGTCTCATCGACGCGGTGGGTCAATCCATGCCGCCAGCCGCATGGGTGTCCATCCTGCATCGTTTCAGCGGCATCATCATGTTCTTGCTGCTGCCCTTCATCATCTGGGTGTTCGACCGCAGCCTGGAGTCGGACCTCGGCTACCAGTACATCGCTGACGTGTTCGCCGGCGGCATCGGCCCGGTCCGCGGCTGGTTCTTCAAGCTCGTGGCACTGGCGCTCATCTGGTCCTACCTGCACCATTTCATCGCCGGCGTGCGCCACCTCTGGATGGACGCCACCCACTCGGTGAGCAAAGAGTTCGGCCGCGTGTCGGCCCTCGTCACGCTCGGCCTCAGCATCGTGCTGACGCTCGCGCTCGGCTACAAGCTGTTCTTCTAAGTCCCTTCAGAGGTTTCGAGACATGACACAGAACTTCGGTTCCAAACGCACCGTCGTCGGTGCCCACTACGGCTTGCGCGACTGGCTCGCCCAGCGCATCACGGCCGTGCTGATGGCCATCTTCACCGTCGCGCTCGTGGTGCAGGTGCTGCTCCCCGGGCCCATGGGCTACGCACGCTGGAGCGGCATCTTCGGTCACCAGTGGATGAAGATGCTGACCTTCGTCACCATCATCGCCTTGCTGTACCACGTGTGGGTCGGCATGCGCGACGTGATCATGGATTACGTCAAGCCCGTGGGCATCAAGCTGGTGCTGCAAGTGGGCGTCATCGTCTGGCTGGTGGGTTGTGCCGGCTGGGCCATTCAAGTGCTGTGGAGACTGTAAACGTGAGCGCAACTTCTTCGAAAATCACCAAGCGCAAGTTCGACGTCGTCATCGTCGGTGCGGGCGGCTCAGGCATGCGAGCGTCGCTGCAACTCGCTCAGGCTGGCCTCAATGTGGCCGTGCTGTCCAAGGTCTTCCCGACGCGTTCGCACACGGTCGCAGCCCAGGGCGGCATCGGTGCGTCCCTCGGCAACATGTCCGAGGACAACTGGCACTATCACTTCTTCGACACGGTGAAGGGTTCCGACTGGCTCGGCGACCAGGACGCCATCGAGTTCATGTGCCGCGAAGCCCCGAAGGTCGTGTACGAGCTCGAACACTTCGGCATGCCCTTCGACCGCAATCCGGACGGCACGATCTACCAACGCCCGTTCGGCGGCCACACGGCCAACTACGGTGAAAAGCCGGTGCAACGCGCTTGCGCTGCGGCAGACCGTACCGGTCATGCCATGCTGCACACGCTGTACCAGCAGAACGTCAAGGCCCGCACGAATTTCTTCGTCGAGTGGATGGCCCTCGACCTGATCCGCGACGCCGATGGCGACGTGGTCGGTGTCACCGCGCTTGAAATGGAAACCGGCGAGTTGCACATCCTCGAAGCCAAGACGGTGCTGCTGGCAACGGGCGGGGCAGGGCGCATTTTCGCGGCCTCCACCAACGCCTTCATCAACACCGGCGACGGCCTGGGCATGGCGGCTCGCGCCGGCATCCCGCTGGAAGACATGGAGTTCTGGCAGTTCCACCCGACCGGCGTGGCCGGTGCCGGCGTGCTGCTGACCGAAGGCTGCCGTGGTGAAGGCGCCATCCTGCGCAACTGCAATGGCGAACGCTTCATGGAGCGCTATGCGCCCACGCTGAAAGACCTGGCACCACGTGACTTCGTGTCGCGCTGCATGGACCAGGAAATCAAGGAAGGCCGTGGCTGCGGACCCAACAAGGACTATGTCGTTCTCGACATGACCCACCTGGGCGCCGAAACCATCATGAAGCGCCTGCCGTCGGTGTTCGAGATCGGCCACAACTTCGCCAACGTCGACATCACCAAGGAACCCATTCCTGTGGTGCCGACCATCCACTACCAGATGGGTGGCATCCCGACGAACATCCACGGCCAGGTCGTGGTGCCGAACAACGGCAAGCCCAACGAGGTCATCAACGGCCTCTACGCGGTGGGCGAATGCGCCTGCGTCAGCGTGCACGGTGCCAACCGTCTGGGCACCAACTCGCTGCTCGACCTGCTGGTGTTCGGCCGCGCGGCCGGCAACCACATCGTCGACAGCGCGCTCAAGACCAAGGGTCACAAGCCCCTGCCCGAGAACGCAGGCGAGTACACGCAAGGCCGTCTGGCCCGCTACGACAACAGCCAGGGCGGTGAGTACGCCCAGGACGTGGCCAACGACATCCGCATGGCCATGCAGACGCACGCCGGCGTGTTCCGCACGCAGAAGCTGCTCGACGAAGGCGTCGTGGCCATCAAGGCCATCGCCGAACGCGTGAAGGGCATCCACCTGGCCGACAAGTCCAAGGTGTTCAACACGGCGCGCATCGAGGCCCTGGAGGTCGACAACCTGATCGAGGTGGCCCTGGCCACCATCGTGTCGGCGGCAGCCCGCACCGAGAGCCGCGGCGCCCACACGGTGGACGACTACGCCGACTCGGCCGAGTTCCCGAACGGCCGCAACGACGCGGTGTGGCTCAAGCACACGCTGTGGTACAGCGAAGGCAATCGCCTCGACTACAAGCCGGTGAACCTCAAGCCGCTCACGGCCGAGTCCATTCCTCCCAAGGTTCGCACGTTCTGAACCCGAACCTTTTTGTCTGCGCTACAGGAACCAAGCCATGACCAAGCGTGTATTCCAGATCTACCGCTACGACCCCGACACCGACAGCAAGCCGCGCATGCAGACCATCGAGGTCGAGCTCGACGGCAGCGAGCGCATGCTGCTCGACGCCCTCAACAAGCTGAAGGCGGTCGATCCGACCTTGTCGTTCCGCCGTTCGTGCCGTGAGGGCGTGTGCGGCTCCGACGCCATGAACATCAACGGCAAGAACGGTCTGGCCTGCCTGACCAACATGCTCACCCTGCCGGGTGTCGTGGTGCTCAAGCCGCTGCCGGGTCTGCCAGTCATTCGCGACCTCATCGTCGACATGACCCAGTTCTTCACCCAATACAACTCGATCAAGCCTTACCTGGTGAACGACGTGCTGCCGCCTGAAAAAGAGCGCCTGCAATCGCCCCAGGAACGCGACGAGCTGAACGGCCTCTACGAGTGCATCCTCTGCGCGAGCTGCACCACGAGCTGCCCGAGCTTCTGGTGGAACCCCGACAAGTTCGTGGGCCCTGCCGGTTTGCTGCAGGCCTACCGCTTCATCGCCGACAGCCGCGACCAGGACACCGGTGCGCGTCTCGACAACCTCGAAGATCCGTATCGCCTGTTCCGCTGCCATACCATCATGAACTGCGTCGATGTCTGTCCAAAGGGCCTCAACCCGACCAAGGCCATTGGCAAGATCAAAGAGCTGATGGTCCGCCGCGCGGTTTAATGCATGGACGCCGACCTCATTGACGAACGTGCGCTGAGCAAGCTCCGGTGGCGCTGCCGCCGGGGGCTGCTCGAGAACGATTTGTTCATTGAGCGGTTCTTTGCGCGGTATGCGACGTCGCTGACCCACAAACAGGCCCAAGGCTTGCTCGTGCTGATGGATCTGGCAGACAACGATCTGCTGGACCTGTTGCTGGCCCGGGTAGAGCCCGAAGGCGAGCTGGTTCGCGACGACGTGCTTGAAGTTTTGCACCAAATAAGAGCGCCCAAGCCAGCGGCCTGATTGGCGAACGGCCTGTTTTTCTTGATCCTGATTCACTTTTTCTCTAAGGAATGCCCATGACTCCGTCTGACGTGAAAGCCACCTTGTCGTTTTCTGACGGCAGCCCCGCGATGGACCTGCCGGTCTACAAGGGCAGCGTCGGTCCTGATGTCATCGACATTCGCAAGCTGTACGCCCAAACCGGCAAGTTCACCTACGACCCCGGTTTCCTGTCGACAGCGGCCTGCCAGTCGAGCATCACCTACATCGACGGCGACAAGGGCGAGCTGCTGTACCGCGGCTACCCGATCGACCAGCTCGCCACCAACTGCGACTACCTCGAAACCTGTTACCTGCTGCTGAAGGGCGAACTGCCCGACCAGCAACAGAAGACCGACTTCACCCAGCTCGTCACGAACCACACGATGGTCAACGAGCAGATGCAGTTCTTCCTGCGCGGCTTCCGCCGTGACGCGCACCCGATGGCGGTCATGACCGGCCTGGTGGGCGGCCTGTCGGCCTTCTATCACGACAGCACCGACATCAATAACCCCGAGCACCGCGAGATCTCGGCCATTCGCCTGATTGCCAAGATGCCCACGCTCGTGGCCATGGCCTACAAGTACGGCATCGGCCAGCCCTACATCTACCCGAAGAACGACCTGTCCTACGCAGGCAACTTCACCCGCATGATGTTCGCCACGCCGTGCGAAGACTACGTGCCGAACGACGTGGTCGTGCGCGCCCTCGACCGCATCTTCATCCTGCACGCGGACCACGAGCAGAACGCCTCCACCTCGACCGTTCGGCTGTGCGGCTCGTCGGGCACCAACCCGTTCGCAGCCATCGCAGCGGGCGTGGCCTGCCTGTGGGGCCCTGCTCACGGCGGCGCCAACGAAGCGGCGCTCAACATGCTCGAAGACATCCAGCGCAATGGTGGCGTCGAGAAAATCGGCGACTTCATCAAGCAGGTCAAGGACAAGAACTCCAACGTCAAGCTGATGGGCTTCGGTCACCGTGTCTACAAGAACTACGACCCGAGCGCCAAGCTGATGCGTGAAACCTGCCACGAGGTGCTCAATGCCCTCGGCCTGCAGAACGACCCGCTGTTCAAGCTGGCGATGGCCCTGGAGAAGATCGCCCTGGAAGACGACTACTTCGTGTCGCGCAAGCTGTACCCGAACGTCGACTTTTACTCCGGCATCGTCCAGCGCGCCATCGGCATTCCGGTCAGCCTGTTCACTGCCATCTTCGCGCTGGCCCGCACGGTCGGCTGGATTGCCCAGCTGAACGAAATGATTGGCGATCCTGAGTACAAGATTGGCCGCCCACGTCAGCTGTTCAACGGCGCTGTGGCACGGAACGTCAAACCGATCGCTGAGCGCAAGTAAAGGGTGTTTTGAGGGCCGGACTCAAAACCAGCCCTCTTCCCCATAAAAACCCCGGCCTTGTGCCGGGGTTTTTGCTGGCAAACGCCTAAAATTGCTTCTTTGTGCCCCGACACCACCGAAAAGTAGCCATGCCCCGCACGCTGTACGACAAGATCTGGGACGAACACGTTGTTCACACCGAGGAGGACGGCACCGCCGTGCTCTACATCGACCGCCACCTGGTGCACGAAGTCACCAGCCCGCAGGCCTTCGAAGGGCTGGACCTGGCCCGCCGCAAGGTCTGGCGCCTGTCGGCCAACCTCGCGGTGAGCGACCACAACGTTCCCACCACCGACCGCTCGCACGGCATTGCAGACCCCATCTCGCGCCTGCAGGTCGACACGCTCGACAACAACTGCGACCGCTTCGGCATCACGCAGTTCAAGATGAACGACAAGCGTCAGGGCATCGTGCACGTCATCGGACCTGAGCAGGGTGCCACCTTGCCCGGCATGACCGTCGTCTGCGGTGACTCGCACACGTCGACACACGGTGCCTTCGGTGCGCTGGCGCACGGCATCGGCACGAGCGAAGTCGAGCACGTGCTCGCCACGCAGACGCTGCTGGCCCGCAAGGCCAAGAACATGCTGGTCAAGGTCGAAGGCACGCTGCCTCGCGGCTGCGGTGCCAAGGACATCGTGCTGGCCATCATCGGCCAGATCGGCACGGCCGGCGGTACGGGCTACACCATCGAGTTCGCTGGCTCGGCCATCCGTGCACTCAGCATGGAAGGCCGCATGACCGTCTGCAACATGGCCATTGAAGCAGGCGCGCGCGCCGGGCTCATCGCCGTGGACGACACCACCATCAACTACGTGCGCGGCCGTCCGTTCACGCCGTCGGGTGTGGAGTGGGACCACGCCGTGCCGTACTGGCGCGGCCTGCAGTCGGATGCCGGTGCGCATTTCGACGCCGTGGTCGAACTCGATGCCGCGGCCATCCGTCCGCAGGTCACCTGGGGCACCTCGCCCGAGATGGTGTTGTCCATCGAAGACCGCGTGCCCGATCCCGAGCGCGAAAAAGACCCGAACAAGCGCGGCGCCATGGAGCGTGCGTTGCAGTACATGGCGCTCGAGCCCAACAAGCTCATCAGCGACATCACGATAGACAAGGTGTTCATCGGCTCGTGCACCAACTCCCGCATCGAAGACATGCGCGAAGCGGCTGCCGTGGTGCGTCACCTGGGGCGCCGCATCGCCTCCAACGTGAAACTCGCCATGGTGGTGCCGGGTTCGGGCCTCGTGAAAGAGCAGGCCGAGCGTGAAGGCCTCGACAAGGTTTTCCTGGCTGCAGGCTTCGAATGGCGTGAGCCGGGCTGCTCGATGTGCCTGGCCATGAACGCCGACCGGCTGGAGCCGGGCGAGCGCTGCGCGTCCACCTCCAACCGCAATTTCGAAGGTCGCCAGGGCGCGGGTGGCCGCACCCACCTGGTGAGCCCGGCCATGGCAGCGGCCGCTGCCATCGAAGGGCATTTTGTAGACGTTCGGCGGATTGCCTGACCGCCCCTCCCACCCCGCAAACACACTCACCACGAAGGACTTGCCATGAAATCCATCCTCGTTGTCTTGACCCTGGTTTCCGCCTGCGCCCTCAGCGCCTGCAACACGGTTGAAGGATTTGGGCAGGACGTGCAAAAGGCCGGTGAGAAGCTCGAAGACGCCGCCAAGAAGAAGTAAAGAACCATGCAAGCTTTCCGCGTTCATCAGGGGCTGGTCGTTCCGCTCGACCGTGAAAACGTCGACACCGACGCCATCATCCCCAAGCAGTTCTTGAAGTCGATCAAGAAATCCGGCTTCGGGCCCAACCTTTTCGACGAGTGGCGCTACCTGGACCAGGGCGAGCCCGGTCAAGACCCGGCCACGCGCAAGTCCAACCCCGACTTCGTGCTCAACCAGCCGCGCTACAAGGGCGGCTCGGTGCTGCTGGCCCGCAAGAACTTCGGTTGCGGTTCGTCGCGCGAGCACGCACCCTGGGCGCTCGACCAGTACGGCTTCCGAGCCATCCTGGCCCCGAGCTTTGCCGACATCTTCTTCAACAACAGCTTCAAGAACGGCCTGCTGCCCATCGTGCTGCCAGATGCCCAGATCGATCAGCTGTTCAATGAAGTGAATGCCTTTGTCGGCTACGAACTCAAGGTCGACCTGGAGCGCCAGGTCGTCATCAAGCCCGACGGCCAGGAGCTGCCGTTCGAAGTCCAGGCATTTCGCAAGTACTGCCTGCTCAACGGCTTCGACGACATCGGCCTCACGCTGCGCCATGCCGACAAGATCAAGGCCTTCGAGGCCGAGCGCCTGTTGACCAAGCCGTGGCTGGCCCACTCGTTGTGATCCACGCTCTTTGAGCTGTTCTTGAACTGACGTATTGAAGGAAGACTCGTGAAGATTGCGATCCTGCCGGGCGACGGCATTGGCCCCGAAATCATGGCTGAGGCCGTGAAGGTGATGGCATGCCTGGACTTGAAGTTCGAACTCGAGCATGCCGACGTCGGCGGTGCCGCCTACGAGTCCTCCGGCCATCCACTGCCCGAGGCGACGCTGTCGCTGGCCAAGCAGTCCGACGCCGTGTTGTTCGGTGCCGTGGGCGACTGGAAGTACGACAAGCTCGACCGCCCGCTGCGTCCAGAGCAAGCCATTCTGGGTCTGCGCAAGAACCTCGAACTGTTCGCCAACTTCCGTCCGGCCATTTGCTACGAGCAGCTCACGCACGCCTCGTCGCTCAAGCCCGAGATCGTGGCCGGCCTCGACATCCTGATCATCCGTGAGCTCACCGGCGACATCTACTTCGGCCAGCCTCGCGGCCGCCGTGCGTCGCCCGATGGCGCCTTCAAGGGTGCCGAAGAGGCCTTCGACACCATGCGCTACTCGCGCCCTGAGATTGAACGCATCGCTCACGTCGCCTTTCAGGCTGCACGCAAGCGCAGCAAGAAGGTGTTGAGCGTCGACAAGGCCAACGTGCTCGAGACCTTCCAGTTCTGGCGCGACGTGGTCACCGAAGTGCATGCCGAGTACCCCGATGTGGAACTCGAGCACATGTACGTCGACAACGCCGCAATGCAGCTGGTGAAGGCACCGAAGCGGCTCGACGTCATCGTCACAGGCAACATGTTCGGCGACATCCTGAGCGACGAAGCCGCCATGCTCACGGGCTCCATCGGCATGCTGCCGTCGGCCTCGCTGAATGCGCGCAACCAAGGCCTGTACGAGCCGAGCCATGGCTCGGCCCCTGACATCGCGGGCAAGGGCATTGCCAATCCGCTGGCCACCATCCTGTCGGCCGCGATGATGCTGCGCTTCAGTCTGAACCAGGAAGCGGCCGCGCAGCGCATCGAACGTGCGGTGAAGGTCGTGTTGTCCAACGGCCTGCGCACCGCCGACATCCACAGCCCGGGCACGTTGCAAGTGGGCACCCGCGAAATGGGCGATGCCGTGGTGGCCGCGCTCACCACCGAGCGCCGCTGAGCACCGCTGCAGCACGCTCGCTTCACGACGATCTGACACACCAACACTAACTTTCGGGATTTTCAGAGATGGCAACGAAACTGGTCGGCCTCGTGGGCTGGCGTGGCATGGTGGGCTCGGTCCTGTTGGACCGCATGGCGCAAGAGAACGACTTCGCCTTGATCGAGCCGGTGTTCTTCAGCACCAGCAATGTCGGAGGGCGCGCACCGTCTTTCGCCAAGAACGAAACCACGCTGCAAGACGGCTTCAGCATCGAGGCGCTCAAGCGCTGCGACATCATCATCACGGCCCAGGGCGGCGACTACACGAGTGACGTGTTCCCCAAGCTGCGCGCTGCAGGCTGGAACGGCCACTGGATCGACGCCGCCTCCACGCTGCGCATGGACAAAGACGCGGTCATCATCCTCGACCCGGTCAACCTGCCCGTCATCAAGAACGCACTGGCCAACGGCGGTCGCAACTGGATCGGTGGCAACTGCACGGTCAGCTGCATGCTGATGGGCGTGGGTGCGCTGTACAAGGCCGGGCTCGTCGAGTGGATGAGCACGCAGACCTACCAGGCCGCCTCGGGCGGTGGTGCGCAGCACATGCGTGAGCTGCTCACGCAATACGGCAGGCTGAACGCGGCCGTGCGCCCGCTGCTCGACGACCCCAAGAGCGCCATCCTCGAGATCGACCGCCAGATCATCGCGACCCAGCGTGGCCTGTCGGAAGCCGAGACCGCCAATTTCGGCGTGCCGCTGGGCGGCAGCCTGATTCCTTGGATCGACAAGGACCTCGGCAATGGCATGAGCAAGGAAGAGTGGAAGGGCGGCGCCGAAACCAACAAGATCCTGGGGCAGGGCGAAGGCTTCGGCACCGCCGCTGTGCCGGTCGACGGCTTCTGCGTGCGCATCGGCGCCATGCGCTGCCACAGCCAAGCCCTGATGTTCAAGCTCAAGAAGGACGTGCCCCTGTCCGATATCGAGGCCATGATCACCAATGACAATGCCTGGGTGAAGTACGTGCCCAACACGCGTGAGGCCACCATCCGTGACCTGACGCCAGTGGCGGTCACGGGCACCATGACCATCCCCGTCGGCCGTGTGCGCAAGCTGGCCATGGGGCCGGAGTACGTGGGGGCATTCACGGTGGGTGACCAACTGCTGTGGGGCGCGGCCGAGCCGCTGCGCCGCATGCTGCGCATCCTGCTCGAAGCGTGACCATTGTGGCAAGCCTGCAACGAATGTGGGGGTGTGTGCCCCCCACTTGGGTTCCGCCCAGAACGTCAGCCATTGCATGAGCTTGTCTTCGTATCTAGTTGATGTTATTGTGATTTCTACCGCCGCCGGGCAAAGTTGCACGGTGGGCGCAAATAACAACTCCGAAAGCAGTGGGGCTCGCTCAGTTCCACCCCCGTCCAATTGGGAGACGCCTTGAAAATAAACTCGCTGTTTGCAGGGCGCTTCGCTCTGACCGGGGTGGCTGTGGCCACCGTGTTGCTCGCCTCGTCGAACGCGTTCGGCCTGGGGCTGGGCCGCTTGTCCGTGCAGTCCGGTCTCGGAGAAACGCTGCGCGCGGAGATTGAACTCTCCAGCGTCACGCCCGAAGAAGAATCCGACCTTCAGGTGCGCATTGCTCCGCCCGAAGACTATCGGAGCTCCGGCGTCGACTACAACTCGGTGCTCCCGGGTACGCGTGTGGTTCTCGTCAAGCGTCCTGACGGACGCCGCGTTCTTCGCATCACAAGCGACCGTGCCGTGCAGGAGCCCTTCGTTGACGTGATCCTCCAGATCTCCTGGTCGACCGGACGCCTGGTGCGCGAATACACCATGCTGTTCGATCCTCCGAGCACGCGGGGTTCGACCAGCGCTGCAGCGCCCGCGCCGGCGCCTTCCACGTCGCCCTTCATCAGCGCGGTGCCCGAGCCGGCGCCCGCACGTCAAAGCCGCGCAGAGCGAAATGCAGAGCGCCGCGCCGCTGCGCCGCGTCCACCCGTGTCTGACACGCCAGCACCCGCGCCAGAGCCGCGCCGTCCACGCGCCCCTGCCGCAGCGCCGGCACCGTCAGCGGCTGCGTCGGCCGTGGGCGCCGATGAATACAAGGTTCGTGGCGGTGACTCGCTGTCGCGCATTGCAGGCCGCAACGCCCGTTCCGGTGTGTCGCTCGACCAAATGCTGGCCTCGATGTACCAGGCCAATCCAGACGCATTCCTCAACAGCAACATCAACCGCCTGAAGACCGGCGTGACCCTGAAGGTCCCGTCGGCCGAGGCGGCCAAGGCCATCTCCACGGCAGAAGCGCGTCAGCTCATTCAAGCTCAGAGCGTCGACTTCGGCTCCTACCGCGCCAAGCTCGCCGGTGCTGTTCCTGCTGCCAAGACCGACGGCAGTGCCCGCACGGCCAGCGGCAAAGTCGAGGCCGAGGTCGTGGACCGCAAGGGCGCCGCGGCGCCCACTCCAGACAAGCTCACGCTCAGCAAGGGCGCGTCGGCCAAGGCATCGGCCCCTGAAGTCCGTGCGTCCAAAGAACGTGAGCAAAAGGAATCTGCCGCTCGGGTGGCCGAGCTCGCCAAGAACGTCGATGAGCTGAAAAAGCTCTCCAGCGCCTCGGCTGCTGCTTCTGGCAAGGCCAGTGGCAAGGCACCTGCTGCGGCCGCGTCTGCGCCCGCCAAGGGCGCTTCGCTGCCTGGCATTGCCGTGCCGCCCGTCATCGCCACCGCTCCGGCTCCTGTGGCCCCGCCGGTCGCGCCTCCAGTGGCATCGGCGCCAGCACCTAAGCCAGCGCCTGCGCCCGTCGCTCCCCCTGTTGCGCCGTCGGCCCCCTTGGTGGCCTCGGCTCCCGTGATCGCCTCGGCACCTGTCATCGCGTCGGCCCCTGAAGTTGCCTCGGCACCCGTGATTGCATCCGCTCCGCTGGAGCAGGCCTCTGCACCGGTTGAGGCAGCCAGTGTGCCGGCCTCGGCACCGGTGGTCCCGGCTCCCGCGCCAGCGCCGGAGTCCGACTCGGGCTCCATCCTCGAAAACCCGATCGCTCTGGCGGCGGGTGGCGTGCTGCTGGCCCTGTTGGCCGGCTTCGGCATCTACCGCTTCACCAAGCGTGCCAAAAAGGACAGCGGTGAAACTTCGTTCCTCGAGAGCCGCCTGCAGCCTGACTCGTTCTTCGGCG
Organism: Pseudomonadota bacterium; assembly: GCA_041179165.1. GTDB lineage: Bacteria > Pseudomonadota > Gammaproteobacteria > Burkholderiales > Burkholderiaceae_C > Rhizobacter. The sequence continues at coordinate 1,308 of JBEGTX010000174.1, read as the reverse complement.
CCAGCGGCGGCCAACGCATCGACACACGCGATGCCGGCGGGGCCTCGTCGTCCATGAGCTACTCGCTGAGCCAGCTTGATGCCATCGGCGACGTCGACCCCGTGGCTGAAGCCGACGTGTACCTGGCCTACGGCCGCGACCTGCAGGCCGAAGAAATCCTGAAGGAAGCCATGCGGGCCAGCCCGGAACGCCTGGCCATCCGCACCAAGCTGCTCGAGGTCTATGCCAAGCGCCGCGACACCAAGGGCTTCGAGCTGTTGGCCACGCAGCTCTACGGCCTGACCGGCGGTCAAGGTGAAGACTGGGAAAAGGCGCAGGAAATTGGCCTCCAGATCGAGCCCGACAATCAGCTGTACCAGCCCGGCGGCTCGCCTTCCGCGGGTGACGGTGACAACGTTCGCCCATCGGCCGAGCCACTGGGTGCGAGCACCATGCCTCAGTCGGTTCTGCCGTCGCCTTCCGAGTTCGGCAGCAGCATCGGCCAGTCCAGCGGCTTCGACTCCACCGGCTCCGGTGTCGACCTCGACCTCGATCTGGGCCAGATGGACCTGTCGGCACCGCCACCTTCAGCCACGCCGCTGTCCGAGCAGACTCAGCCGTTCCCGGCTGCGCCTGCACCGGCCGAGCCTGGCCTGGGTGACATGAGCTTCGACCTGCCCGACCTGTCGCCTGCGGCGCAAAAGGCGAGCGAGCCTGCTGCGACGAATTCCGGCGCCATGGAATTCGACCTGTCGGGCATTTCGCTCGACCTCGACGGCGGCAAGGACGACGTCACCGTGCCCGTCACGCCCAAGGCACCGGCCGGTACCGATTTCGGTGACATCGACCTGGGTGACACCGGTGGCGATGATGCCGACCCGATCGCCCGCAAGCTTGAGCTGGCTGAAGAGTTCCGCCAGATCGGTGACATGGAAGGTGCCCGCGACCTGCTCCAGGAGGTCGTGGCCAAGGCCAGCGGCTCCGTGAAGTCGCGAGCCCAGGCCATGCTCGACGAACTCGGCTGACCGTCCGAATCGGCCCTGGTTTCTGGGTTCACACTCAGGAGGCGGGACCAGCGAGAATCAACCGGCAGGGCTTCGGCCCCGTCGGTTTTTTCATGTGCGCCCGGCACGGGCGCACTCTTGGAGGTGCAAGTCCTCCCGCAAGTTGATCACAGCGAGTGAAGCGAAGCGCAACTGCATGAGGGTGACCGAGTGTGGAAAGGAAGCGTGGAGCGAAGCTGCGAGCCGATGAACAAGAACCGGATAGAAGGCGCTGCCGAGCAGGGCGAGCGGGCATGAAACCGCGAAGTTCTCGTGATCAAGGCGA